>JANYDE010000006.1 GCA_025359915.1 Chamaesiphon sp. 336R_metabinner_41 | reverse complement strand
GGAGTGCCAGCATGATGGTATTGATGATGATTCTTCACGTTTTCCGCGTGTACCTCACTGGTGGTTTCAAAAAGCCCCGCGAACTCACTTGGCTAACTGGCGTAATCTTAGCTGTAATCACAGTCAGCTTCGGTGTAACTGGGTATTCTTTACCTTGGGATCAAATCGGCTACTGGGCAGTGAAAATCGTATCCGGCGTACCTGAAGCAATTCCTGTCGTTGGCGTAGCAATGGCTGACCTCCTCCGTGGTGGTTCTAGTGTCGGTCAAGCAACTTTGACTCGCTACTACAGCTTACACACCTTCGTATTGCCTTGGTTCATTGCTGTATTCATGTTGTTACACTTCATCATGATTCGCAAGCAAGGAATCTCTGGTCCTTTGTAAATCTTACTTTGTACATGCGGGTTTGGTTGAGTTGATGCGGAAATCTACCCCACCCCAGCCCTCCCCTTTCTAAGGGGAGGGAGCAAGAAAAGCCTTCCCCTTATAAGGGGATGTAATCAAAGCCCCCCTTTATAAGGGGGGTTGGGGGGGTAAAAACCTCAAACGAAGTCAGTCCCGACTTGCGTGTAAACGGTAGATTTAGAACACTAAATAACTAATAATTTACGCAATTATTTACTATGTCAACTCTCAAAAAACCGGATCTAACCGATCCTTATCTCAGAGCGAAACTAGCTGAAGGGATGGGTCATAACTATTACGGCGAACCAGCTTGGCCGAATGATCTACTTTATATCTTTCCTGTCGTAATCTTTGGGACGATCGGTTGTTGTACAGCGTTAGCTATTCTCGATCCCGCTCTAGTTGGCGAACCTGCAAATCCGTTTGCTACTCCGCTCGAAATCTTGCCTGAGTGGTACTTGTGGCCTGTATTCCAACTTTTACGCGTATTACCTAACAAACTGTTAGGAATCGCTTGCATGGCTGGTGTACCATTAGGTCTTTTGGTCGTTCCTTTCTTAGAAAACGTCAACAAGTTCCAAAATCCGTTCCGTCGTCCAGTAGCGATGGCAGTATTCTTATTCGGTACTGTGTTCACTATCTACTTAGGTATCGGTGCTACTTTACCGATCGCGACTTCTTTAACTTTAGGTCTATTCTAGACTGATTTTTATTGTTTTATTAAAGCCTATCTAGTTTTTGCTAGGTGGGCTTTTTTAGAGAGTTAAAAGTAGGGTGTGTTAGCGTAGCGTAACGCACCGTTAGAGATTATGAGGTGCGTTACGCTATCGCTAACACACCTCATAATAAATATTAATTAATATCCAGCTACTTAGGTTAATAGATCGATATGGCACAAGCAAAATTTACGCGGGAGCAATCACACATTGATTTTTTGGTCGATGGCTCCAAAAAAACAAGTATTCAATCTGCTCGTCTCGATCGAATCTATTTTTAGCTTCGCTGACATTCATAATAGATCGATCGATAGTTGTAGATCTGGAAATGTTGGCGATTGAATTAACTCACTACCTCTAAATTGATGTAAATCGTATTCACCATCAATCAAATAATAAACCGAAATAGTTGGCTGTTTCGGATGTCCGATAAAAGTTCTACCACCCAATCCTAAATAATCGACAATCCAATATTCCTGAATGCCTAATGCTTGATAAGCGATCTGTTTAATGGCATAATCATCTTGCCAATTAGTTGAAACTACTTCTACTGCAAGTTTAACCGAACTACCTTGCATAATAATCGATTCAGCCTCCCAGCGGAGATCTTGAGCTAGCAGTTCTTGATCCAAGACAATAATATCTGGTTCTTAACCAGACTTACCATCGATCGATTTGACCATCGATTCTCGCGGAATTAAATATGGTAGTGGGGATTGGCGAATGATGAAGTTCAACTCAGAAATGATGAAACCAGCTATTTCAGAATGTTTGCCTCGCGGTTTGGGCATCTCTAGAATCTCTCCATCTCTAAGTTCGTAGCGATCTAGCGATCTCTCTGGCAACCAGGTAATAAAATCATCAAAGCTAATCGTTTTAGACTCTACTAGCATCATTTTATCTTCCTTTGTTTGGTGAGGGAAATAACATTATTTGGCTAGCATTATTTTAGCTCATCCCCTCGCCAGATACAGTGGAAAAAATGACAAACTCAATCCTGGATTGGCAACTACCACCTCAATTAGAAATACCTGCTGAATTTGTCGCGGCGATTCGGGCATGTAAACCGACTGTTAATGGTAAATATGCCGCCCAATTATTATGGCAGCGGGGGATGCGCGAGATCGATCGAATCCCTGGTTATTTAGATTGTGATAAATATCAACCGACTAGTTCAGTTGCTTTTGGAGCGGAAATGACGGCAGCGATGGAGCGATTAAAAAAAGCACATATTGACGGCGAGAAGGTGGCAATTTGGGGTGATTTTGATGCGGATGGGGTAACAGCGACTAGTGTGCTTTGGGATGGTTTGGGGCAGTTTTTCAGCCGAGGGGAGCAACTTAGTTATTATATTCCCGATCGCCTGAAGGAATCACATGGGTTGAATATTGCTGGGGTGGAAAGGTTGGCGGCGCGAGGGGTGAAGCTGATTGTGACTTGTGATACTGGTAGTACAAATATTAAAGAGATAGAGTATGCGGCTGAATTGGGTGTCGATATCATCGTTACCGATCATCATACTTTACCGATCGAACGTCCATCGGTAGCGGCAATTATTAACCCGCGTTATTTTGAGTCTAGTCACCCTTTATTTCATCTGGCGGGGGTGGCGGTTGCTTATAAATTAGTTGAGGCTTTGTATGCGACTTTGCCGGATATTCCGCAGCAGCCTGTCGAGTACTTATTGGACTTAGTGGCGATCGGCTTGATTGCTGATTTGGTACAATTAAAAGGTGATTGTCGTTATCTAGCACAGCAGGGTATCAAGCGGTTAACACTGCAAAATAATGAGGATATTGATGGATTCCGTCCAGGGGTTCATAAGTTATTAAAACTATGCAAACGTAATGGCGATCGACCGACAGATATTTCGTTTGGAATTGCGCCGCGTATTAATGCAATTAGTCGGATTCATGGAGATGCTAGTTTTGGAGTGGAATTATTAACTAGTAAGGATGTAGAACGCTGTCATGAGTTAGCTGCTGAAACAGAATTAGCCAATACTCGGCGGAAGGAATTGCAGAAGAATACGACAGCTAAAATTCAGAGTAAGTTAGACGATTTGGATTTATCGACGACTTCTGTAATTGTGCTGTCAGACAATAATTGGTCACCAGGAGTATTAGGCTTAGTTGCTGGACAAATTGCACAGGAGCATGGCAAACCGACGATTTTATTGAGTACGAATAGTGATGACGTTGTTGCAAAAGGAAAGTCTCAAGTTGCCAGAGGTTCAGCTCGATCGACTCAGAATATCGATCTCTATCAATTGGTTAATTCTCAATCGCATTTACTCAATAGTTTTGGCGGACATCCGTTCGCGGCAGGGATGAGTATTAATGTCGAAAATATTCCGGTATTTACGGAAGCAATCAATCAACAGCTACAGGTGACTATTGGCAAGATACCAGCACCATCGATCTCGACCGATCTAATTATCACATGTGTGGAGCTAAACGTATCGAGTGGGCGAGAACTATTTGAAGATCTACTATTACTCGAACCCTATGGGATGGGGAACCCAGTACCAAAGCTACTAATTAGAAATTGTCAATTCAAAGACATTAAGAATAAAAATATTCAAGATTTTAAAGGTAATTCTGTTCAATATATTCGGACTAAGTTTGAGCTATTCGATGATACTAGTTTGAAAGGATTTCCAGGAATTTGGTGGGGGCATTATGAGCATGAGATTCCGCGTGTCAATTGCGACGCGATCGTCGAATTAGATTTTAATTCTTATGAGAAGAGATTTGAAGTCAGACTAGTCGAAGTTCGTCCGGCTGTCGCTAATAGTCAGCCACATCTTAACGGCAGTCAGCCGAAATTGGAAATACTAGATTTTCGGCACGATTCAATCGATCCAAAACTGATTGATTTAGACTCAATTATCTGGGTAAAACAATGTCCCAGTGAGTGGAGTGAGTTGCAAGCTCACTGTCGAACGGCACTCAAGACAAATAGCCGATTGGCTCTCGATTATCAATCTACTAATTTAGCTTCTAGTCGAGAAATACTGCAACAGCTCATTGGTATTGCTAAATACATGGCAAATATGAGTGAAGAAGTGGAACTAGAACGATTAAAATCGAGATTGAATATCGGCGATCGATCTTTAAGACTAGGACTAGATGCGCTCGTCGAACTTGGCTTTCAGGTATCACTGGAAACAGGATCTAATTTAGTCACAATTCAGTTGCTAGAACAGCACCGTTCTCAAGATGTCGATTTATATGCACTAGTTACCGTCCAAAAATTCTTTGCCGCCATTGAGGAAGAACAATTTAAACGCAATTATTTTCTTCAGGTGCCAGTATATGCGATTGTCGCTTAGAATCGATCGAAGTCTACCAAAAAATCATTAAAGCGACCTCGATCGGCTAGTATATAATTACTGAGATACTCGATCAAATCTATTATGAAAATCCTGCATCTGTCTGATATCCATATGGGTGGTGGTTTTGCTCATGGTAGAATCGACCCAGAGACTGGCTACAACACACGATTTCAAGATTTTGTCAAGTCCTTGTCGAGATCGATCGATCGAGCATTAGCCGAACCAGTCGATTTAGTCTTATTTGGTGGGGATGCCTTTCCCGATGCTACACCTGCGCCCTATATTCAACAAGCTTTTGCCAGCCAATTTTATCGACTGGTGGACGCAAATATTCCCCTCGTCTTACTAGTGGGAAATCACGATCGACACGCCCAAGGACAAGGTGGAGCTAGCTTGTCAATCTATCGCTCCTTGGGCGTTCCCGGGACGATTGTCGGGGATACGATCGATACTTATACGATCAATACTCAGAGCGGACAAATCCAAATTATCACCCTGCCGTGGATCGACAGATCTACCCTACTTACCCGCGATATCGCTGACACTCTATCCATCCTAGAAGTCAACCAATTGTTGCTCGACAAACTCCAACCGCGATTGGAAGGGGAAATTCGCAAATTAGATCCAGAGTTACCGACAATTGTTTTAGCTCACCTGATGGCGGATAATGCCACTCTGGGAGCTGAAAAACTGTTAGCCGTCGGACGTGGGTTTACAATCCCATTGTCCTTCCTGACCCGTTCTTGCTTTGACTACGTGGCACTCGGACACGTCCATCGGCACCAGAATCTCAACAAAACTAACGATCCGGCTGTTGTCTATCCTGGGAGTATCGAGCGAGTCGATTTCAGTGAGGAAAAAGAGGAGAAGGGCTATGTCATAGTGACGATTGAGCCGACAGAGCAACCAGCCAGCAAAAATTTTGAGACTACCTGGGAATTTTGTCCTCTACCAGTGCGGACATTTCGGACGATTAAAATCGATGTCTCCACGAGTGAGCAACCTCAAGCAGATATCCTCGCTGCGATTGCCAAAGTAGAAATCGCTGATGTAGTCATCAGATTAATCTATCAGCTCAGTCCCGTTGGCGTAGCCTCCCCTTTGGGGAATCGAGTTGAACTAATTAATACTGCCGATTTGCACCAAGCTTTGAGTACCGCCCATCATTACACGATTCAAGCCGAATTAATCAGCCAACTTAGTCGCCCCCGATTGCCCGAACTCGGCTGTAGCGTTGGCGATCCGATGGTAGCACTCTCTACCTATCTCGAAAATCGACCCGATCTCCAAGATATTGCTACCGCAATGATTGCCGCCGCAAATGAGTTATTAGCTGGAGATCGCACCTCTGTATCAGCGGGGGAAAATACAGTGCTCTTAGATCTCGAATCATCTACAGATACAGTAGCCGATGCTGAGGGCGATCGATCTAGTGCTAAAAAGACTCGATCCAAAAAGACAGCCGGACAACTAACACTACTATAATCACCGTTACACACGAACCATC
Source organism: Chamaesiphon sp. 336R_metabinner_41 (assembly GCA_025359915.1). Taxonomy (GTDB): domain Bacteria; phylum Cyanobacteriota; class Cyanobacteriia; order Cyanobacteriales; family Chamaesiphonaceae; genus Chamaesiphon. Next base: position 85,941 of record JANYDE010000006.1, on the reverse strand, counting down.
CAGCCACTATCTACCCATTCACCATTCACTATCCAAGATTGACGTATGAAATAACAAAAAGCGATCCCCCACAAACTGATAAATATCGATCGTGCTAAAATAGTACTTGATGTTGAAGATTGATCTTGCGGTAATTTTACCAAAAAGAAGCTATGAATCTAACAACATTGCGGTTAACTATTATATTTTCGATCGCTGTAAATTGAGCCAGCACATTGTATGTTACCAATTGCCCCAGATACTCTCTTGCAGCAACGTTACCGCATTCTCAAAATGCTTGGAGAGGGCAGGTTTGGGCGAACATATTTGGCTGTCGATCTCGGTCGTTCCGATACCTACTGTGCGATCGAGGAATTAGCTCAGTTCTCCGAATCTTCCAGTGCAGTTACACAAGCTAAAGCAGTTTTCAAGCAAGAAGCATCACTACTCTATCAACTTCAACATCCCCAAATTCCACGATTTTGGACAACTGTTGAAGAGGAAAATCGGCTGCTATTAGTCCGAGATTATATTAGTGGTACAACCTATCGAGATCTTTTAGACGAACGTCGTAATCTCGGCAGAACATTTAGCGAAGCTGAAGTCTGGCAATTTTTGGTAGAGCTGCTACCAGTAATTGGTTATATCCACAGCAAAGGTACAATCCATCGCGATATCGCCCCCGAACATATTATCTGTCGGGATGGCGATCGATTGCCAGTGCCGATCGATTTTGGGATTGTCAAAGAATTTGCCAATAAACTTCAAGTAAGTTCGCGTATTGCTGTCGGACAGTCCGGTTACGCTCCTGTAGAACAACTTCAAAGCGGACAAGTCTACCCCAATAGCGATCTCTATGCGGTAGCTGTCACGGCAATTGTCTTGCTAACTGGCAAAGAACCCAGCGCACTATTTCAAGGCGATAGCATGAACTGGGAGTGGCGCAAATGGACAGAAATCGATAATGGTTTTGCGAATATTCTCGGCAGAATGTTGAGTCCTCATCCAAACGATCGTTATCAGTCTGCCATTGAAGCCGAGCAAGATCTCCGATCTCTGAATATCGCCAACACCCCAGAGCGAATACCGCAGGAAGATCTATTCGAGCCACCAGCAACATTCACCGAAACCGCCTTTGGCAAGAGCATGTTTTCGGTGGCGGATCGCGTCCAAACAGCCATTACCAGCATCAACGTCAAATCGATCTGGGAAAAGCCCCAAGTCTTTATTCCGGCAGGCATAATGATATCTCTGCTGGCTGGTTTTGGTTCTTGGTTTGGAGTTACTCAACTACTACATCGACCTCCCGAAGAGCCAATTGCCAAAGTTCCTGCCAAACAGATCGATTTTAATAATCCCACAATTCCCACGGATATCATTAGCCCAACTCCAACTTCCACTGATACGATTCAACCAGAAATGGATCGCGCGATCGAGAAAGAAGGTAAAGTTAGTGCCACGACTCCCGTCAGATATAAAATTGCTGCTCTTGCTGGTGCAAATCTAGACATTCAGCTACTGCCGCTAACTACTCAAAATCTCGATCCGAGCAAGGCAGTACTGCCTGTAGATCCGAGCAAAGCAATCCTGCCTGTAGATCCGACTAAACCCAAGAATAGCCCAGTACCGACTTCTCCCAAAGATCGTAAAGCTCCGAGCGTACCAATCGCCGTTGCGACACCAATTCCCACTCAAGTCCTGATGACCATCATCTCGCCAACAGGTGCCCCGATCGACGAAAAAGCCGATCGAGTACTGAATTGGCGCGGACAACTTAGTACATCTGGTGACTATACAATTGAGCTACGGCCAATCACCGGATTACCTGGAGGCACATTTCCTTACAAACTCAGTGTCACTCAATTATCGATCTCACCTACGGCTCCTCCTTCGGATATCAGCCCTAATCCTGCCGGATCTGGGGGATCCACCGGATCTCCTCCCCCATTAGGCGTTCCCCTCCCAATTGGCGGAAATACAGGGCTAAAAGCTCTACCTGCTAGCCCTGAAAACACTATTCCGAGTAATAATCTGCCCAATTTCTCGCCGATTCCGATCCCAAATCAGCTTCCAGCGACAACTCCGAATAACACGCCGACACAACCAGATCGTCCAGCTCCAAAGCGAAAACGCAAACCGACAGAAGGGCAACCCACCCCCCAAGTCAAGCGCGAACGTGTAGAATCTAGTGGGGAAGCAACGCCCCCACGCCGGAAACGCAGTCGGGTAGAACCCAGCGAGGGAGAAGCAACGCCCCCACGCCAGAGACGCAATCGTCAACCCAAATCAGAAGCACAATCCACTCCATTTCCAGCCACAACACCAGATCTAAGTGAAAATGGTTATGGCACTCCACCGAAACAAGAAGATCGGATCGTCCCCATCCAAGTACCTGAGGCAAAAACAGGTACAACACCACCACCTACCGATGGAGATCGCAAAGATCCCCCCGCTAATGGTACTAATGATCCAGATTAAATTGGTGAATAATGAATATGAATAGCTAGCAATTCTCTCCAACGTCTCAGCTCCCCCTCCCCCCTCCTCTCTCCTCCCTCTCCCCTCAATGCTTCTAATTACTAGTACAGACACAGAGGCAGGTAAAACCGTCTTAACAGCCGCATTAGCGGCCTATGCTCAAAAGTACCATCCTCGACAAAATTGGGGTATTCTCAAGCCGATTCAGTGCGGTGTGGGCGATCGAGAATTCTATGCAGAAGTATTCGATCGATCGATCGAGGATATCAACCCAATTTATCTCGAATCGCCAGTAGCACCACCAATTGCAGCGACACAGACAGGTGTACATATCGATCTCGGTATTGCTTGGCAAGCTCTCACCCGAATGCGTCAGCACCACGATTTTGTGCTGGTAGAATCAATCGGCGGTTTGGGGACTCCCATCACCAATGAGCTAGTTGTGGCCGATTTAGCCAGAGAGTGGCGATTACCCGCCGTATTAGTCGTACCAGTCAAGTTGGGATCGATCGGATTAGCAGTAGCAAATGTGGCTTTAGCTAGACAGTATAATGTCCAATTGCGCGGAATTGTCCTCAATTGCACTCAGCCACTTTCTTCAGCGGAAATTGCCAATTTTGCCCCATCAGAATTGATTCAATCGTTAACTAGTACACCAGTCATTGGGTGTTTACCCTATCTCTCGGATCTTCACAATCTCGATTTATTAGCCGCAGCCGCAGCCGATTTAGAATTGGAGGTTTTATTGCCAAATCTCGCACTGACATGATCTTTTGCCTATCCACTAAAAATCAAATTTATTTACTTTTTAGTCAAACTAACCTTAATCGACATCTGAGACTCAATCCAAGTTGAAAATAGTTCATCGAGAATAAATTGATGCATTCTAGTTGTTTCAGTATGAAATGACATATTTCCAGCAATACTATCCTCTAATTTAGCTGGCTCTCTTTCATCGAGCCGAAAAAAAGTACAGTAGTTGTCGAGTTTTAATAGGGGCGATAATTCCCCAGGTTTTAATTGTGCAACAATTTGCCTAATTGCCGGAGTTAATTCTCTGAGTAATAATGGTCCCAAAATCCCACCAGTCCGTGCATGAACACCTTGAGAATAATCGAGCGCAATTTCTGCAAAAGATTGTTCTCCCGACTGGACTCGAAAAAATAGTTCTTGGGCGAGAGCGGCATCTTCAACTTGAAGAATCGATAGTATAATTTGATCGAGTCCATCACCCTGAGCATCAAAATAAGTCTCAACTTTATCCCCCCACCGAGCCAATTTAAACTGCTGTAATCTTAACTCTCGATCGCAAATTGCCGCCAATTGAAGATTGTTCATCCCCTGACAGTCAGTTGATTTTTCAAGCTCCGCATACTTTTGCTCAAATTCGATCGAAGTACAGTCTAAGTCGATGCTTGTCGCCATTGCTATTTCCTCAATCAAATCATCAATGATAATTTCTTGGAGTAGTTGTGGAATCAATTCAAATTTTTGAGGGTATCAATGCTACCTTTACCCGGTTGAGAAAAATCAGTAGCCCCAGTGCTAGGTATAAAAATATATGGTAGAACTAACTGAGAATTGGCGACACCATCGATGACATCATTACCCGCACCACCCTCAATTTTGTCGTTACCCAAACCCCCATAGATGAAATCATCACCATCATCACCATAGATCTCATCGTTACCAGATCCACCATATAGACGATCTTTGCCCTCACCGCCAGAGATCTTGTCATTACCTAAACCACCAGCGAGGATGTCATCACCGCAGCCACCATCGAGCAGATCGTTACCTGCATCGCCATAGACGATATCATTTCCATCGCCGCCATTGAGTTTGTCATTTCCATCTCCACCAGCGATGATATCGTCACCACCATAGCCATAGACAGTATCATCACCGCCACCAGCTTTAATATTGTCATTACCCCCATTACCTTTTAGGGTATTTTTCTTGTCATCGCCATTGATGTCTTTATTAAAAGGTTTGACATCGATCTCATATGTGACATTTTGGCTAGCTCCATATGTCGTCTTCGCATTAAAGGAGATAGTATGTTTGCCTGGTTGTAAAGGATTTAGTCCGACATAATAGCCATCTGCAAAGGATTGTGCCAAGAATGTATTGTCATATTTTGAGCCGACATACATACTATTTTCAGGAGTATTGAAACTAAATCCATTAGGATCTGAAGTGCTTTGACGATAGCTTTGGGCTTGACTCTTGTCTAATACAACTTTGCCATCAATACTGAGGCTCAATTCTGATAATTTGCTGTAGTCATATGGAGCAGAATTGATGAAATCTTGACTGGTATCAGTATAAAGGGGAGCATCGATAATATTGTTGCCAGAATTGGCGGCACTAATAATAGGCATGAATAAGGTTTTTCCGTAAGGAACGACGATCTTCCGGTTTACCTGATAGCTGGGATTTTTTGCGGCTGAAAAATAGTCAATAAAACCGCTAAGAATAAATACATCACCAGTAGGTTGATTGACATTAGCAAAATCACCCTTTAGATCGAGACCAGGATTATCTTCTTGGGTAATAGATTGTTGATATTTCCACCAGTTATCGCCCCATTCTGCTTGAGTTTTACCCGCGATTTTGGCTTTGGGATCGATGACATAATTAAATTTTTTAGTTGCCATTGTTTTTAATATATTACAGGTATGCTAGCTAGTATCTACTGTGCAACACTAATTGTCTATACGCCGATCGACTAGTAAAAATATGAAGAAAATTCAACAAATACTCGAAATTTAGATTGCAATCAGTCTTTCCCCGCTCTGCCCTTTCAAAATAAGCATACTTCATCTCACGGGAAAGTACTGTATAAATCTCTCAAATGGCTGAGACGATACCTAAATCATCGTGTGTTCATTGGGCACTATCTTTCTTTCTTGCAGCCTAAAATTATTTTCTAAAAAATAATTCTAGTTCAGCCGCCTAGTACTGAGCGGCGTAAATCCTAGTACTATTTTGGGAAGAGATGGGAGATGGTTGCTTTTCCTCTGCAGCTCAGTACTAGTCAAATACAACTGTTTTATTCCCATATACCAGCACCCGATTTTGGAGATGGTGGCGGACAGATCTTGCTAACACAATCCGTTCGAGATCCTTGCCTTTTCTAATCAGATCTTCGACATCATCGCGATGGGTAACTCGAACGACATCTTGTTCGATAATTGGTCCAGCATCGAGTTCGGACGTGATATAATGACCTGTGGCACCGATAATTTTTACGCCACGTTCGTAAGCTTTGTGATAGGGATTGGCACCAACAAAAGCAGGGAGGAATGAATGGTGAATATTGATAATATTGTGACCAGGGAATCTGTCGATAAACTCTGGGCTAATAATTTGCATGTATTTAGCTAGAATTACCAGATCTATTTGATATTCTTGGAGCAATTCTAATTGCCTTGCTTGTTGCTCTTGTTTATTATCTTTGGTAATTGGGAGATAATGATAGTCAATTCCAAATTGGGTGGCGATCGATTCCAAGTCAGGATGGTTGCTAATAATCAGCGGAATCTCTGCTAAAAATTCACCTGCTTGCTGTCTCCAGATCAGATCTAGCAAACAGTGATTTTGACGACTCACCCAAATTGCCATGCGTGGAACGGCATCAGAAAAATGGATTTCATAAGTACCTTTTAAAGGTTGAGCGATCGCATCAAATGCTGGAGCAATTAATTCGCGAGGTAGATTGAATCCTTCGATCTGCCATTCAATTCGACTGAGAAATAAACCTGCACTAAAATCGGTATGATGATCGGCATGGACGATATTACCACCATTTGAATAAATAAAGTTGGCAATTTTTGCAACTAAGCCGCGTCGATCTGGACAAGAAAATAAAAGGGTTGCTGTCGGTTTCATGCTATTTAGATCGGGGCTATCCTACTTATTACTTATTACTTATTACTTCACAATTACCAACTGAGTAACCGGAATCAATGGTTTCCAACCTAGAAAACCTCCAATATTTTGAGTCCGTTGAATCGCAATCCGAGTTAACTCACCACCAACTTGTTGATGCCACTGTAATAACTGCAATTCGCTTTCTACCGTAACAGCATTAGCGACCAATCTACCACCAGATCGCAATGCTGTCCAGCAGGTATCTAATAAGCCTGGAGCTGTCAAGCCACCACCGATAAAAATTGCATCGGGAGTGGGTAAATCCTGTAATGCCATGGGTGCTTTGCCCTGCACGAGCTGGAGGTGTGGCGTACCTAAAGCTGCCATATTATCTGCGATAAATTGTAACCGATGAGAATGCTGCTCAATCGCGATCGCCCGACACCGAGGATGACTCCTAAGCCATTCTATCCCGATCGAACCACAACCTGCACCCACATCCCACAGCAATTCGCCAGGAATTGGCGCAAGTGCGGCTAGGGTGATCGCCCGCACTTCGCGTTTTGTCAGTTGTCCATCGTGATGATAGGCACTTTCTGGCAGCCCTGGCAGGCGATTTAAGGGGGTTGTACTGGAGTCGATTTGACATTCGACGGCAATGATATTCAGAGCTGCTACGTCCGATTTAGCCCAGGATCTGGCGATGTCAGAAATTTCTCGTTCGCTGTCTCCACCTAAATGTTCTAATACTGTCATCCGACTAGCACTATAACCTCGCTGTGTCAGTAAATCTGCCACAAGCTGCGGCGTAGCGGCACCCGCGCTCAAAATTAATAATTTAGAATTTGGTGCGAGTATCCCCGCGATAAAATCTGGGGAACGTCCGCATAAACTCAGTGTTTCTACTTCTGTCACCGACCAGCCCAATCGGGCACAAGCGAGACTAAAAGTGGATGGTGCGGGTATAATTATCATTTCCTCGATCGAGATATATCGGAGCAGTGTCACCCCAATCCCATAGCACAGCGGATCGCCGCTAGCGATGATGCAGACGGGGGTACCGCGATATTTGAGGATTGATTCGATCGATAGTTCGATCGGCGATCCCCAAATCATGCTAGGTTGCTGAGTATCCAACATTGCTAAATGACGCTTACCACCAACGATTAGTGATGCTCGATCGATAAATCCTCGTGCTAATGAACTGATCTCAGACAACCCCGACTCACCAATCCCGACAACTGACAACCATTTCCCTATCTCCATCTTTAAGCTCAACTGCCTATTTTTTTGCTCTTAATGGCGTACAAATGAGCTAGTCGCTCAATCGAGTCGGCTTCTTTCATAAATGCCAGATTTTCGACGATCTGATTAGCCCGCGATTGAGTTGAGTTTTTGGGCGTAAATAGTGAAAAGGAATCAATTAAAAGTCCCTCATTACCCCAGTTTACTAGCTCTTGACCGATACATTGGAGATCGGCTCGATCGCAATACTCTTCAAACAATTTCGCCGTCATACTTGGTGCCCGCCAATGAGTCGGTTCTAGCAACACTTTATTGACTATTTCCGCTCTCATGTCGCTAGGTATCTGCTCAACAATAGAGAAAGCTTGCTGATATTTGCCGAGATTTGAGTGATGAATAAATCCCACTCCATTTGGCTTTAATTTTGTCGCAAGCTGACTTAAATAAGTCTCCATCACATCAGCTTCAGCATGTACCAATGAATCGAAACTAAACACAAAATCGATCGAATTATCTGGAATCATCGCTAATGATTTGCCGTCATTAACGTGATACTCTAAATGTGAATCAGTCGCAAATCTTTGTTGACAAGCTTTGATACATTTCTCAGATAAATCTACGACAATTAATCGATCGCAATAAGTTCTCAAATAGTTTGTCCATCGACCAAATCCTGGCGCGATTTCCAAAATTGTCCCCGTTGGCATAAAAGCATGAATGCGTGGCAAAATCGCCCCAACCCACTGAGCTTCAGCTCCACCCCATGATGATGACCATTCATCGCCCTGCTTTGCCCATTCGTAGTTTTCATCCCAAGTCTGTTGGTTTTCTTCAATGCTAGGCATGTATGAAATGTTGCTTAATGCTCGTGTAACAATTCAGTCTAACACGATCCTCAAAACGATCGTCACGTAATATTTTTGACTGAGTTCTGATTCCCCTAGTAATTAACGAAAACAAGAGTTTTAAATCCCCAGCCTAAAAAATTAATTAATAATTAATGAATTCAACTAATTTCAGTTAAATACGGCATCATGTTTTCGCGCTCAATCTTTTAATCACTAGCCCATGCTAGTGCATCCTTAAATGTAAATCCAGAAATCTCATCGACAATCCCAATTTCCAACACAGCTTGAAAAACGATCGAACATTGAAGATTTGTAATAGTTTCTCGATCGATTCCCCAAGTTTGGAAGAAAATCGAGAGAGTTTTATTCTGATCCTCGCCAGATTTATCGCCGCCAATAATTAGACAGCGTGGCTCCTTCGTGGTTTCGGGATATTCAATCAAAGTGAATACATTACTGATTTCTTTTTCCCAAACAGGTTGGTGAAGCATGTCTTACTTTAATAGTATTTGTTAAAAAAATCATCGAGATTGAGCCGATCGTCGATTAATACTTTAAAAGTATCAATCACAAGCCTAATATATATTGGACAAGCACAAACATCCTTGTCTATAGTAGGAATATAGAGCGACAACCATTACTTACGGAAATTGTTGGCGGAGCCTCTCTACAGGAGAATTAACATGGTGAATCTATGGTCTACAACCGAACATGCACTAGGGTACCTAGCGAAAGCAGATAGTATCCCCCATCGTACCGAAGGTGAAGCTGTATTGCTAGACTACATTCCCAAAACTGCCAATCGCATCCTCGATCTGGGTACTGGCGATGGGAGACTGATGGCACTACTCAAGATCGATCGATCCGAAGCGACAGGAGTTGCTTTAGACTTTTCACCTGTAATGATCGAACAGGCGAAAGGAAGATTTAAGGATGATAATTCTATTGAAATTATCCGTCATAATTTAGACGATCCTTTGCCAGATCTCGGTAAATTCGATGCGATCGTTTCTAGCTTTGCCATTCATCACGTCACACACGATCGTAAGCAATCTCTATATGCAGAAATATTCAACCTATTAACTCCTGGCGGCGTATTTGCCAACCTCGAACACGTTGCATCACCTAACCAAAAGATTCACATTCAGTTTCTAACTAAAATCGGTTATACACCCGAAACAGAAGATCCATCGAATCAACTACTAGATATCAAAACACAACTAAGATACTTACGAGAAATTGGTTTTGCCGATGTAGACTGTTATTGGAAATGGCTGGAACTAGCTCTATTAATTGGAATTAAACCAATTTAATTAAAGAATATCCACTCTTCACCATCCACCATCCATTAATTTAAAATCATGAGTAAAAATACATTATTCGATAAAGTATGGGAATCCCATACCGTCGCCACATTACCATCAGGACAAACCCAACTATTCATCGGATTGCACCTGATCCATGAAGTCACCAGCCCCCAAGCATTTGCGATGATGCGCGATCGAGGATTGAAAGTACCCTATCCCGAACGAACCGTCGCCACCGTCGATCATATCGTACCAACAGAAGACCAATCTCGTCCCCTCGCTGATAGCCTCGCCGAAGAGATGATGCAACATCTCGAAAACAACACCAAAGAGCATGGAATTAGATTCTACAACGTCGGTTCTGGGAGCCAAGGTATCGTCCATGTAATTGCGCCTGAGCAGGGGCTAACTCAGCCAGGAATGACGATCGCCTGTGGAGATAGTCACACCTCTACCCACGGCGCATTTGGTGCCATAGCGTTCGGTATAGGCACCTCTCAGGTGCGGGATGTATTAGCCTCCCAAACCCTGGCTCTAGGTAAATTAAAAGTCCGCAGAATCGAAGTCAATGGCACCCTCCAACCAGGCGTATATGCCAAAGATGTCATCCTCCACATCATCCGCAAGCTGGGTGTCAAAGGTGGTGTAGGCTATGCCTATGAGTTCGCAGGAACCACCTTCGAGCAGATGGATATGGAAGCCCGAATGACCGTCTGTAATATGGCGATCGAAGGTGGCGCACGCTGTGGCTATATTAACCCCGATCGAGTGACGTATGATTATCTCAAAGGGCTAGATTTTGCGCCCAAAGAGCAGGATTGGGATCGCGCCGTCGCTTGGTGGGAAAGCCTCCGCAGCGACAAAGATGCTCAATACGATGATGTCGTCGTCTTCGATGCAGCCGAAATCGCACCGACAATTACCTGGGGAATTACCCCCGCTCAAGGAATCGGCGTAGATGAAACCATCCCGACAGTAGCACAGATGCCAGAGGATGAACGCGCGATCGCCGAAGAAGCCTACCAGTATATGGATCTCGCCCCAGGTACACCAATTATCGGTACCAAAGTCGATGTGTGCTTCGTTGGAAGCTGCACCAATGGACGCATTACCGACTTACGCGAAGCCGCCAAATTCGCCGCCGGAAAACAGGTAGCCACCGGAGTTAAAGCCTTCATCGTACCTGGCTCCGAGCGGGTGAAAAAACAAGCCGAAGCCGAAGGGTTAGACGTGATTTTTAAAAATGCAGGCTTTGAATGGCGCGAGGCTGGGTGCTCGATGTGCTTGGCGATGAATCCCGACAAACTAGTCGGACGACAAATCAGTGCATCATCTTCCAATCGTAACTTCAAAGGTCGTCAAGGTTCTTCATCGGGGCGGACATTATTAATGTCACCAGTAATGGTAATCGCGGCGGCGGTGACGGGGAAAGTAACTGATGTGCGGGAATTGATGAATTGAAAATCGAAAGCCATGACTAGAAAAGTCGAAGTTCTCCCACACAATCCAAATTGGCGTTCTCTATTCGAGAATGAATCCAATCAGATTGTAGTTGCCTTGGGTGAAAATGCTATTGCAATTCATGATATCGGCAGTACATCGATCGAGACAATTTATGCTAAACCAATTATCGATATCTTAGTTGAAGTTAGTTCGATCGTCAAAGTTGATGAACAGAATTCATTAATGCAATTACTCGGCTATCAGTGCATGGGCGAATTTGGGACTAAGGATCGGCATTTTTCTTAAAAGATAATCCGGCAGGAATTAGAACCCACCACATTCATGTCTTTGAGACTAATTCAACCCAGATCTCCAGACACCTAACATTTCGAGATTATCTAAATGCTCATCTTGAAGATGCCCAATCCCATAGCACATTAAAACAATCGCTAGCGGATAAATATCCATATGACATTGAAAGGTATCTGGATGGAAAGCACGATTTTATTCAGGAGATCGATCTCAAAGCGGCAGAGTGGCGAATGCAGCAATCTATCTAAAATTAAAGATTTATAAGTTTGAAATTTAACACTGGTAATGACTATGATTCAATTACAGGAAAAAATAGTAACCAATACCTGGAGAAAAACTGATTGGGATACATATATATCCACAATCGATTCACCTGATCGCGAGCAACATCAAGGGTATTATCATAACGGCTACATGAGGATTGAGGACATGCCAACAGGTGCAGACCATGCTAGTGATAACGGACTTATTTATTTAGCTGTTACGTTATTTTGTATGGTTAAAGGGATTCCAATTCAAGGTTTAATTGGTTGCAGCTATCGCAAAGTTGAAGTTAGAGAATGTCAACCAGATATTTCTTTCTATATTGGCGATCGAGCTAATCTATCACCTACAGGTAAATCTGTTGTTAATTTAGACGAGCAAGCTATTCCCAATCTAGTAATTGAAATTTCTAACAATACTCTCGAAGATGATCTCGGTGCAAAACGTCTGCTATATGAAGAGATGGGTGTCTCGGAATATTGGGTCGTAGATGTGCAAAAATCGCAGATATATGCGTTTGAAATGATCGATCGAGGTAGCCGCAGAATTGACACTTCTTTGATATTGCCAGAACTATCGATCGATACGATCACAACAGCATTAACTCTCAGCAAAGAACAAGATCAATCTCAAATCGGACAATGGTTGATGAGTAAATTTAACAAATAAACTATCAACTATCAACTATCAACTATCAACTAATTAATCATGTCACAACGTCAAAATATCTCCACCGGATCGAAATGGGAACCAATCCTCGGTTACTCCCGCGCTGTCAAAATCGGTAACACCATCCACGTTGCTGGTACCACCGCCTCAAATACCGCTGGCGAACTCGTCGGAATCGGCGATGTATACGCCCAAACCAAACAAATCATCCTGAACATCGAATCCGCCCTCCAACAAGCCGGAGCCAGCCTCACAGATGTCGTTCGTACCCGAATCTACTGTACCAACATCGACGAATGGGAACTCATCGGTAAAGCCCACGGTGAATTCTTCAGCGAAATCCGCCCCGCGATGGCATTAGTAGAAGTCAGCCGTCTCATCGCCCCCGATATTTTAGTCGAAATCGAAGCCGAAGCGATCGTGCAATAAATGATAATCGCGCTCATCTTCTCTTACCCCTCCCCTTTCCAAGGGCAGGTTGGGTGGGGTAAAAATCTACGCTCATACTCAATAAATTTCAGATTGGACTAATCTCCTACCCCTCTCCTTTCCAAGGGGAGGCTGGGTGGGGTAAAGATCTCAGCAGTAATTTAGAGTTTCGCATGGCTGATTTGTTTGATTTGCTGCGAAGATCTACCCACCCCGTCGCTACGCGCCACCCCTCCTAGGAGGGGATTTCGCTCCTATTCCCTATTCCCTAAACACATGAATAGCCAAATCTCCACCATCTCCGGTACCGCCATCCCCCTCACTGGAAACGACATCGACACAGATCGAATTATCCCCGCCCGCTTCCTGCGCTGCGTCACCTTCGACGGCTTAGGTGCTAACGTATTTGAAGACGATCGAATCCAACTTAAAGGTACACATCCTTTCGACTTACCCCAATTCCAAGGTGCAAATGTCCTCGTTGTCAATAGTAACTTCGGTTGCGGCTCCAGTCGCGAACACGCACCCCAAGCTCTGGCAAAATGGGGGATTCAGGTAGTCATCGGCGAAAGCTTTTCCGAAATCTTCTTCGGTAATTGTGTCGCAATGGGCATTCCCTGTCTCAACGCTGATGCAGCCACTATCACCGAACTTCAAGAGATTTTACGCGACAATCCCCAAACCCCAATTACCGTCGATCTAGATGCACTACGAGTCAGATGTGGTAAGTTTACCACCTTAGTCTCGATCGGCGAAGGCTCCCGTCAGCAATTAACTAACGGTACCTGGGATGCTTGCGGACAATTAGTCGCCAATCTCAGCGAAACTAAAGTTACTGCTGCGAAATTACCATATATAGCTTGGGGCTAGAATTATGGTATTTGCTATTTAGGATTGGAACGATCCGATATTGAGCTAGATACTGTTGAATTACTCATTTCCAGGATACAAGGGGCAATTCATGAATTGCCCCTACCTCAATTATCGAGAGGCTACACGATCGATCGCACCAACACCAAATTGATCTAATCTAAATCAATCTGTCCTGAACTATGATGAGAATGATTAAGAGATGGACTATGATTATTTCTAGAGATAAATCATAGTCCATCTCTTAATCAGATAAATCATAGTTCCAGACATTAATATCACCCTTGTATCATACCAGGATCGATTAGGCTTTGCCTACGCTACGCGAACGATAACTTAATCGTTTCCCTTTTTTACATCTACATCTAATTTACTTGTATTTGAACCCATCAGCCATTTTGTAAAAGATATTTCCATTTTAGATAATGGTTGTAGAATGCTCCTGATTTGCATCTTTTGAAATGCTCTTTCTGGAAGTATTTTTTTCATCAAGGATTGCATTTTAGCATCGCCACCCGAAATGATATGCAGCTTGCCTTTTCTATTCGTAGCAGCTTTGTAAATCTCGTCTGCAATATTACTTGGATCGGTAACATTTGGTAGTTCTTGCTGTGCTGATAGAAATGTTTGATAATACTGCTTATAGTGCTGAAAGATAGATTGAAATAAAGTTGCACCATCGTCTAGCTTTGTGAAAATCTTAGTTGCATGTGCTCCTGGATAAACTGCTTTTACTTCAATATTAAAGGGAGCTAATTCAATTCCTAAGCTTTCGGTGATACCACGAACAGCCCATTTACTACTACCATAAGCTGCAATGAATGGATAGTTAAATTGAGCACTTGCCGATGCAAGGTTAATAAACATACCATCTTTGTTTTCTCTAAAATGAGGAATGAAAGCTTTGGTCACAGCAAATACACCAAACACATTCGTTTCGTACTGCGCCTTGATTTGTTCCATCGTTGAAGTTTCTGTCGGTCCCATCAAGCAATATCCGGCGTTATTCACAACTACATCAATTTTGCCGAACTTTTTGATGACACTTTGAGCAACTTCGTCAACTTGATTAAAGTTAGTTACGTCTAACTCGTAAAGGCTTACATTTTCTAAATCATTGAATAATTCGCTATTTTTGTTAATGTCTCTAACTGTAGCTGCTACCTTCCAACCTGCTTTTGCAAATCGTTCGACAGTAGCTTTTCCAAAGCCTGAATTTGTTCCTGTGATAAAAATTGTTTTGTTCATGATTAAATTAAACTTGAGAATTTTATCCGTAAATTAACTTGGCAGAAATATATTGATAATTGATTTTCGCCATCAAGTCTATGCCAGTTAAATTAGTTACAGTCAAAAGAAAACTAGCTCTATCCGCCTTTCATAATGCTTTGAATGATTTGTCCACCAGAGAGAATTTGCGCTATCCAGCGAACTTTTGCGGCTCGCTGGAATACAAACTATTGTATTTTCGATCTATTTCTGAAACAATTAGCTAATTTGAAACTCATTGTTGCTGAAATGGAAACGATAACTGGAGATTTGGCCGACTTGAGATCGCTATGTGCAGTCATTGAGCATGGTGGAATTACTCGCGCCGCTCGGATGCTGGGCGAGTCTAAAGGATCGGTGAGTCGGCGGATTACCAGACTAGAAGAACAATTGGGGGTAAAACTGCTCAATCGATCGTCAAGGGCAGTTTCAGCGACCGCTGAAGGGAGAGCATTTTATCATCGCAGCATTCAAGCTTTGGCATTATTGGATGAAGGAGCCACCGAGCTGCGAAATACAAGTCTAGAACCGTCGGGACTTTTGCGCGTGACGATGCCTGTAGATTTAGGATTGTCGATCTTTCCGCCTCTAATTGCTGAATTTTTAGCTCTCTATCCCAAAATTCAGGTCGAAGTTTTGCTCAATGAAGTAGTACTCGATTTGACTGCAAATCAAATTGATGTCGCCTTTCGAGCGGGAAATATGCTGCCAGATTCAACCTATATCCTACATCGATTAACGAACCTCTCGCTTCAACTGTTTGCGAGTCCCCAATATCTCAGTCAACATGGAACGCCGAATACACCAATCGAGTTGGAGCATCATTCTCTGCTGCTACATCAATGGTTCCTAAGTGCTAAACCGCTGACTTTTTATCAGGGTAGTCGTAGCCATCAAGTTAATGTGAGGGGGATTTCGATGGCGAATGATTTTGTTTATCTCCAGCAAATGGCAATGTTAGGATCTGGGATTGCCTTGATTCCCGATTTTTTGGGCAAAGCAAATTGCCAAACAGGGAAACTGATCCAAATTTTGCCACAATGGTCGATCGGTGAACCCAGAACGTTATATCTTTTACATGAGGGCTGGCGGCTGTTACCAGCCAAGGTAAAATGTTTCAGAGATTTTATTGGCGATCAATTCAAAACGGTTGATTTTCAGGCATAACTGTAATCACTCGACTTCAACCTTTATTGTATGCTCTCAAAATGCTGTGGCAACTTACTGATGGCAATATTTCAGAAATTCAAAGATGGTTACAAGAACCACTAATTGAGTGGCGAGGTTTATCACCACTTGATTGCTTGACATCCGATCGAATAGATGTAGTGATGAAATTACTGGAGGGAGATATAATTTTCGACCCTCATCTCGAATTCCTTCTAATCCACCATGCTCTGCTAGTTCACGGCTATGAATAGCCAGAACTACTTCATCTCGAATCCAAATTACATCTTGCACGGTACTATTGAGCCAGTTTTCTGAGCAGAGTCCGATCTTCGCGCATTACTGCTTCTGCAACTTCCATCTGCTTGATAAATTCAGGATCGTGGGGCGACAGTTTAAAGCTGATATCTGATTCTGCTTTAGTGATTAGACGATCGAGTTTTCCTGATTCAAAATCTGTCAAAATCTGCCGATCCCACTTTTGTTCTAAATATTCTTGCAACCATTTTGCGAGATCGCGAATTTCGTTCTCTGGCAATTGTTCGATCGCTGACTGAACTTCTAATCTAGTACTCATATCAGATACTCTACATTTAGTCGCTATGTCTATTATATCTAAGATTCGTTTGCGTAGCGTGCCATCTCTACGAGACGCTACGCGAACGATATAATGCTCATCCATTTTCCATTGCACGGGATTATTGATGATGTATTGTCGAACTATCTGACAATCTTCCTCGCTTCAAATCACCCGTTCATAATAATTACGTTGCCAGAACGATCCTTCTATTTCGCGACTTTGGTTGATAGCCTTGGCTGTCAACATTTTAAATCTGCCAACTACTTTAGGTAAAATCATTTTTCGACGAGCTTTAATATCATCAATATCTAAAGCTTTATAAACTTCTATTGACTCCAGAGATTTACTAATCGAGATAATTGCATGAAAATGATTTGGCATAATGATATATTCATCGAGATCTATATCTGATACTCGATTCTCCGCAGGAGAGGCTACGCCAACGGGTAAATCTTCCCAAATATCCCTCACGATCGAACCATATTCATTTAGAATCATCTGCCCATCATTAATTTCTCCCAACAGACATTCACGATCGCGAACACAAATGGTTATAAAATAGGCTCCATCCGCTGAATAATCATAACCTTTCAACCGGATCGAGCGACGCGATCTATATATTGGACATTATTATAAATTTTGTCTATTAATCTATCAATTTGGGCATACACCGAGCAATTACGGTAGGGGCAATTCATGAATTGCCCCTACCGTAATTGCGAGTCGATTTTGAGACGTTCGATTGGCAATATTTTGATCGCGTACCACCTCTGAATTGTAAATCAGATTGCCGTTCGCGAAGGGTCTCGCTCCAGAAGGCACGCTACGCGATCGATACAATCTAAAATTGAACATCATCACAAACTCTATCTGTGCTTGTCGAAAACCCTCGGTAGGGGTAATTCATGAATTACCTCTACCGAGGGTTTTCGATGGGTTGCGCTATCGATCGCACCAACATCCGTTCGGCGGTGCGTGCCAAAGGCAATGGAATCAAAACAGATCGCATCAACCTCAAATCGATCAAGTGTCAATATCGATCAAACAATTGGGCATAATTGATCGACAACTTGATCGGTAGAATTGGTAGGCAAAAACTCCTCTTAAAACAGGCTCGTTTTGTGAAAGCTTGTCCACTACACAGTTAACCTAACCAATCTTACAATTTTAATTAGGTGCTGGCATTTTTGTTTCTGGTCTTACCAAAGAAGATCCCCCCATCACGCAGTACCAGTCACCAAAAGTTGTTTGATAACATTTCCCCATACTTTTAGGTATACGACTTACACGACAGTTTTGTCCACGCGGATACCCTTCAGTGATATTTTGGCAATTGTGTACAATCATACTACCTTTGATTTCGTATATGGGCTTTTCGATATCGATTTGGTGCAGCCGAAGATCGGCATCCCTAGCCCGACGAGATTTTGGAGCAATTTGCAGACTGAGAATATCAACAAAATCTACTGCGGCGTTAAAAACTGCTCGTTCTTCGTAATAGCAAGCAACATACATCTTTGCCTGTTCGACACTAATTCTGCCGTTGCGTGGTTCTGTTCTTGATGGACATGTTCTCCGTTGGCGGCTGGTTCCATAGTCATTAGCTTGAGCAGGTTGAATCGAAGCTAGGATTGTTAAGAGCGTGTAGCCGATTATGCCGAGAGTAAGTCTTAATTTCATGTGGATTTTGGATGTCTAGCATAGATTGAGCCAACGGCGGTAGCAATATCTAATATTACTCTATATTTTGTCGGTTTCTAAATTTTTAAAGTATTTGACATTTATGTAGAAAACTCACCAAACAGATGTAGGGTGGGCACTGACTACCACATAAGTTTCAGACGATCATTGAGCTTTTATTTATTACTTAACTCCAACCAAACCTGAGGGACTTGCAGATAAATAAACTACTATCGATCACTAGTCTGGTGCGTTACACTGCGCGATAACACACCCTACAATTTGGGAGCTTATTTTATTGCTACTCCCTAAGCACTAAAGTACTTAGCAGTCGGATGATAGACAATCAAAGCAGTCGTAGACTGCTCAGGATAAAGCTGTTCGCTCTCATCCATCGTCATCCCCATCCGCTGGGCACCCATAATCTCCAACTGCTTGAACTGATCCGCCACATTCGGACAAGCGGGATAGCCGAAACTGTACCGCGAACCTTGATAGCGTTGCGCCAACATATCGCGAATATTATCTGGCTCTAACTCGCCATAACCCAACTCCTTGCGGATGCGGGCGTGTCCCCATTCGGCTAACCCTTCAGCCATTTGGACAGCCATACCGTGGAAGTAGAGATAGTTGGCATAGTTATCGGCTTTGAATAACACTTGGGCTTTTTCGCTGGCGACTTCGCCCATGGTTACGGCTTGCATCGGGAATACGTCGAATTTATTCTCTGACAGGGGGCGGAAGAAATCAGCCAGACAGAGGCGACGTAGGGACTTTTGGCGGGGGAATGTCCAGGTGACTACGGGGGTGGCGGTTTGGGGGGTTAAGCCTTGCTCGATGACGCTGGGGTCGTAGACGTGGACGGAGTTACCTTCGGCGGTACAGGGGAAGTAGCCGTAGATTAGTTGGGGTTCGAGCCATTCTCCGGTGAGGATTTTGGCTTTCCATTCTGCGAGGATGGGGTGGACTTTAGCGGCGAGGAATGCGTCATATTCTTCGCGGTTTTGCTCTTTGGGTTTGCGGAATTGCCATTGTCCGGCGATCGGGGCTTGGAGATCCATGTGCCAGAATAGATCTTCGAGACTGTGACGATCGCGAATCAAACCTATTATTTAATTTTAGCAGTTCATGAACTTCTTCAATATTATTTGAAGACTAAAAAGTGTTCCTGTCGCTGATTCTTGTTTCTCGATCGATGCACGTCTACCTAGAGATTGCAAGACATTAAATAAGTCCGGTGGAGATATTTGGGTAAGCTCTATCAATTGAGGAATAGAAACTGGCTGAGGTTGATTCGCGATCGATAGCATGAGTTGTTTCTCTAACTCAGATAGTCGATCGAACTGAGACTTCAAGATCGATCGGAGATCGTCTGGTAGAATCAAAGTTTCATATTTAGCTAATTCTCCAACTCTACCACCAAATAAATCTTTAACCATTGTGGCAACTATTTTCAACCATAATGGATTCCCTTGATAGTGGTTAATCAAATCCATCCACTTCGATTCTTCAGTTAAGTCTTTGTCCTTGAGTATTTCTTTGGCGGATTCACCCAAACTATTAAGTTGTAATATCTGGACTAATTTACTTTTTCCTTCTAGTAGATCGATCTCTCTGGGTTTGTCCCAGCTTAGGAGTAGAACACAGCTTTGATGATTTGATTCTTTGATTCGTTTGAGTAACAAGCCATAATCTTCACAGCCTTCTGCATAAGTACCTGCTAGTTGTCCATTGCTGAAGACTTGATGAAAATCATCCAAAATAACTAGATGACGTTGCTTTTGTAAATGCTCGATCGAGAGTGATATTTTAGCGGCTACATCTAAATTTGGATCGATCCTCAGATCGGGAGAAAGAGACGGCAGCAGATCTTTGTCTAGGAATTCAACTATCGATCGTTGACAGCCCAGATTTAGCCAGATAACTCGATCGAACTCATCCCCAATCCCTTCTAATAATTGTCTAACTAGAGCAGTTTTACCAATCCCACTCATGCCGAAGATAGTGACAATTCGACAGTGTTCTGTCACTACCCACTGTTTTAGTTGGTTTAGTTCGCTATCGCGTCCATAAAATGGAAAGAGATCGGGAATATTGCCCACATCTTTTTTTACTTTAACTGAACCGTTGTTTGATTTTATATTGTTTGGATCTTCCGATCGATCGCCATTTTTGGAATCAGAACAAAAATTGACGTTACCAATCTGTGTAACATCTTTCCAATGATGCGATGAATTAATAGAAAATTGGTGCCGTTCGATCGCAGACTTGAGATTAGACTTACTTACCTTTTCACCGATTGTATCTGAAAGTGTCTTCCACAGGTTTGATGCCATATCCGTGACATGACCTTCACTACAATTAGATTCCTCGGCTATCTTCGAGTACTTCTTACCTTCATACACTCCTTGGACGATCGATTTCTGCAAGTTATCTAGATATTTGCTAGTCGATTCAAAGACCAGATCGTCGGCAATTTTTAGGACTTCGGCAATATCCATAGTGGAACGTGTGGTAGCTTTTCTCCATTGTAGTCCTATTTTTTCTAGTTTTTTCCGATTTGAGAATGTTTTTTCCGAGGTTAGCAGATGATTTTAGTTGAAATTCAGATCGTTCTTGTTTGTAACTACCTATTTTTTCCTAGTAAGAGTTATCCCCAAAGTGGGAAACATATCATTAGCCAAGGAAAAAATATTTCCAAAGCCATTTTGATGAATCTACTTAGAGTGATTATTGCTATGTCTCATCCAGTCAAACTATCAGATATTGAAGATGTAAGCCTACAACATCTCAGTTCTAACAAATTAGAAGCTTTAAATAGTGGGAAGAGTCCTGATGGGCCTATTAAATTAAGACGCTCGACAGGAACACCTTACTATATTCTCGACGGAAGACACAGAATTTATCTGGCTCGTCAGGCAGGAAAATCACTAATCGAGGCAAATTTTGATGATGATTAGATGAGTGATAACTTGACACCATCTAGATTCGATCTTGTCTCAGCCTAACAAATACTTACGATGACCTACTTATCATTTATTTGTCAGATTTTGTAAATTAATTGAGGGAAATATGTCAACGGCAAAATACCAAGCAGATCCAAATACAGACAGTTATGTTTGTGGCTCTTGTAAAAGAGAGCAAGATCCCAGAGAAGGCGAGAAGTGCATTAAGTGTGGCAAGCCTACTGTAACTTGGCTCAAGTCTCAAAACCAGAGTTGGGATAAGTGCTTAGAAAATTGGAGACACTGGTTTAGCTAAAAGCAAGAACATTTAATTGGTAGTTCACAGCATATATAGTTAGGAGAAAATTGTGAATAAAATAGGTCAAGTAAAATCAACATACGGCACGGCTTATGATGTTTTTTGGAATTCATCAAGTGGCGAAATTCGAGTTGCCAGCGAACTAGCTGGATATGCCAATACACAGCGCGAAGCAATGACTAAGGCTGATTTTTACGCCACTACAGGACAAGTAATGAAAGATTAGTCATCTCTAAAGACAATATTTGTAGTTGCATTGATAAATAATAGCTACAATTATTCCTTTAACTACTCATTGTAAAAATAAATATAGGAGATGCATTCAATGACAATAGGAACAGAATATTCAATCGCTTGTCAGACAGCGATATCATATTTTGAGGACATTAATCAAGAAATTAAAAAGCTTGAACAACAGGATAATTATCTTATGAAAGAGTCTAGTGGCAAGGCTCTCATTGATGGAGATTTAAAGCTTTTCCATTCTGAAATTATGAAATCACAACCTGATGAACAGCCGTCTCTCTTAGGAATGTATTATTCATCCATTGGCAGAATAAAAGAACTTAATTATTTTGCTCAAATAAAATTTGGAATGGTTAATGAAGGTATAGGTAAAAATGCCAAAAAGAATTTAGCAGAGGCTGCTGAAGCTTTTTCTAATGCGGTTGCTGCCGATCCAGATCCTCTATATCAGTATAGTTTAGCTTGTACTTATCTAAATTTAGATCGTAAAGCTGAAGCAGTGCAAATGTTTGAATTAGTTACTAATGGAGACAACTCAGGACTTGCTCTTGAAGCACGTAAAACAATCGGTCGAATTGGTTCTGTCACTCCAGCAAAGCCTGATTCTCCCCACCGAGAGACAAATAATAATGATTGGATTGAAACTGACACACCAATAAAATCTAATTCTTCTTCATTAGGTAATAACAGCAGCGATCGCAATCGCCAGGAAGAACCAGATTGGGGTGAGATTATAAAAGGTAGTTGCGCCTTATTCTTTGGCTTTGCCTTGATTCAACTTCCTATTATTGGAATTCCACTTATCATTTGGGGTGGTTGGATTGTAATAGTATATTGCATGAAAAAAATAGACAACTAGATTGGATTGAATTAAAAGTAAAAGTATGATTAATCAAGGAGAATAAATTATGGCACAATGGAAAATTGTAGAGGGCTATGAAGTTAAAGAAACTATTGCCCTTTGGATGATTAGAGAAATAGGTCAAACAAGTGACTATCCACACTATAGTGTACCTAAAACACTCACAGGCAAACCTGATATTTACAACGCTCATTATTCTGATAATCGCAGAGATCATTATGGAATGAATGAAATAACTGTCGCAGCTATCATGATGGCTTTAGGATATAAAGTGTAAGTCTATATTTTTTATTGATATTTGGATTGAACCAGGCTTATTGAAATAAATAAAATACCGATCTCATTTCAATGCGATCGGTATTTTATATGTTTTAACATCCAAAACCTGATAAATTAACAGATGAAACATCCCTGTCAACATATTCATCAGTGGCAAAACTACCAGATACCATACTCACAAACATCTTTACTCTGAAACGCGGATTGATTGAGTGCATCGATGATACTACGGCAATAGAGTTTAGATTATTTGAGCAAATCGGCGAAACAGCCGAAACACTGCCAGAACTGGAAGAACTCCAGAATATCAAAGAGCGGCTATTATCTTCATACTCCCGATTGTATAACCTGTTGTTGAGAGTCTATCAATCTCAGCCAACTGCCTCTACCGATATGTTAAATTTATTGTATGGTGCGATGGAGAGTGGTCGAAACTCTCTGGATGCCAGTGTTGCTAGTTTACAAGATATTCAACGTAATTGGAATTAGTCATGAACGACCAATTTAAAATTCCCGATCCTGAGACTAGAGCGAGATCGATCGCCAAGTTGCGAGAAGCCTGTCGGTTATTAGATTTATTCAATCTACGGCTAGATGAAGCGATCGCACTAGCAGATGCAGACTTACTTAAACAACGTAAAGCAAGATTATTATACAAATCTAATTATCTACCAACAGAGTCGATCGAGATTTGATTTTAGGGATACTTGTTCCTATGTGTCTCTTCTGAAAAACCTATCGAAACTACCAATTTAGTTAATAAATATCCCCGACTTCTTCAAAGAAATCGGGGATAGAGAAGTGAGCCAATTAACCCACATTAAATCGGTGCGTTACGCTGTCGCGATAACACACCCTACGCAATCAACAACTTGAAATGCGGATGTAGGAACTAAGCACTAAAGTACTTAGCCGTCGGATGATAGACAATCAACGCAGTCGTAGACTGCTCAGGATAGAGCTGCTCGCTCTCATCCATCGTCATCCCCATCCGCTCGGCACCCATAATCTCCAACTGCTTGAACTGATCCGCCACGTTCGGACAAGCTGGATAGCCAAAACTATACCGCGAACCCTGATAGCGTTGCGCCAACATATCGCGAATATTATCTGGCTCCAAATCGCCATAACCCAACTCCTTGCGGATGCGGGCGTGTCCCCATTCGGCTAAACCTTCAGCCATTTGGACAGCCATACCGTGAAAGTAGAGATAGTTGGCATAGTTGTCGGCTTTGAATAACACTTGGGCTTTTTCGCTGGCGACTTCGCCCATGGTTACGGCTTGCATGGGGAATACGTCGAATTTATTCTCGGAGAGGGGGCGGAAGAAATCAGCCAGACAGAGCCGACGCAGGGATTTTTGGCGGGGGAATGTCCAGGTGACGAGCGGGGTGGCTGTGTGGGGGGTTAAGCCTTGCTCGATGACGCTGGGATCGTAGACGTGGACGGAGTTACCTTCGGCGGTACAGGGGAAGTAGCCGTAGATCAGTTGGGGTTCGAGCCATTCTCCGGTGAGGATTTTGGCTTTCCATTCTGCGAGGATGGGATGGACTTTAGCGGCGAGGAATGCGTCGTATTCTTCGCGAGTTTGATCCTTTGGTTTGCGGAATTGCCATTGTCCGGCGATCAGGGCTTGGAGATCCATGTGCCAGAATAGATCTTCGAGGACGATTTCATCTTTGAGGATTTTGGTACCCCAGAATGGTGGTGTAGGCCGATCGATATCCAATCCTACCGCTTCCGATCGCACTGTGTCGATTACAACTGGTTCGTTACTCTCGATTTGCTCTTTGGGTGCTTCAACCTCGGCGGCGACTTTAATTGGTTTGCCATTTTCATCGAGGAAGCCGTGGGTGTCATCCCATTTGTTGCCCTGTTTGGCGGGCATGAGCGCGTCCATAAAGTTCAGATCGGCAAAAGCATCCTTGCCGTAGATGACCTGCCCTTTATAAGCATTTTGGCAGTCATTGTAGACAAATTTGGGGGTGAGGGCAGCACCGCCAAGGATAATCGGAATGGTGATGCCTTTTTCGTTGAAGGCTTCGAGATTATCTTTCATGAAGGCGGTGGATTTGACTAGCAGTCCGCTCATGGCGATACAGTCGGGTTTGTGGGTTTCGTAGGCTTGAATAATCGCTTCGACGGATTGTTTAATCCCCATGTTGATTACTTCATAACCGTTGTTGGTGAGGATGATATCGACGAGGTTTTTACCGATATCATGTACGTCGCCTTTGACGGTGGCAATTACGAATTTTCCTTTGGCATTACTCACGCCTGCGTCGGCTTTGTCCATGTGGGGTTCGAGTAAAGCAACGGCGGCTTTCATTGTTTCGGCAGATTGCAAAACAAAGGGAAGTTGCATTTGTCCAGAACCGAACAGTTCGCCGACAACTTTCATACCGTCGAGGAGATAGGTGTTGATTACATCTAATGGTGGATATTTCTCGATCGCTTTCATCAGATTCGCTTCTAATCCCACCCGTTCGCCGTCGATAATATGGCGGGTTAGTTTCTGTTCGAGCGGAAGTTTGTCATCCTCGGCTTTGTCACGTTTGGTGCTGACACCTTCAAACATGGTGGTGAGCAAACCGAGCGGATCGTAGGTGCAAATATCACCGTCGAATTGACGGCGATCGTAAATCAGATTCCGACAGATTTCTTGATGTTCGGGCGTTATTTTAGCAAGAGGGAGAATTTTATTTGGACTAACAATTGCGGCATCCATGCCAGCATTCATACACTCATGCAAGAACATCGAGTTCAATACTTGTCGCGCAGCCGGATTTAGACCGAAGGAAATATTTGATAATCCCAGGAGAACGTGACATTGTGGTAAATTATCGCGAATCATTTTAATTGATTCGACGGTGGCTTTACCATTTTCCCGATCTTCTTCAATTCCGGTTGAAATTGGCAGTGCTAAAGGATCGAAGAATACTTCATAAGCAGGGATACCATATTCTACAGCAGCCCGATAAGCACGTTGCGCGATCGAGAATTTTCGTTCGGCGGTGCGTGCCATGCCTTCTTCATCGATCGTCCCAATGACGATTCCGGCACCATATTTCTTGGCGATTTTCAATACTTTATAGAAACGTTCTTCGCCATCTTCATAGTTAGTTGAGTTGAGTAAGCATTTACCCCCAGCAACTTTAAGTCCAGCTTCCATTTTCTCCCACTCAGTGGAATCCAACATTAGCGGTAAACTGACGTTATTCACGACACGCGAAACCACCTCGTGCATGTCCTTAACACCATCCCGTCCGACATAATCGACGTTGACATCGAGAATGTGGGCACCTTCTTTAACTTGGGATTTAGCGAGAGAAACTAACCCATCCCAATTTTCTTCGTTTAATAAATCGCGGCACTTTTTCGAGCCACTCGCATTCAACCGTTCGCCGATAATTAGGAACGAGTTATCCTGATGATAAGGCTGAATTGACATCAATGAAGATGCCGCTGGTTCAAATACTGGAGTCCGTTCTTTAACCTGTAAAGTCGCACCAATTTCCGCTAAAGCTTTAATATGATCTGGACGTGTACCACAGCAACCACCGATTACTTGGACACCCCAATCTTCGACGAACTTATACATCGCCAATTTGAGTTCGACAGGGGTTAATTTATAGTGAGCATGTCCGCCGATATTTTCCGGTAATCCGGCATTTGGCACGCAAGAAACCACGAATGGAGACTGTTCGCACAGATGCTTAATATGAGGAGCCATCAAATCTGGCCCAGTCGCACAATTTAGTCCTAAAATGTCGATCGGGAATGGTTGCAACGCCGTTAATAATGTCGCAACATCACTACCAGACAACATCGTCGCCTGGGGATTTTCAAATGTCGCCGACACCATAATTGGCAACCGCACACCTTTATCCTTAAACACTCGTTCGAGTCCACTGATTGCTGCCTTAATTTGCAGCACATCCATACAAGTCTCAATCAAAAATAGATCCACACCACCGTCGTACAAGCCCGTAGCCTGTTCGGTGTATGCTTGCTCTAGCTCCTCATAACTGATATGTCCGATCGAGGGTAACTTAGTACCAGGACCGATCGATCCTGCAACAAATCTAGGCTTTTCCGGTGTCGAAAATTCCGCCGTACATTTTTTGGCTAGTTCAGCAGCAGTCTTATTGAGATAATAAACCTTTTCTTCTAATCCATATTCCGCCAATGTTTGATAGGTACCACCAAAAGTATCCGTCTCAATCACATCCGCACCCGCTGACAAGAAATCCCGATGTACGATGGCTACTGCTTCGGGTTTCGTATGGACGAGATATTCATTACAACCTTCATACTCAGCCCCACCGAAGTCCTCCGCCGTGAGATTCTGGACTTGAAGGTTTGTACCCATCGCGCCATCAAAGACGATGACAGGACGTTCTGGACTATGGAGACGCGAGAGAAATGCACTTGTCATATAATTACTAAAATAGAGACTTAGCTCATCGATTGAGATATCGATAAGATCTTCTAACTGCTTGGTATTTCGGGATATTAGCCTATATTATAGTAAAATTCGCCCTGTCTATTCATCGGAAGGGCTACAGAGATCCTAATTAACGGACAAATCTTTTATGGTAGGTTGGGTTGAAGAATGAAACCCAACATTTCTAGGTTTTTGGCGTGTTGATGTTGGGTTTTGCTTGAGCGCAACCCAACCTACAACATATTCATGTCACCCGCAGAATATCTTGGATGCGAAAACCAATAACATTCTAAAAATGAAATTTAAAATAAAAATTGATGATATTTTTCATTTATCATCAGGAGATACCATATTTGTTGGATCGAGCGGCGGGACAGATAAGCTAATTAATTTCGGAGAAAAAGCACAATTATTAATTGATGGTTTACCAGACCGAATTATTGAAACTCGTGGAGAATGGCATCAAAATCCTAGAAATAGTGAAGGTAAGAAATCGATATCCGTATTAAATGCTAGAGATTTAACATCAGAGTTTGTCAAGCAGCATGATTGTCATTTAATAGCGATTGTGAACTGCTCATGGGAATAAAGGACGATCTGATAACCGATCTTCATCAAGAGCAGTCAACGGTGCATCGAAATCATCTGGAACTGTAAATTCTCCAGCGCATAAACCAAATGGTCGTAATTCTTTATTGCTAGCAATAGGTTTAATCTCGGCGATAGGTTTGTCAGCTCTAATAATTACTAGAGTTTCACCTGCTTCTACTCTATCAAAATACTTAATCGGATCGCGTCTGATTTCATCGATCGTTATATTCATCATCAGTTATCGATATCATGTTAATATTCTGATTATGGCAATCCCATTGTTAGATCTACATAAATCTCTTTGACTTTCTCTGAGCCTTCTGCGTCTCTGTTGTTAAAAAAAAGAATCTCCGAAAATAGTAGAATCACTATATTATTCACCATTACTGCTATATTCCCGACTTTTTTAAAAAAGTCGGGGTATGAAATATCTAATTTAGATCGCTTAAGACCGAGTAAACTTGACGCTGTTCAAATAGAGCCAAAAGATTGCTGTTGAGCTTGCCTGTGGTGGCTTCTTGATGTAGGATTGATAAGGTTCGATCAAGTGGTAATTTCGGCTTGTATGGTCGATCGCTTGCAGTCAGAGCATCATAGATATCTGCGATCGCCATAATCTGTGATTGAACAGGAATTTCGGCAGCAGTTAATCGATTGGGATAGCCTGTTCCATCTAATTTCTCGTGGTGAGAACCTGCAATTTGGGGGACATTTTGGAGATGTTTTGTCCAGGGAATTTTGCGTAAAAAATCATAAGTATGGCTGACATGTGATTCGACAATTAAGCGTTCTGCTGTGGTGAGTGTACCTCTAGGAATTAATAGCTGTTCGATTTCTTCGGTGGTGAGTAAGGGGCGAAAATTGCCGTCAAGATCTAGATAATTATATTTCGCTAGTTGCTGAAGATCTGCGACTACTGTATCAATTTTTGCGGCGAATTCTGGTGTGGAAATAACGTTAGGTTGGTTGAGTTGATTTAATAATTCCCAGTAAGATTGCAATCTATCTACTCTAGTTTTCAGATCTAGATCTAATTGTTGCAAGTAGCCGCAATGTAGACAAGTATCGTCTGACTGATGCTGATGTTTGTGAGGGGAATTAAATAAGTAACTAAATTTCTGTTGGGTGGCTTCTAATTCCCAGGTGCGCCTGAGCAAATTAAAACGGTGATTGAGTTCGGTAAGTTGATGGGGATAGAGTTTCTTCCCTTTTTGAACGATGGTTTCAGGGATACTAACTTTACCAAAATCATGGAGTAGAGCCGCATAACGGATTTCTTGTAATTGTCGATCGCTAAATTGAATTGATCGCAATATTCCAGTGTCGATACTATTTACTTCCTGACTCAATCTTACACTCAATTTAGCCACTCGTTCGGAATGTCCCGCCGTCGTCGGATCGCGACTTTCGATCACTTGTACCGATGCTGTCACAAATCCGGCAAATAAATCCTCGATACTTTCTAATAATTGATTGCGCTCGATCGAGATTGCAGCTTGAGAAGCCAACGAGCGAATAATTTGCTGTTCCCATTCTGAATAGGGTTGAACGATCGATAGGGCGTTTTCTGGGGTAATCTGAAGATCTGCCGAATGTTTTCGATCGATCAATTGCAATACACCAATTGTCTCACCATCGCGATTTTGCATCGGTAATACTAATACCGATACCGTCCGATAAGCATATTCTAGATCGAAATGTCGATCGAACTGATAAGGAACATCCGCAGGAATCTGATAAGCATCGGGAATATTTAGACTTTCCCCTGTCGTCGCCACATATCCCGCCAGACTTTTAGGATTGAGCGGAATAGTTGTCAACTCAAACGCCAGATGAGGGAGAGAATCTGTCTGAGCAGCCTTAAAAATTAACTTAGGTTCAGCCTGAGAGCGATCGACCAAGTATACACTACCCGCATCGCTACAGGTAATTTCTCTACTCTTGGTCAAAATTAGATCGAGTAATTCGGTTAAATCGAGACAATCGGATAGTGCAATCCCAATCTCTAGTAATTGCTCGATCGTATCACGGTTATTCATCTGGTAGTAATGACACAATTTTATAAGGACGCTTACCCCAATATGTTCCAGGTGCAAAGCTTGTTTCTTTTACTCCCGTACTACTTTGCGCACCGATAAATTTTGTACCCTCAACGTCCGTGAGAATGCCGACATGTGCCGATAAGCCTCTGACAGAAGGGAAGACAATTACATCCCCCACCAGCGGCGATTTAGTCGGCGCAAAAGTTGAATCCTGTAGATACTCAGTTGCCATCCGATAGCCATATCCCTCAAAGACACGGTTATATACCTGATAGACAAAGTGGGAACAATCAATCCCATTCTTGTCTTTACCGCCATATCGATAGCGGGTACCTTTCCACGATTGAGCCTCAGTCACAATCGTCGTCAGATCCTCGGATGTCAAGTCATTCCCCCCATCGCTGCTAGCTGTCGCAGGTAGAATGAATGATTGGATTGCCAATGCACAGAGCAAAACTTTTTTGTACATAAATTTTCGATAGCGTTACCGCTGTCTTGGTAGGTCGGTTGGTAAGATGATGGCTAGACCTAATGCTCACTCCTACTGTTAAATTACCCAAATTTAGTACTATATCGATCGTCTATTCACTCGATTATCTGCGTGTTTTTTGTAGTTAGATTGTTGCAAGTACACCCTCTTACAGGTTGCTGGTGTAGGCTATCCACATCGTCATGCGATCGGTTAAATTGGATTGAGGAGTGAACTGTGGTGAAAAAATTAGAACGATGGCGTTAATCGTACAGAAATATGGGGGGACATCCGTTGGTTCCGCAGAAAGGATTCAAGCAGTTGCGCAGCGAATAGTTGAGACTGTCAAAGCAGGAAACGATTTAGTAGTAGTCGTCTCGGCGATGGGTAAATCCACTGATGCTCTAGTCAAGTTGGCACATGAATTATCCAGTCGTCCTTCCCGCCGCGAAATGGATATGCTGCTGGCGACGGGTGAGCAGGTGACGATTGCCTTATTGAGTATCGCCATTCAGGAATTAGGACAACCTGCAATCTCGCTGACAGGTGCCCAAGTTGGGATTGTCACTGAAGCAGAGCATAGTCGCGCTCGCATTTTGGAGATTGCACCCGATCGGATCGAACGCCATCTCAAAGAGGGTAAAGTCGTTGTGGTGGCTGGATTTCAGGGTGTAAGCATTAATGACGATCGAGATATTACGACTTTGGGTAGAGGTGGCTCGGATACTTCCGCTGTCGCCCTCGCCGCTGCACTCAAAGCTAGTGCTTGCGAAATTTATACTGATGTTCCAGGTATTTTGACTACGGATCCTCGGCTCGTACCAAATGCTCAATTATTAACCGAAATCACCGCTGATGAAATGCTCGAACTCGCCAGTCTCGGAGCGAAAGTATTGCACCCCCGCGCTGTCGAAATCGCCAAAAATTACGGTGTACCATTAGTAGTTCGATCGAGTTGGACGCAAGATCCAGGTACTTGGGTAGTTTCGCCAATTCCTCAACCCCGCGCTCTGACAGGATTGGAAATCGCCCGCCCAGTCGATGCGGTGGAATTTGCTATCAATCAAGCCAAAATTGCGATTCTCCAAGTACCCGATCGAGCCGGAATTGCTGGACAATTATTTGGGACATTAGCAACCGAAAATATCGACGTAGATTTGATCGTCCAATCAATTCACGAAGGCAATACTAATGACATTGCTTTTACCGTCAACAAACATGCTACCGAACGCGCCCAGGCGGTCGCTGAAGCGATCTCGCCTGTGCTGCATGACAATTCTAATCCTAGCCACGATCGCGTGCTGGTAGCCGGCGATATTGCCAAGGTGAGCATCGTTGGTGCGGGGATGATTGGTAGACCTGGTGTAGCCGCTCAGATGTTCAAAACTCTAGCAGATGCAGGTGTCAATATTCAGATGATTTCTACCTCTGAAATCAAGGTAAGTTGTGTAATTGCCAGTACTGATTGCGATCGAGCCATCGCCGCACTATGTCAGGAGTTTGAGATTTCTAGCTCCGCAACAGATGAGAGCAGTCTCAAGGCTGTCACCGCACCAGCAGTACGCGGAGTTGCCCTCGATCTCGATCGAGCTAGACTAGCAGTACTCCAAGTTCCCGATCGTCCCGGCATGGCAGCCGAGTTATTTGGGATCTTAGCAGCGCATAATATTAACGTAGATGCGATCGTCCAATCCCAGCGTACTCGCATCGTCGTAGGTGTCGCCATGCGTGATATTGCCTGTACGATTGCCCAATCGGATGCCGCCGATGCTAAACGTGTATTGGAAGCTGCTTCCACCCAATTGGGTTGTGGAGAAGTCGTTGTCGATGAATCGATCGCCAAAGTGAGTATTGTTGGTGCTGGAATGATTGGTAAACCGGGCGTTGCCGCCAAAATGTTTAATTCGCTAGCTGCTGCGGGGATTAATATTCAAATGATTTCTACTTCTGATATCAAGATTAGTTGCGTAGTTGCTCAATCTCAAGGGATTGATGCACTCAAAATCATTCATCAGGCATTTGGACTGGGTTGATTAGGTAATAAGTAATAAGTAATAAGTAATTATTCACTCGCCAGGGAGTAATTATCAATTATCAATTAATTTAAAGTGGGTTTAGATGTAACTGTCGATTCAATATCTGTTGATGAAATCGAGCCGATCTTGGTGCTCGATCGCTTATGCTTTGGAGGATTGTGGTCGATCGATAGTTATCGACGCGAATTAACCAATGACAATAGTCACTTTCTAGGTATTTCCGCCGCTAAAAGTCTACAGTCAGATCCAACAGATGGACTGATTGGTTTCGGCTGCTTCTGGGCGATTCTCGATGAGGCTCACATCACCTTACTCGCAATCCATCCCCAGTATCAACGCCAAGGATTGGGCAAGTTATTACTTATTTCATTGCTCGATCGAGCTAGAACAATTGAGATGGCACGAGCTACACTAGAAGTCCGCGCCTCCAATCAAGGTGCGATCAATCTTTATGAGAAATACGCCTTCCAAACTGTCGGACGCAGGAAGAAATACTATCAAGACAATGGCGAAGATGGCGTAATTATGTGGCGAGGTGGCTTACAACATCCGGCTAATTCACCAGATTTAGCAGATCGCTGGAGTAGCTGATGAGGATTCCAGCGATCTCCTTTTACTGCCCCCTCATCCCTTTCTCCAGTGGCTGGCAGTTTTGTGAGAGAATAAGGAGATCGGTCTCCATCTGTTGGCCAATTCTTACCGTCTTGGCAACTATAAATCTGTCATTTAACAAATATTTAGGAGTATTTCAGTCATGGCTGGCGAAATTTTTAACGCAGCAATTTTATCTTCAAGCTTGATTCTAGTGGGTTTGAGCCTGGGATTCTTATTTCTCAAAATTCAAGGACCCGAAGAAGAATAATACCCGATGGAGTGTGGGATCTGAGATTAGCTCCTATTCTACCTCCCCCTTCTCCCGCCTTTGTGAATTTTTGTTAACAAACATGAGATTTTTCTGCTAATATTCTAGGGAATAGCTTTAATAATTTTTAATTATTCTTTATAGATGACACTATTGATTGTTGGTGCCACGGGTACCTTAGGTAGACAGATCGCACGACGAGCCTTAGATGAAGGCTATCAGGTTCGCTGTCTAGTTAGAAATGTACGGAAGGCAGCGTTTCTCAAAGAATGGGGAGCTGATTTGGTTGTTGGAAATATCTGCAATCCTAGTACTTTGGCACCTGCATTAGAAGGTGTAACGGCAGTGATTGACGCGGCTACAGCTAGAGCGACGGATTCGCTCAGTATTAAGCGCGTGGATTGGGAAGGACAGGTTGCGCTGATTCAAGCGGCTGTAGATGCTAAGATCGATCGATTTATTTTTTTCTCGATTCTCGGTGCGGAGAATTATCCCAATGTACCGTTGATGGAAATCAAGCGTTGTACAGAGTTATTTTTGGCTGAGTCTGGCTTAAACTACACGATTCTTCGCCCTGCTGGATTTATGCAAGGGTTAATCGGACAGTATGCAATCCCGACATTAGAAGGGCAGCCCGTCTGGATGACTGGTGAATCTTCACCGATTGCCTATCTGGATACTCAGGATGTGGCAAAATTTGCCGTCAAAGCTTTATCAGTGACAGCTACTAATCATCGTAGTTTTCCAATTGTCGGCAGTCGTGCTTGGACTGGTGAAGAAATTATTAGTTTCTGTGAACGTCAATCGGGCAAAGAAGCTAAGATTACCAACGTCCCGATTGGAGTCATTCGCCTGATGAGACAAACACTGCGGTTCTTTGAGTGGAGCTGGAATTCAGCCGATCGATTAGCATTCACCGAAGTCTTAGCGACAGGGAAGCCACTAACCGCTAACATGGATGAAGTATACCAAATTTTTGGCATCGATCCACAAGAAATTGGCACTTTAGAGGCTTACTTACAAGAATACTTTAGTCGCATTCTCCGTAAGCTCAAGGAATTAGATTATGAGAAAAACAAGCAGAAAGAATCCCAAGCTTCAAAGAAGAAGAAAAAAATGATGTATTGATTTAGGGGAAAGGAGACACTTCTCCTGACGGAGACGCTAGGCGAATAGTGCAAGAAGGGGAAAGGGAACAGTGACTTAATTATTGATAGTCTCCCACTCCCCTACCCCGCAATTCCTTGCGGCTAATATGCGATAATAATTAGTACATATATCGGCGATGCTGAGTTTACACGGCGGCTTGAGTAGGAGAATCGAGTAAATTGTCGAACCGACAGATTTCTAGAGTTAGAAGTCTTTACCCTGAAAAATTTGAATTAGGACTGTATCCGTGCCAAAAGTAGGCATCATCTATAACGAGGGTAAACCGCTTGCTTGTCGGATTGCCCAAGAACTCGAAGATAAATTAACCGCGTTGGGTTGGAAAGTTTGTTCCGCCGCTGCGAAAGGTGGGATACTAGGTTATTGTCAATCCGATCGACCGATTACCCATGTCCCGATCGATTCTTTATGTCCGCCTGAATTTGACTCGGATATGAGTTTTGCGATCGTCCTCGGCGGCGACGGTACAGTTTTAGCAGCTTTTAGACAGATCGCCCCACGCGGTATCCCGCTCCTGACTGTCAATACTGGACATATGGGCTTTTTGACTGAAACCTATATCAATCAATTGCCAGAGGCGATCGATCGAGCTATTGTTGGCGATTATCAAGTCGAAGATCGCGCCATGCTGACAGTGCAAGTCTGGGAAGGTACAAACCTATTATGGGAAGCCTTATGTCTCAATGAGATGGTGATCCACCGAGAACCCCTTACCAGCATGTGTCATTTTGAAGTGACAGTTGGCAGACACGCACCTGTAGATATCGCCGCCGATGGAGTGATTCTCTCTACTCCCACAGGCTCTACCGCCTACTCTCTCAGTGCTGGAGGTCCCGTTGTCGCGCCTGGTGTAGCCGCACTTCAATTAGTTCCGATTTGCCCCCATTCTCTCGCCTCTCGTGCGTTAGTATTCTCCGACACCGAACCCGTCACAATCAATTCCGCCAACCCAAATCGTCTAGTCATGGTAGTCGATGGCAATGGCGGCTGTTATATCCTCCCTGAATTTACCATCCGCATCGCTCGATCTCCATATCCTGCCAAATTTATCCGCCTCCAACCCCCAGAATACTTCAAGATTTTGCGCGAAAAGCTTGGCTGGGGACTACCACATATCGCGAAACCAACGTCAGTGGAATTACCTTAATTAGGGAATAGGGGATAGGGATTAGGGATTAGTTTAATTTTCACCATCGGAAATTATTCCCCCAAACTCTCCTATCAACTTGTTAGTCTCTAATCCCTATCCCCTATTCCCTATTCCCTTCCCCATGACTGAAAACACCCCAATCCTCCTGATCGAAAATGACTCAATCCTAGCCGAGAGAATGAATCTCGATCTTACTAAAGCTGGATATCAGGTATCGATCGCGGATAATGCCAGAATGGGATTGGAGCAAGTAAAAAAATTGCATCCAGTCTTGATTGCGATCGATCGAGCATTGCCTGGAGAATCAGCACTGACACTAGTGCCGCAACTGCGCGAGATGGGGATTGTTGCCCCCATTTTATTACTAATGGCGCACGATACAGTTGCCGATCGAATTGTCTGTTTGGAATCTGGCGCAGACGACTATTTTCTCAAACCCTATCATGCGAATGATTTTTTGCACACGATCGGGCTATATCTCCACTCAAATGTTAGCGTTGGCGAACAATTAAGATTTGGCGATCTTGTCTTGGATTTAGTTACTCATCGCGTACTACGGAACGATCGATCGATCGAATTAACCGTCAAAGAATTTGAACTTCTGCGCTATCTAATGTCACAGCCAGAAACCGAACTCACGAGAGAACAGATATTGGAAAATGTCTGGGGATATGATTTCCTCGGCGAATCCAATGTGATCGAAGTTTATGTCCGTTATCTCCGACTCAAATTAGAAAAAGATGGCGGTAAGCGGCTGATTCAAACAGTTCGTGGTGTTGGCTATGTCCTGCGAGAATAGGATCGAGAGATGGGATCTGATTTTGTGTAAATTACATCAATCAACGCAAACAAATAGCTTACATCAACAACACAATCACAGCTTTTTTTGTAGGGGGATTTAATTCTTTTGCTTAACGGGAAACAAATTCCAACTAAACACGTCTGCTCCAACACACACACATCCGATCCCCTAACAGCATGGTGACTAAGCAATACCTTAAATTTGGAATAACCTGCGGGATAGTGGGAATGTTGCTACTTAGCTGTGCTCCATCAGTTCAGTCAAAACCACCAATCGGGATCGAGAATAAATCTACACCGTCAGTTCCAAAGATTGAGCTTGCTCAACAGGTGCAAAAACTGCCTGTAAGTGCCCAAGTTAACATTAATGGACAAACAATCCGATTAGAAGTTGCCCGCACGTCTGAAGAGCAATCTATCGGGTTGATGAATCGGACAGATTTAGCCAAAGATCGAGGCATGTTGTTTGTATTTTCACCTCCACGCCCAGTTAGCTTCTGGATGAAAAATACCCTCATTCCCTTAGATATGGTGTTTATGTCGAATGGCGTAGTCAAATATATCGGCACCCAAATCCCTCCATGCGCGGGCGATCCTTGCCCTAGTTATGGCCCAGAGCCAAAAATTGACATTGATGGCGTAATTGAATTGCGTGGCGGTAGAGCAGCAGAACTCAATCTTAAAATTGACGATCGCTTGAAAGTCAGCAAGTACTCAGCCAAACGGCTGAAATAGTTAAAGCTTCAGTAATTAAGCCGATTAGCGATGCTATGATCCATCTTTAAATAATAAAAATACCAAGATACACGAACACTCCATTTCAACCTTTAACAAAATCCCCGTGTTTCCACGGATTTCAAATAGCCGCTAACAGGGTTAAATATTTGTTATTGCCAATCTTCAATTTCCTCATCTGGCACTGAAGATTGTTGAAGCTAAAATCGGCAAAATAAGTTGATGCCCTCAACGAGTCACATTCCAAGTTGAATCAAAAAAATTACTGTCAGTCTGGTCTTTACAGTCGTTTTTCACCAATGGTTCAAGGTTTGGATCTGTAACTAAAAAGATTGCTAAGTTGAAACCTTTATCTTTCTGTAATTGAGATTGCAACGAGTGAAGATCCCAGTTAATCTTCGCCTTCATCAGCTTTACGAATAGAGACGATTGGATTCGGTGCAGATTTGAGTATCTTTTAATATAAATACATCTTTAATATTCAGCCGGAGGTACGGCCATGATCGCATCTACCCATGTAACAAAATTGATTCGCTTCTTACAAGATGATTTAGCTATTTCTGCTTCGTCGATGGCCATCGCCCTCAAGCAAGTAGAACACAATCCAGGCCCGCTGCCAATGATTTTATGGCAATACGGACTAGTGACGATCGAGCAACTCGATCGGATCTATGACTGGATGGAGGCAACTTAAATTAGTTGATAGTTGATAGCTAATCAGCCAGGTTTTAGGCTCATACCAAAAAAGCTCCAAATTTTCACTTGGAGCTTTTTTGATTGGTTTTTAAAAATGGATCGACCTTAAACCAGCATTCTGTCGTTCTAATCCACAGCTTTAGGCGGCGATTAATCGGGTGAGGAGAGGGAGATCGACATAGGTGGAACCTTGGGTATCACCTTGGATAATTTGACAAGGACGATTGGGTTCGCCGAGATCGGATAAAACTAGCTTGGCTCGATCGAAATTATGATTTTGGGTATAGTCATTAATCGTCACCAGCGTCGTAATTCCGGCATCCATTGCCGAAATTAAACCATTCTCCGAATCTTCAAACGCCAGACAATCAGCCGCAGGTAGCTTCATTTGCGCTAGTACGTAGTCATAGATATCTGAAGCAGGTTTCTTTTTGGGGACAATATCACCCGCTGCAATTACTTCAAACCAGTCAGCATCGATATTTCCCGTCAATAACGCAAACACATTCGCAGGGGTGGTAGTCGTCGAGATCGCTAGACGCAGATTGGCAGCTCTCGCCGCCGCCAACAGCCGCTTAACACCCGGACGGAGTGGAATTCCCCCCCGCTCCAATAACTGGGCGTAATACTGATTTTTAGCCTTATGCAGATCGGC
The DNA here is from genome assembly GCA_025359915.1 of Chamaesiphon sp. 336R_metabinner_41. GTDB lineage: Bacteria > Cyanobacteriota > Cyanobacteriia > Cyanobacteriales > Chamaesiphonaceae > Chamaesiphon. The sequence continues at coordinate 47,223 of JANYDE010000006.1, read as the reverse complement.
AATTAATTCGTCATTCATCTGCACATCGGGACGATAAGTATCCAGATAAAAGCGCATCCGCTCCTTACCACCAGTCACAGCCAATAGTTTTCCATATAACTCGATCGACCAATCCCAGTCAAGCCCTGCATTGGCAAAAGCCTGATTGAATGCCACCCGATGTCCATCCCGCTCGGTATCTGCCAAAGTCCCATCAACGTCAAAAATTAATGCTTGTAATCCGCTCATCCCCATGACCCTCGTTGTTTCACGCTCGTACTAGTGATGTTATCACGCCAACTATGGGAATAGACATCTAGGGTAGTGAGTGAATGGTGGGAAGGGATTAGCTAGTAAGGGTAATTCATGAATTACCCTTACTGGCTTACGTCGATCGGTTCCGAGCCTCTATAATAAATGAGGGGAATCCGTGATAAATATCGATACTCCGCCATCTGGCAAGCATATAAGTAATTATTAATAGTTCATTTCAGCACCCGATCGCAATAATAGACTATGGCACAACTCGAAACTAGAACCGAACCGATGGTGCTGAACATGGGTCCGCACCACCCATCAATGCACGGGGTATTGCGGCTGATTGTCACCCTCGATGGTGAAGATGTCGTCGATTGTGAACCTGTAATCGGCTATCTCCATCGCGGTATGGAGAAAATCGCCGAAAATCGTACCAATCTAATGTTCGTACCCTATGTCAGCCGCTGGGATTACGCAGCGGGGATGTTTAATGAAGCAATTACGGTTAATGCTGTCGAAAAATTAGCGAATATTACTGTCCCCAAACGGGCGAGTCATATCCGCGTGATCATGCTGGAACTCAATCGGATTGCCAATCACCTGCTCTGGCTCGGCCCATTTATGGCAGATGTTGGCGCACAGACTCCGTTTTTCTACATCTTCCGCGAACGGGAAATGATTTACGATCTGTGGGAAGCGGCGACTGGTTATCGAATGGTGAATAATAACTATTTCCGCATCGGCGGGGTAGCGGTGGATTTACCCTATGGTTGGATTGATAAATGTTTGGATTTCTGCGATTACTTTAGTCCGAAGGTGGATGAGTATGAGAAGCTGATTACCAATAATCCGATCTTCCGGCGGCGGGTAGAAGGTGTGGGGACAATTAGCCGCGATGAAGCGATTAATTGGGGCCTGTCGGGGCCAATGTTGCGCGGTTCTGGCGTAAAGTGGGATCTGCGCAAGGTTGATAAATATGAGTGCTATGACGACTTTGATTGGGATGTCCAATACGAGACTGCTGGCGACTGTTTAGCGCGGTATTTCGTGCGGATTCGGGAGATGCGGGAGTCAGTGAAGATTCTGCGTCAAGCGATAGCTGCGTTACCTGGTGGTGCTTATGAAAATCTCGAAGCTAAACGCATCGCCGCAGGTCCAAAATCTGAGTGGGATGCGATGGACTATCAATATATTAGCAAGAAGGTCGCACCGACATTTAAGATACCCAAGGGCGAACATTACGTGCGGGTAGAAAGCGGTAAAGGTGAACTAGGTATCTTTATCATCGGTGAAGACAATATCTTCCCGTGGCGGTGGAAAATTCGCGCTGCTGATTTTAATAATCTCCAAATTTTACCGCACCTATTACGTGGGGTAAAAGTCGCCGATATCGTGACAATTTTGGGCAGTATCGATATTATTATGGGTTCAGTCGATCGATAACTAAATCTCGAACCCATAACCAGCAATCTAGAAAGGGCATTCCTACACAATTTACCTGTAGGAATGCCCTTGTTCGATCGCGGCAGTGACGATCGATAATGCGACAATAGGGGCAGTAATAGTGCGGAGAATTCGCGATCCAAGCGATACCAATTGAAAGCCATGCTCGATCGCTAATTGGATTTCTCCATCCGTCCAGCCACCTTCAGGCCCAATTGCAATGATAATCGGCAGATCGATAAGTTGGGTAGATTGGAGACTAGTCAGCAGATGAGGATATTCACCTCTGGCTTCGCAGAGATATTTATGAGCTAGATCTGTTAGTCCATCAAAAATAGTCTTTAACGCTTGGGGTTCCTCAATTATCGGTATAACTAGTCGCTCCGATTGTTCGGCAGCTTCCTGGGCAATTTTGCGCCATCTTTGCAGCTTTTGGGGGCTGGGATTGAGCAGAGTTCGATCGCTAATGGCAGGTAGGATAGTGGTGACACCTAGCTCTGTGCAAGCTCGAACCAGCTCGTCGAAGTTATTCCCCTTCGGAAGTGCGCAAATCAGAACCATCGGTTGAGGGAGTTCTCGATTAGCTCCACCAACTGACGTGGCAATTATTTGCACAATTTGGGCGGTGCCGACGGCGGTGCGCGGTGATAACTCTGAACTAATTTCGGCAAGGTAACATCTTCCATTCCCATCAATGGCTTGAAATTGTCCACCAGGGCGCAAGCGGATTACACGGGTGAGATAGTGATGTTGTTCGGCTGTGAAGGCAATCCGATCCTCGTGAATTTGGCAGGGAGTGATAGTGATACGTTGCAAGGTGTTAAAAATTGCGGCTTTTCATAGTGCAGTATACCGTTAGCAGATGTGATATTCAGGTCGAATTACTGGGAACACTAAATTTATATGATTCCAAATCTATATTCTTTGCGTTCTGGTAAATAAATGCTTGCATCCACAATGAATCTGGACAAATGCTATCAGTTATTAGGGATATGTCGAGGAGCATCTCTCGATCAAATAAAAGCTGCATACCGTTCGTTAGCCCGCAAATGGCATCCCGATCTAAATCCAGACGATCTCGATGCACCTCAACGCTTCATCGCGATTAATGAGGCTTATCAAGTTTTACTGGATACAACCCAGACTCGTTCGACTCAGGCAATGCCCGTAAATTCTGCAAGCTCTCCAGGAACAGCTAGAACAACTCACCACACTGCACCACAGCCAGCTAGAACCCCTCAGCCTAGTAAAAATGAGGATGAATTAAAGTGGCAGCTATATTATGAGTTGCAGTCACTATTAAAGCAACAACAGTTTCTCAAAGCGATCGTCTTAATTGAGGGTTTGGCTCATCACTCGCCACTGGATGCACAGATTTGTCAGTGGCAAGGGATTATTTATTCTCAATATGGACACCAATTAATCCAACGAAGAGAGTTTGAAAAAGCACGAATTTATCTCAAAAAAGCTCTCAAAGTCGATCCTCACAATAAAGAATTGTGGCAAGAAGTCGATCGAGCCTTTAATCGCATCACACAATTAAGCTAACCGCTTGAGTTATGGGTAGCAACTCAGGTTATTCGTTCAAGATGCAGCAATTCCAAATTCAACCTTGTTCAGATAGCTCGTAGGGGTAGGGTTATGCTGGGAAGTCTCGATCTGTAGCAATAAGTATTCTCTGTAGGAGACGCTACGCGAACAAACAAACTTGTCTCACCCCACCAGAAATAATCGATTCTCGATCGAGAATCGGTAAAATATTTTGAATTTGGAATTGCTGTTCAAGATGTGAATATATATACAAATTAAAACAACTAGTGTATAATTGGAGGTTGTGGTCTGAAACTTCCAGCTCTAAAGCTGTGACTGCGGGTAAATCGGCTGAAATAGATACTAAGTGGCTTGCTACTCCAGTCTATCCAGCATCAAAACGATTCCCAATTGATACCTTGTCCCTTGTTAAGTGAAAACTTATTGCACGCAACGCATCTAAAATTTGTGCGAAAGCATACAAAATAGGTGCTAAAGTTAAGCTGGATTGGTAAATACAAGTCAAACCCACAGATGGACGCGCCTGCCGGTGGAAGTCCATCAAAATCCTGATGTCTCAAATATAAGGAACTCTATTTAACCGTGTCTATCGGTATTCTCGGCACTAAACTCGGCATGACCCAAATTTTCGACAAAGAGACAGGGAGAGCAATTCCTGTCACCGTCGTTCAAGCAGGCCCATGCACCATTACCCAAATCAAAACTAAAGCGACCGATGGATACAACTCCATCCAGATCGGTTTTGATGAAGTCAAAGAAAAAGCACTAAACAGACCAGAACTCGGACACCTCAAAAAATCTGAGGCTCCACCACTGCGTCACCTCCAAGAATTTCGGGTAGATAGCACTGACGAGTGGACACTCGGACAAGAAATCAAACCAGATCTTTTCACTGTCGGTCAAATTATCGACGTTACAGGTAACAGTATTGGTAAAGGTTTCGCTGGTTGGCAGAAACGTTGGAACTTTGCTCGTGGACCAATGACTCACGGTTCCAAAAATCACCGCGAACCTGGTTCGACTGGTGCTGGTACCACTCCTGGTCGTGTCTACCCTGGTAAGAAAATGGCAGGACGACTAGGTGGCAAACGGATCACGATCAAGAAATTGACAGTAGTTCAGATTGATGTCGATCGTAACCTCCTCTTGATTGAAGGTTCCGTTCCTGGCAAACCTGGCGCACTACTGCGGATCGTCCCAGAAGTAACCGTCGGTAAGTAATCACAGTAAGTAGAAGCGAAATAGATAGTTATGGCTAATTGCGTCATCCGCAACTGGCAAGGCGAGGAAGCTGGCTCTGCCACCCTCGAATTGGCTGTTGCAAGAGAAGAAAATGCTTCTCACATCGTTCACCGTGCCCTAATTCGGCAGACAAACAACGCTCGTCAAGGTACAGCCTGTGCCAAGACTCGCGCCGAAGTACGTGGTGGTGGACGGAAACCCTGGAAACAAAAAGGTACTGGACGCGCTCGTGCGGGTTCGATTCGTTCTCCGCTCTGGCGTGGGGGTGGTGTGATTTTTGGACCAAAACCCAAAGATTACAACATGAAAATGAACCGTAAAGAGCGGAGACTCGCTCTACGGACAGCATTGATGAGTCGGATTGCAGACATCATCGTAGTTGCTGACTTTGCGACTGATGTAGCTCAACCAAAAACCAAAGAGTTCGTCCAAGCGATGACTCGTTGGGGTGTCCAAGCTGACAGCAAAGTACTGATCATCGTTTCGGAAGTAGAAGACAATACTTTATTGTCAGTTCGGAACATTGCCAAAGTTAAAATGATTTCTGCGTCAGGACTCAACGTCTTCGATCTCCTCAATGCGGATCAGATTGTTGCTACGGCTGAAGCAATCGCCAAAATACAGGAGGTTTACAATGACGATTAGAGTTGAAGACCGTGACTTACCAGATTTAATTCGGAATGTGATCGTTACTGAAAAAGCAACGACCATGATGGAACAGAACAAGTACGTCTTTGACGTAGTTCGTCAAGCCACCAAGCCTCAAATCAAGGCGGCGATCGAATCCTTATTTAATGTCAAAGTTAAAGGCGTAGATACTCAGAATCTGCCCCGTAAGACTCGCCGCGTTGGTAAATTTGCAGGTGCCAAGCCAAGCTACAAACGTGCTGTTGTCACCGTCGCCGCAGGTCAAGAGATTATCCTCTTCCCTGAAGTGTAATAAAGGATAAGAATTAGATCTTGTAGGTTGGGTTGAAGAATGAAACCCAACGCTCTAGAGATGTTGGGTTTCATTCTTCAACCCAACCTACGATTTATCTGACGCACTGCGTCTCTGACACTATCCACTATCCACTATTCACTATTCACCAATTATGGGTACCCGTTCTTATCGGCCGTATACGCCCAGCTCTCGCGAAACCGTAATTTCAGACTTTGCTGAAATCACCGCGAGTAAGCCGGAAAAATCTCTACTCGTTTACAAACACCGCGCTAAAGGGCGTAATAACCGTGGTGTCATTACCAGTCGTAGACGTGGCGGTGGTCACAAACGTCTCTACCGGATTATTGATTTCCGTCGTCAAGACAAAATCAACATCCCTGCAAAAGTAGCAACAGTCGAGTACGATCCTAACCGGAATGCACGGATTGCGTTACTTTTCTACAGAGATGGCGAAAAACGTTACATTCTCCATCCAGTCGGATTGGAAGTCGGCACTGAAATCATCACTGGTCCAGACTCCCCGTTTGAAATCGGTAACGCTTTACCACTGATCAACATTCCATTGGGTACGACTGTTCACAGTATCGAACTCACAGCAGGCAAAGGTGCTCAAATCGCGCGTTCTGCGGGTGCTGCGGCTCAACTAGTAGCAAAAGATGGTGACTACGTTACCCTCAAAATGCCATCTGGTGAAGTACGGATGGTGCGGAAAGAATGTTACGCAACCATCGGTCAAGTCGGCAACACTGACGCACGTAACACCAATGCTGGTAAAGCTGGTCGGAACCGTTGGAAAGGTCGTCGTCCTAAAGTCCGTGGTAGTGTCATGAACCCTTGCGATCACCCACATGGTGGTGGTGAAGGGCGCGCGCCTATCGGTCGCAGCGGCCCTGTTACGCCTTGGGGTAAACCTACTCTGGGCTACAAAACTCGTAAGAAGAAGAAGGCTAGCAGCGAACTCATTATCCGCCGTCGTCGTAAATCCTCGAAACGCGGTAAAGGCGGTCGTCAGAATTAATTGTATCTTTCTGGTATGCTGCGAAGATCTACCCACCCTGCCCTACGGGCACCCCTCCGAGGAGGAGATTTTCCAGCCTAGCCTTCCCTATAAAGGGGAGGAAGCCGGAAAGCCCTTTCCCTTGGGAAAGGGTCAAAAGCCCCCCTTTATAAGGGGGGTTGGGGGGGTAACACCATCTCAACCGAAGTTTAAAATACTCGGTTGGATATTGAGAAGAGCAGCAAAGAAGTTAACTGTAGCAACTTACAAAATCAACTATGGGTCGTTCTCTTAAAAAAGGGCCTTTCGTCGCAGATCATCTGATGACAAAGGTAGAAAAAATGAATGCGTCTGGTCGTAAAGACGTAATCAAAACTTGGTCTCGCGCTTCGACAATCTTGCCCCAAATGGTTGGACACACGATCGCAGTACACAACGGTCGTCAGCACGTCCCCGTCTTTGTTTCTGACCAAATGGTCGGACATAAATTAGGTGAATTCTCACCTACTCGGAACTATCGTTCCCACTCAAAGGGAGACAAAAAATCCGGTAGATAATTCAAAGTTAATTTGAATTTTGGACTCTGGATTTAAAGAGGAAAAATTATGGCGATCGATAACAAAACAGAAATTAAAGCAGTTGCGAAATATATTCGCATGTCTCCCTTCAAAGTACGTCGTGTACTAGACCAGATTCGGGGACGTTCCTACCGTGAAGCATTGATTATTCTTGAATTCATGCCCTACAAAGCATGTGACGAAATTATCAAAGTATTGCGATCGGCTGTAGCCAATGCTGAAAACAACAATGGGATGAATCCAGCGAAATTAGTAGTTTCTACTGCTTTTGCTGATGGTGGCCCTGCACTAAAACGCTTCCGCCCCAGAGCGCAAGGTCGTGCTTACAAAATCCGCAAACCGACATGTCACATCACCGTGGCAGTGGCGGAAATGAACTAGGGAGCATAAAAAAATAACATGGGACAGAAGATTCATCCAATTGGATTTAGACTCGGTATCACGCAAGAACACCGTTCACGGTGGTATGCAGATACTCGACGCTACTCCGAAGTTCTCAAAGAGGACTACATCATTCGTCAGCACATCGAACGCGATACCACCCTGGCTACTGCGGGAATTTCTAAAGTGATGATCGAGCGTAAAGCCGATCAAATCGAACTAGCAATTCACACAGCCCGCCCAGGTGTAGTCGTCGGTCGTCAAGGTAGCGGCATCGAAGTAATTCGTCAAGCTCTCCTCAAGAAACTCGGTGCTAGTAGCAACGGTGCTGAACGCCAAGTTCGGATCAACGTAATTGAGATTGCTAAAGTTGATGCTGATGCAGCATTAATCGCTGAGTTCATCGCTCAACAACTATCTCGCCGTGTATCCTTCCGCCGTGTTGTCCGTCAGGCAATCCAACGGGCGCAACGTGCAGAAGTTAAAGGGATTAAAATCCAAGTCGGTGGACGGCTCAACGGAGCTGAAATCGCGCGGACTGAATGGACTCGTGAAGGTCGCGTGCCATTGCATACACTTCGTGCGGATATTGACTACGCTTCCAAAACTGCGAATACCACTTATGGTATTCTCGGCGTAAAAGTCTGGGTCTTTAAAGGCGAAATCATCCCTGGACAAGAAAATCTCGATGCACCTGGTGCAGTTCAACCCAAACGTCGGCAGAACCAACAACGTCGCCGTCAGTTTGAAGATCGCTCTGATGAAGGATAGGAATTGAAAAATGTTAAGTCCTAGAAGAACAAAATTCCGCAAACAACAACGCGGACGCATGACTGGTATGGCTACCAGAGGAAATGAAATCGCTTTCGGTCAATTTGGACTACAAGCGATCGAACCATCCTGGATTACCTCCCGTCAAATTGAAGCTTGTCGGCGTGCGATGAACCGCTACCTCAAACGCGGTGGTAAAATCTGGATTCGGATTTTCCCTGACAAACCTGTCACCATGCGCCCAGCAGAAACACGGATGGGTTCCGGTAAAGGTTCCCCAGAGTTTTGGGTAGCAGTCGTCAAACCAGGTCGGATCTTATTCGAGATTGGTGGCGTTGCTGAAGACGTTGCTCGCGAGTCGATGCGTCTAGCGATGCACAAGCTCCCGATTAAGGTCAAGTTCATTATCAAAGCACATTTAGAAGACGAAGTAGATTAAGGTTATGGCTCTGCCAAAAATCGCCGAAGTAATAAACTTAACCGACGAAGAATTAGCTGCTGAGATTATCGCTGTCAAACGCAATCTGTTCGACTTGCGCCTCCGCCAAGCTACTCGTCGGTTAGAAAAAACCCACGAATTCAAACATAACCGCCATAAATTAGCGCAGTTGTTGACCGTGGAACACCAACGTAAAACCGTCAAGGTTTAGTCCACTCAATACACCAAGCAAATAACACAAAATGGCAGCAAAAGAAAGAGTTGGCATCGTTGTCAGCAACAAAATGCAAAAAACGATAGTGGTTTCGATCGAGAATCGTTCCGCTCACTCGAAATACGGCAAAGTAGTTGTCAGAACCAAAAGATACAAGGTTCACGACGAAGAAAACCAATGTAAAGAAGGCGACAGAGTTAAGATTTCCGAAACCAGACCTCTGAGCCGCACCAAACGTTGGACACTAGCTGAAATCCTCAGTACCAAAGCATCCTAACTAGTTGGGGTTGGAATGATAGTTAAAATCAGGAGTAAAGTTAGTTGTTAAAAACTCTCATTGCTCCGAACTCCCAACTCCCAACTCCCAACTCCCAACTCCCCTAATTACAATGATCCAACAAGAAAGTTACTTAACCGTTGCTGATAATAGCGGTGCTCGTAAAATTATGTGTATTCGCGTTCTCGGCGCGGGTAATCGTACTTACGGCGGCGTAGGCGACACCATCATCGCAGTTGTCAAAGATGCCACTCCCAACATGGCAGTCAAGAAATCCGAAGTAGTTCGTGCAGTGATCGTGCGTACCCGTCATACTATGCGCCGCGATAGTGGTATGAGTATTCGGTTTGATGATAACGCCGCTGTGCTCGTAAATGCTGACGGTAATCCCAGAGGTACTCGCGTTTTCGGCCCTGTCGCTCGCGAACTTCGTGAAAAAAGCTTCACCAAAATCGTCTCCCTGGCTCCAGAGGTACTCTAAAAATGGCAAGACAAAAACCTAAAGTAAAGCATCGGATGCACGTCAAAAAAGGCGACACCGTGCAAATTATCTCCGGTAGTGATAAAGGCAAAATCGGCGAAGTTCTGAAATCTTTTCCTGAGTTAAGCAAAGTGATCGTCAAAGGTGTGAGCATTCGCACCAAGCACATCAAACCAGCTCAAGAAGGCGAAACTGGTCGGATTGATACTTCGGAATCACCGATTCATAGTTCCAAGGTAATGATTTATTCAACTACTGCAAACGTTGCTAGCCGCATCGGTTATACCGTGAATGCTGAAGGCAAGAAAGTGCGGATGTTGAAGAAAACTGGTGAGATTATCGACTAGATAGTTATTAGATTCATTAATTTATAACTGTTAACTTTTCTCCTGACCAAGCCCAGGAAAATTACACAAATCAATATCATGGCACAACAACTTAAAACTAAGTTTCAAAAAGAAATCACTCCTAAGCTGATGGAGCAATTTGGTTATACCAATGAGCTACAAGTGCCTAAGGTGATTAAAATCACGGTCAACAGAGGTCTAGGTGAAGCAGCAACAAATGCTAAAGCTCTAGAATCTTCGATCGCCGAAATCGCCAAAATCACTGGTCAGAAACCAGTTGTAACTCGTGCTAAGAAAGCGATTGCGGGCTTTAAAATCCGTGCTGGTATGCCCGTCGGTGTGATGGTGACACTACGTGGCGATCGGATGTATGCTTTCCTCGACAGGTTTATCAACCTCACCTTACCTCGTATTCGTGACTTCCGAGGCATTAGCCCCAAGAGTTTCGATGGTCGCGGTAACTACAGCATTGGTATTCGCGAACAACTGATTTTCCCTGAAATTGAGTACGATCAAATCGACCAAATTCGTGGGATGGATATCTCGATTATCACTACAGCCGATAACGATGAAGCTGGACGCGCATTATTAAAAGAAATGGGAATGCCTTTCCGCGCCAGTTAATTCAGGCATCAGCGGCAATAATGGTCTGAATCTGTGGAAAGAGCCGCAGCTCACCACTATTGACCATTCACTAGCCACTATTCACTAATTACCCTAAACAACAAATGGCGGCACACGATACCATCTCAGATATGCTGACTCGCATTCGGAATGCGAGCATCGTCAAACATCAAACCACCAATCTCCCAGCGACTAAACTTACGCGCAGCATTGCCAAAGTCCTCAGACAAGAAGGCTATGTTGGTGAATATGAAGAAGTTGGTGAAGGGATTGACCAGAAATTAGTCCTCACCTTGAGATACAAAGGCAAAAATCGCCAACCCATCGTTACTGCACTCAAACGAGTCAGCAAGCCTGGATTGCGCGTTTATTCCAACCACAAAGACTTACCTAAAGTTTTGGGTGGGATTGGAATCGCGGTAATTTCCACCTCTAGTGGGATTATGACCGATCGCGAAGCCCGTAAACAAGGCTTGGGCGGCGAAGTCCTCTGTTACGTCTGGTAACAGGCTCTCAAGTAGTCAGTAAGTAGAAATTAAATTGTTATTAAGTTAATCTTTAATTTTGCCTGAATTAGTCACGTTATATGTACTAAATCTTACTCCCCTGGCTCAAATATTCATCTTTGCGATGTACGAATGTAGATCGCGATTCATTGACAAGGAGTAAATAATTAATTATGTCTAGAATTGGAAAACGTCCAATTCTTTTACCTGCGAAAGTTACCATCGATATCGATGGTCAATCAGTAGTCGTAAAAGGCCCTAAAGGTGAACTCTCTCGTGTTCTCCCCGCTGAAGTAGTTGTCGTCATGGAAGGCGAAACTGTGATGGTAAATCGTGTCAACGATTCCCGTCCTGCTCGTCAAAGACATGGATTGTGTCGGACACTAGTAGCCAACATGGTTGAAGGTGTATCCACCGGATTCCAGAAGAAATTGGAAATCCAAGGTGTTGGTTATCGGGCTGCGGTTGAAGGCAGAATTTTGACCTTGAACGTAGGCTATAGTCTACCTGTTAAAATCGATCCGCCAGCGGGAATCACTATCGAAGTTCCCAAAGAGAAAAACACTAGTGTAACTATTAGTGGGATTGACAAAGAATTAGTCGGAAATACCGCCGCCAAAATCCGCGACGTTCGCCCACCGGAAGTATACAAAGGTAAGGGTATTCGTTACGAAGGTGAAGTTGTCCGTCGTAAAGCCGGTAAATCTGGGAAGAAATAGAATATAAAATGAAACTAACTCGTAAAGAATCAGTTCAGCGTCGTCACCGTCGCGTTCGGAAGGACGTAAATGGTTCGACAGCTCGTCCTCGTTTGGCGGTATTTAGATCCCACCAACATATCTACGCTCAAATCATCGATGATGTCGAGCAACATACAGTTGCAGCAGCATCTAGCCTCGAACCTGAAATCAAATCTAGATTGACTAGTGGTGGTAATATTACCGCAGCCACTGAAGTTGGTAAACTAGTTGCAGAACGCGCCAAAGCGAAAGGGATCGAAACTGTAGTGTTCGATCGAGGTGGTAATCTTTATCATGGTCGCGTCCAAGCTTTGGCTGACGCTGCTCGTGAAGCTGGCTTGAATTTCTAATCGTAACTCAGTCTAAAATATAAGATTATGGCACAAGAACAACAGGAACGTCGCGGTGGCGGCGGTAGCGGCGGCGGCGAACGTGGCGGAGATCGTCGCGGTGGCGGCGGTGGCAAAGGCGGCGGCAAAGGCGGCAGCCGAGGCAAGAAAGAAGAAAAGGAAATTACCTATCAAGAACGGGTAATTCAAATCCGACGGGTGAGCAAGGTAGTTAAGGGTGGTAAAAAACTCAGCTTCCGCGCCATCGTAGTAATTGGTAACGAAAAAGGTGAAGTCGGCGTAGGCGTTGGTAAAGCCAGCGACGTAATCGGCGCAGTCCGTAAAGGCGTAGCCGACGGCAAAAAACATCTGATCACGATTCCTTTGACTAAATCTAATACTATTCCACATCCGATCGTCGGTGGTGGCGGTGGTGCTAATGTAATGATGCGCCCTGCTGCTCCTGGTACCGGAGTAATTGCTGGTGGAGCCGTTCGCACAGTATTAGAACTCGCTGGAGTCAAAAACATCCTCGCGAAACAACTCGGTTCTGGCAATCCGCTCAACAATGCCCGCGCCGCAGTCAACGCGCTCAAAACTCTGCGTAGCTTCAACCAAGTCGCTGAAGATCGTGGCGTAACTGTCGAAAGTCTATTTGCGTAGATTCGGTATTTTCTGCGTAGGCTTTTACCCCACCCCAGCCCTCCCCTTGGAAAGGGGAGGGAGCCGGAAAGCCCCCTTTACAAGGGGGTTGGGGGTAAAGATCTTCGCCGAAGTCAATCTAGTTTGTAGGTTGGGTTTCACATTTGTTCAACCCAACATCTACACAAGTTATTAATGAGAATGTTGGGTTTCGCTCTGCTCTACCCAACCTACAACTCCTAAAATCTAAAACTAAAATGAGATTAACAGATCTAAAACCCAAAGCGGGTTCTAAACACCGCAAACGCCGCATCGGGCGTGGTATTGCGGCTGGACAAGGTGCCAGCGGCGGTTTCGGAATGCGCGGACAAAAATCCCGTTCTGGTAGCCCTACCCGTCCTGGATTTGAGGGTGGTCAAATGCCCCTCTACCGTCGTTTACCAAAACTAAAACACTTCCCTCTCATCAACCAGAAGGTATTTACGGTAATTAACGTTTACAAATTAGCTGAGTTACCTGCTAACACCGAGGTAACACTGGAATCCTTGCTCAAAGCTGGCATCGTTACATCAAATGATGGCCCGTTGAAATTATTAGGTGAAGGCGACATCACTGTTGCGCTTAACTGTAAAGCCGCAGCTTTCACAACTGGTGCGAGAACCAAGATTGAAGCCGCTGGTGGTACTTGCGAAGTAATTTAAGATGTTTTCATCTGATCAATTGTCGCAACCCTAAAAACTAGATTGATTCCAGCATTGCCTTTGACATGAGATTGGCAGTGCTGGATTCTTTTTTAGATCCCCAGAATTAACTAGAGAATTGTATACTTAAACTCATAAAGGTAACAGTTCTTTATATTTTAGTTTTGATATTAAATAAATTTGCCGAGGTAATTTTAGATGGACGCTAGTAGAGAAAAAGCACCATCAGCCCAAGAGACATTTGTACAGATGGCTCAAGCGGCTGGTTTGAGAGGGCGAATTTTAGTTACCCTCGGCTTGCTGATTTTAGCGCGGTTGGGTACATTTATTCCTGTACCAGGGGTCGATCGAGTCGCATTTGCTGAAAGTATTAAAAATAGCCCAACAGTTGGCTTTCTAGATATCTTCTCTGGTGGGGCATTATCCACTGTCGGGATCTTTGCATTGGGGATTATTCCTTATATCAATGCTTCTATTATTATTCAGCTATTGACAACAGCCCTTCCTTCACTGGAAAAACTGCAAAAAGAAGAAGGTGAAGCTGGACGACGCAAGATTTCCCAAATCACTCGGTATGTAGCCGTAGGTTCTTGTGTTGCTAATAGTATCGGGGTTTCGCTGTGGCTTAAAAATTACGCGCTACCTGGACATGAAGGCATTTTCTTCATCGTTAGTACAGTAATGGCATTGACGGCTGGTTCGATGTTTGTAATGTGGATCTCGGAACTAATTACCGAACGTGGTATTGGGAACGGTGCTTCATTATTGATTTTTCTAAACATTGTCGCTGTTTTGCCTAAGTCTTTATCCGATACATTCAACCTCGCGCAGAGTGGAGATAGCTCTATCCTGACTCGGACAGTCGCACTACTCGCTGTCTTCATTTTAATGACTGTCGGTATCGTCTTCGTTCAAGAAGGAACCCGCCGCATCCCGATTATCTCTGCCCGTCGTCAAGTTGGACGCAGAATCCAACGCGAACGGACTAGCTATCTACCGCTCCGCCTCAACCAAGGTGGGGTAATGCCAATTATCTTTGCATCTTCAGTATTAGTACTACCTAGTGCTTTAGCATCTTTTGCAGGTAAGGGTGTTGGTGATGATGGCACTCTGACTCCAGTAAGTCAAGTTGTCAACAACGTTGCAGAATTCCTCGCACCAGGTACAGCCGCTCATGTAGCTTTTTACGTTGTCTTGATTGTTTTCTTTAGTTATTTCTACAGTTCGCTAGTTGTGAACCCTGTAGATATGGCGCAGAACCTCAAGAAAATGGGTGCTAGTATTCCTGGCGTTCGTCCAGGTGTTGCAACAAGTAAATACATCGAAGGAATCTTGACTCGATTAACTTTACTCGGTGCAATCTTCTTGGGTATTGTCGCAACTGTCCCAACTGCGATCGAAAGTGGTCTAGGAGTCAGTACTTTCAAAGGTTTTGGCGCAACTTCCCTGTTGATTTTAGTGAGTGTTGCGATCGATACTGCTAAACAGATTCAAACCCTCGTCATCTCTCAACGTTACGAAGGCATGATTGGTAAAGATTAGGGAATAGGGGATATTGTTTTCTCTCTAAACAATACACCTCCAATTCTATTAGAGTTGCTGCGGAGATTTTACCCCACCAGCCCTCCCCTTCTAAAGGGGAGGGAGCCGGAAATCCCTTCCCCAAGGGAAAGGGACAAAAGCCCCCTGTCTTGTCGTTTTTTTATTCGGGGGTTCCCCCCGAATAAAAACGCCGCTTTACAAGGGGGTTGGGGGTAAAGATCTCCGCTGAAGTCACTTTTGCCTTGCATGGACACAGTAGCTACTACTCACTTCCAACTCTCCTATGACTAGACTTATTTTTCTCGGTGCCCCTGGTGCGGGCAAAGGCACCCAAGCCCAAATTCTCGCTGAATCCGCTAAAATTCCCCATATTTCTACTGGCGATATCCTCCGCGCTGAAGTTAGAGGACAGACTGAATTAGGACTAAAAGCTAAATCCTACATGGATAACGGCGAACTAGTTCCTGATTCACTGATTCTCGACATGATTCGCGCCCGCTTAAGCCAGCCTGATGCTGTCAGTGCGGGTTGGATTCTCGATGGTTTTCCCCGCAATGTCTCTCAGGCTGAATTTCTCGATCGATTACTCACCGAAATCGGTCAAAATTACGATCTAGCGATTAATCTCGATGTTCCTCAAGATCGATTAGTCGAAAGATTACTCAATCGAGCCACCATCCAAAATCGTCCCGATGACACCGAGGATGTGATTAGACGGCGGTTGGTTGTCTATGACGAGCAAACTATGCCTTTAATCGATTATTATCGGCACAAGGGCGTTTATCGCGAAGTTAATGGCGATCGAGATTTGGCAGCCGTTACCAGTGATTTGGAAGCTTTGGTGAATTAATTGTGGGTGGCGGAGATCTATACCCCCCAACCCCCCTTGGAAAGGGGGGCTTTAACTCCCTCCCCGCATCCTCGGGGAGGGCTGGGGTGGTGTAGAGATTTACGCAGCTAACAATTTCGTACCGACTGCCATCACGTTTGATCGAAAACACAACCACACCTTGCCCCTGTTAAAATAGAAATAGTTTTAACTATCAACTCTCAACTAATCTAACTGTCCTAATTCGAGGTATTTATTAATTGTCTAAACAAGATTTGATTGAAATGGAGGGCACGGTGACAGAATCCTTGCCTAACGCCATGTTTCGAGTCGATCTAGATAACGGGTTTAACGTACTAGCCCATATCTCCGGCAAAATTCGTCGCAACTATATTAAAATTCTTCCTGGCGATCGAGTCAAGTGCGAACTCACCCCTTACGATCTCAGTAAAGGGCGAATCACTTACAGACTGCGGAATAAGAAGTAATTATATTCCTCGATCGATCCCCAAAATTAACGTTTCTTCCCTCTGGTAGATCGTCTCCAGCAAAATTGTCGCGTAATTACTACTGACAATTAGGTGGAAAATGTTATAATATTAAGCTTGCAGTGTTGTCTAAATTGGCATGAAAGTCCGAGCGTCTGTCAAAAAGATTTGTGAAAAGTGTCGCGTCATTCGTAGACGTGGCAGGGTCATGGTAATTTGTGCCAACCCCAAACATAAACAGCGTCAAGGTTAAGATAACTAGTCCAAGTTGCTAGTTAGTTATTAAGACCTATGGCGATCGAATGGAATCTAATCAGAGTAAAGGATTGGGCGAGTTGCGCTAGTTCCAAACCGAACCCTTTGATAGAGCCATCGATTCGAGATCGAGAGCAAAGTATAGTGGAGAAACAAGTGTGGCACGGATAGCAGGCGTAGACCTCCCTCGCGACAAGCGGGTGGAAATCGGTCTCACATACATCTTTGGCATCGGGTTAACCCGCGCTAAAGAAGTAATCAAAAAGACGGGTGTAAATCCAGATACACGAGTAAAGGATTTATCGGATGCTGAAGTTACCCTCCTCCGGGAACGGGTAGAAGGCGATTATCAGATCGAAGGCGATTTACGTCGCTGGGAATCGATGAACATCAAGCGATTGGTAGATATCGGCTCCTATCGTGGACGCAGACACCGGATGGGCTTACCCGTTCGCGGTCAACGGACTCGAACCAATGCCCGGACACGTCGCGGTCGTCGCGCAACAGTCGCTGGGAAGAAAAAAGCTCCAGGCAAGAAATAACATGGTTCGATGGTTGTGGCAACCCAGAAATAGCCAATTGGCGATTAGTAGCCTCCGTTGTTGCTGTTCGCCAATTAGTGTGTCTAAACCCGTTTTCACAGCTACGCATTGGTCTATATTAACCAAGCAAATCGAACTATCGAATTTCACTCAGATCCGCAGTTGATGCTTGCATCGATTACCTCATTGATATTTCAAATACATAGACCGACATGGCTCGACAACCTAGTAAAAAGACTGGACCAAAAAAGCAGAAGCGCAACGTTCCAAACGGCGTAGCTTATATCCAGTCAACATTTAACAATACGATCGTCACAATCTCAGATGCTAATGGAGACGTAATCTCTTGGGCATCCAGCGGATCTAGCGGATTCAAAGGCGCGAAAAAAGGTACCCCATTTGCAGCTCAAACCGCCGCAGAAAGTGCTGGCAAGCGCGCAATGGATCAAGGTATGCGTCAACTGGAAGTGATGGTCAGCGGGCCTGGTGCGGGTCGTGAAACAGCGATTCGTGCCCTCCAAGGTGCAGGGTTAGAAATAACTCTAATTCGCGATGTCACTCCAATTCCACACAATGGTTGCCGTCCGCCAAAGAGACGGAGAGTCTAGATTAATTATTTGTAGTTTGTAGGATCTACACTGGCGGTCGCCAATGTTAGTAATTATGAATTATTAGTTGTTATGTTAGAGAAGATGTGTTAGCTATTGCGGCTATCATCTGTAAAAAGATTAAAGTTAAGTACAAACTGGGTAGGGAGGTCACTCTGTGGCGCAGTTTCAGATCGAGTGTGTTGAGTCGAAGACTGAGTTAAATCAAAGTCAATATAGTAAGTTTATCCTGGAGCCTCTCGATCGAGGTCAAGGTGTAACGATCGGTAACTCATTACGTCGGGTATTATTGTCCAACTTAGAAGGGACTTGTATTACTGCCGTAAGAGTAGCTGGACTAATTAGAGAAGAAAAAATCGGCGCGAAAGCTGGAGAAGCCAAGACTAGCATCAAATCTGGTGCAGTCAATCATGAGTTTGCCACCTTAGTTGGTGTTCGTCAGGACGTTCTCGAACTGCTGCTGAACATGAAAGAAGTCAAGCTCAAAAGTTACACATCTCAACCCCAAATCGGGCGATTGAATGTGATTGGGCCAGCCGAAGTTACAACTGCTGATTTTGAATTACCTTCAGAAGTAGAAGTTGTCGATCCGAACCAATATGTGGCGACAGTCGCTGAGGGCGGAAAATTGGAGATGGAATTTAGAATCGAACGTGGCAAAGGCTATCGATCGGTTGACAAATTCCGCGAACATGGACTAGCCATGGATATGCTCCAAATCGACGCTGTATTTATGCCTGTTATTCAGGTTAACTACACTACCGAAGACGTGCGAATCGATGGCGCAGTTGAAAAAGATCGCTTGATCTTAGAAATCTGGACAAATGGTAGTCTGACACCTCAAGAAGCATTGAGCGAATCCGCCAAGATTTTGGTCGATCTCCTCAATCCGCTCAAGGATATCAGCTTGGAATCCTTCCAGCCAGAGTATACAGAAGACGAAGATCCTTCTAACCAAATTCCGATCGAAGAATTGAATCTCTCAGTGAGAGCATACAACTGCTTGAAACGAGCGCAGATTAATTCTGTATCCGATTTAATGGGTTATACCCAAGAAGACCTCTTAGAAATTAAGAACTTCGGACTCAAATCGGCTGAGGAGGTAATCGAAGCCCTGGAAAAGCGACTGGGAATCAAGCTAGCTCATAACAAATCAGTAAATGTCTGATGATGTCGGGGGATAACAGTCACGAATTCAATTCGCAACCGACTGTGATTACCCAAGCTAGTTTGATTCTAGAACGAGTACACATTAACAACAACAAGGAAAAATACAATGCGTCATCGCTGTCGCGTGGCAATGCTGGGAAGACCAGCCGACCAACGAAAGGCACTGTTACGGTCTTTGACAACCGAACTGATCCGCCACGGTCGCATTACTACAACTCTGGTCAAAGCGAAAGCTATGCGCCCAGCAGTTGAAAAAATGATTACCCTTGCCAAATCTGGCACCCTAGCAGCTCGTCGTCAAGCTCTAGGCTATATCTATGACCAAGACTTAGTTCACGCTTTGTTTGAGTCAGCACCCGAACGCTACGGTAGTCGCCAAGGTGGTTACACTCGCGTAGTCCGCACTGTGCCCCGTCGTGGTGACAATGCAGAAATGGCAATTATCGAACTGATGTAGAACCGATTCCTGGTTCTCTGTTCTTTGTGAAGCAATGGCTAAGAAAAAGCATCAACTCATAACTAACAGTCAGACCGAACGTGTTGCTTTAGTCATTCAATACTCAGGTGCAAACCTGTGTGGCTGGCAAAAGCAACCTGATGGTTACGGACGGACAGTCCAGTCCGAAGTCGAGAAAGCGATCGAAAAGTTTCTCGGTCAACACGTGGAAATCTATGGCGCAGGGCGTACCGATAGCGGTGTCCATGCAGCGGCGCAAGTCGCCCATTTCGATGATCCCAGTGTGATTCCCGCCACCAGTTGGGCAACAGCTATCAACAATCGGTTGCCAGATGATATCCTCATCCGTGCTTCCGCTCCTGTTGCTAATGATTGGCACGCTCGCTTCTCCGCCAAATATCGACGGTATCGGTACACCATCTATACGAATCGACATCCAAATTTGTTTGTCCGTCCTTATACCTGGCATTACTACCACGAACCGCTCGATATCGCGCTGATGCAAGCAGCCGTAGCACCGATGCTCGGTAAACACCATCTTGCTGCTTTTCATCGGACTGATTCTAGCAGATCTCATTCCTGGGTGGAAGTTCAGGATGTGAGCTGTGATCAGTCAGGGGACTTCATCCAGATCGAAATCCAAGCCAATGGATTTCTATATGGCATGGTACGACTGCTAGTTGGGATGTTAGTCAGAGTGGGAAATGGTGATTTATCGATCGCTGATTTTACCCAGATCTGGAAAAACGACCAACGCGGCGAAGTTCATCATTCAGCCACAGCGAAAGGGCTATGTCTGCTCCGAGTCGGATATGCAGATTTTCCATTCCCTGAGTCAGTCTGGTACGATACCCAACCTCAATTTCTGTTACATCAAAGTTAGTTATATTAATAGCTTTACTCAATTACAAACGTTGGGTTAAGCGTAGCAAAACCCAACCTACAACTGATATAAATCGTGGAAAAAACATACTTACCACCAACCAATAACACGGCTGATGCCAAGTGGTACATCATCGACGCAGCCGACCAACGCCTCGGTCGTCTAGCTAGCCAAGTCGCCATGGTATTGCGTGGCAAAAACAAACCTACCTACACCCCTCACATCGATACTGGCGATTTCGTCATTATCATCAATGCTGAGAAAGTACAGGTGACTGGTAAAAAAAGCACTCAGAAAGTCTACAGAAGACACTCTGGTCGCCCCGGCGGGATGAAAACGGAAGTTTTCTCCAAATTGCAAGTGCGTATCCCTGAGCGGATTATCGAACAAGCTGTCAAAGGTATGTTACCCAAAAACTCTATGGGTAAGCACCTATTCACCAAGATGAACGTCTACGCAGGTACCCAGCACCCTCATGCTGCTCAGAAACCTGAAGTCTTGGTTATCAACACTATTCCTAAAGCATAATCATGGTAGAAGCAAGCAAAAAGGCAGTTTACTGGGGTACAGGTCGGCGGAAATCCGCGATCGCTCGTGTCCGTCTCGTTCCTGGTACTGGTAAACTAGTAGTCAACGGCAGAACTGGCGAAGACTATTTCAACTTTCAAAGTGGCTACATCTCCGCAGCGAGATCGCCATTAGAAACTCTAGGTTTAGAAGCTGAATACGACATCCTCGTTAACGCCCACGGTGGTGGTTTAACCGGACAATCCGATGCAGTTAAACTAGGTGTAGCTCGTGCGTTGTGCGAACTCGATCCTAACAACCGTAAACCTCTCAAGGTTGAAGGTTACTTAACTCGTGACCCACGTTGTGTGGAACGGAAAAAGTACGGTCTGCACAAAGCCCGCAAAGCTCCTCAATACTCGAAACGTTAAATCTTGGTTGGTTGGTGGAATTGCTGCATGGCTTACCCACCCCTGCCCCTCCCAGGCTACCGTGTATACACAAGTTATTTGAGTTGCTGCGTAGTCCTGATACCCCACCCCAGCCCTCCCCTTATAAAGGGGAGGGAGCCGGAATGCCCCCCTTTATAAGGGGGGTTGGGGGGTAAACCCCACTGCAAACGAAGTCCAGCCGACTTGTGTATACAGGGTAGCCTTTCAGGAGGGGATTTAAACTCAATTAAATAGCTAAAATTAAAGTCATGGCAAAAGCTGATATTCATCCTACTTGGTACCCAGAAGCCAAAGTTTATTGCAACGGTGAAGTTGTAATGACTGTTGGTTCGACTCAACCAGAACTACGTGTAGACGTATGGTCTGGCAATCATCCATTTTACACCGGAACTCAAAAAATCATTGATACTGAAGGTCGAGTCGATCGATTCCTCAAAAAATATGGGATGTTGGACACTACTGCTCCTGTGGAAACTCCTGCTGCTGAATAGCAAATTTAATCTAAGAAACCTAGAGCTGCGATTTACTAATTTCGTGTCTCTAGGTTTTTTAGTATTTAGAAATAAATACTAAACCACTATAGCGATCCTAAATGAGAAGCTGAAACCTTAGAGGACGGGCTAAACCACTATTCAATAAACCACTAAACCACTACCTAACTGGAATTCAGGCATTGCAGGTAAATCCGTTACGCCAGAATTGTTGCCCATTTGGTTGAGCGATGTAGTTGGTTGTCCGCGATGGTAATCAGGATATGATTGATAGTACCATCGATCAACTTAAAAAATGCCCCGCGATCTGACTTACACTCTAAATCGGTAATGTCGGCACAGATGTCATAGAATTTCTGATTCATCCACTGATTGTAATTTGCCATCACATTATAATAATTCATCGGTAGAGGATAGGGGATAGGATTTAAAAAGACGCAAGCATCCTAAAAGCCCGATTTATAAATTAAATTGTAGATTGATTGAGTTCCCTATTCCCTTTCCCCTCCCATCTCCTATGCCTTCCATCATCGTTGATAGCAAAAACCTCCTGACAGATCTGATTAGACGTTATCAGCATCGAGTCGATTACCTGGCGATTAGACTAGAAGAATCCGAAGGGACAGATATTCTGATTCGGGGTGATAAAGTCGAAACTTTGAGCGAGGATCTGGCGATTGGCGGGCAGGTGCGAGCGTGTTATAAAGGTGGATGGGGTTTTGCGAGTTTCAATCGGTTGGAAACTTTGGCAGAACGGATCGAAGAAGCGATCGCCGCTGCAAGAATTATCGGTGAAGATATGACTATTCTGGCACCGATCGAGATTATTCAGACTAGTTGTAGTTTACCCTTGACTGGCACCGATCCGCGTCAGATTTCGATCGCCAACAAGAAAAAATTATGCGAGCATTATAATCAGATTTTGCAGACTACCGATCGCCGGATTGCCACAACTTCGGTCAGATATAGTGATAGTGCCCAACATATCGTCCTGGCAACCTCCGAAGGTACTCTGATCGAACAGTCGTGGATCGATATGGAGATTCGGTTTGCGGCAACGGCGCGGAATGGCGATACCGTTCAAACCGGACGCGAAACCCTCGGCTCCCGCAAAGCTTATGAAGATACAATTGGACTCGATCGACAGGTCGAGAGTGCCGCCCAACGTGCTGTAGCTGCCCTGTTGCTGCCACCTGTCAAGGGCAATGCCTATACGGTAGTAATCGACCCTATTTTGAGTGGTTTATTCGTTCACGAGGCATTTGGGCACCTCTCCGAGGCTGATTCGATGTACGAAAATCCCGACCTATTGGAAGTGATGACCATGGGACGAAGATTTGGCTGTAAGGAGTTGCAAATCTTTGATGGTGCGTCACCAGCAGGGCATCGTGGCAGTTATTTATATGATGATGAAGGTACGCCTGCGACAACGACGCAATTAATCGAAGATGGCGTGCTAACCGGACGCTTGCATTCACGGGAGACGGCGGGGAAATTGGGTGAAGCGGCGACAGGTAATGCTCGGTGTTTGAATTATCATTATCCGCCAATTGTGCGGATGACGAATACCTGGATCGATCGTGGCAATACTCCCGTAGCGGATCTATTTTCAGGCATTAAAGAAGGTGTATACGCGCGAAATTGGTTGGGAGGAATGACCAATGGCGAGATGTTTACATTTAGCGCGGGTGAAGCGTGGATGATTCGCGATGGAGAGATTGCGGAGCCAGTGCGGGATGTCACTCTATCTGGAAATGTGTTTAAAACGCTGGAGGATATTGAAGGCATCGGCGATGATTTTGAGTGGGATGAATCTGGCGGCTGTGGGAAAGCTGGGCAAGGTGGTTTGGCTGTTGGCGTTGGTGGGCCAAGTTTACGCATTCGCGATGTCGTTGTCGGTGGTGAGGAGGATTATGAGGATTAAATGATAAGTCGTGACGAATATGATCAAGAATCATCCTGATTGCGGTGCTAGTCGCTTGTAAATACTATCTATAGACAATAGGTAATATTTGAGCCATGAGCAAGCTATCTAATTTTAGCCTGGAGTTCTTCGGACGACATCCTTTATATAAAAGTTCTCTTGTGAGAGGATTGGCTGCTTTTACTTTATCAGCAGGAGCGGGGATTGGGATAACTTATTTTGACGCGCGACATTACTGGCTAGTTTATACTTTTATCAGTGGATTTGCCATAGTTAATGGTATTTTTGCTTGGCTATTATCAAAATTTTTTGATGATAAGTCGAGAGAGATAGACCGCACCAAGATTGAAGCTGCCGAACTAAAAATTAAATTTGAGCGAGAAATTTGCCAGGTTAATGAACGGATTGAATCGATTAAAATCGAGCAATTTCGAGCTGAAGCTATAGCCATGGCGACTCAAACAGAACTGACGGAAACTGTTCGGAGATTAAATATTGCCACTCAAGAGCTAATTGAAGCTCAAAAAAATGCCGATCTTGCTCGATCGACAGCAGCAGAAATCGATCGCAGATTAGCAGAAACAATTCAAGAAAAACTTAAAGCTGAAGAAGATGCTCGGATTGCTCAAGCTAAGGTTGATGAAATTGCACATCGATTGGCGGAAACAATTCAAGAAAAACTGATCGCTGAGGAAAATGCTCGCCTCGCTCAGGCGAAGGTGGATGAAACAGATCGAGAGCGAATTAAAACAGAGGAAGATGCTAGGCTGGCGCAAGCAAAAGCGGCGGAAATCGCACACAAATTAGCTGCCAAAATTCAAGAAAAACTTAAAGCTGAGGAAGATGCTCGTCTCGCTCAAGCTAAGGCGACGGAAATCGCGCATCAATTAGTTGCCACAACACAAGAGAAACTCGAAGCTGAGAAAAATGTTGAAGATTTATATCAATCGATCGATAGTGAATTTACCAGCTATGAGAAATTACGCAGAGAAAATACAATCCTTAAACTTACAATCAGTGAGTTAGAGAAATTAGAAGTAGATGACAGCACCGTCAAAGAAAATACTAGTATTCAATGTTTGACGGTTTGTGATGCATTGACGGTTGCTAGACAAAAACTCAAAATTTTAAATATTTGGAATAATGCATTCACGACGGCAGCCACAATCGATCGCTATTTACCAAGAAGGGTTTACGCCTTTCTGGAAATCCTGGCTGAAGTTGGAGATCTCTACTTTCAGGGTGCGTCTAGTAATAGTCTTCCTGAGTTATTAAGAAAAAGAGGGGTGCCCTGTAGTCGAGAATCTATGACAACGATGGGAAAATATGGTTATGAACGAGATTTTTCCTGTCCTGGTAAAAAGCCACAGCGGATGGAAATGCATCTCAAAGTTGGTCGCAAAATCAGAATTTACTTTGATGTCGATAGCGAAAATCAGCAAATTGTTATCGGCTATTGCGGTCAACATCTCCAAACCGCAACGGGTTAATTAATAATTATTAATTATCAATTAGGCTGATTTTATCCTTTCTCTCTTACCAGTAAATCTAATTCGGCTTGCATTTGCTGCTCGACGATCGTATAACAAGTATCAACGTATTCTCGATCGTTCGCCGCACTTCGACCATAACGGCTAAACTCGATCGGTTTACAGACACGAATATGGATCTGAGTTGGTAATGGTAAATTAGGTAATGGCCCAAAGGCAATCCCCCAGGGCAATCCCAGATAAACGGGGAAAACTACCGGATCGATGCCGAAGAGCCACGGCATCCCGCGATCGTGCAATTCCTGTAAAAGATGATAAAAATCTGCCATGACAATTAAGCCATCATGGGCACCCAGCGAAACTACAGGCACGATTGGTGCGTGTTCTCGCAAGGCAACCTTAATAAACCCTTTGCGTCCAGCTAATTCGATTTTATGTCTTTGACTGTGAGGTCGAAAAACATCCTCTGCACCGCCGGGATAGACGAGGACAGCCGCATCTTTTTGGAGCGCGGACATCGCCATTTTGGGATGAGCGACGATCGCACCTGATTGAGCAGCTAGTTTCGCGGTCACCCCAAAATATTTCCACACACTAGGGTGTGCTAGCCCGTAAGCGGGGCGTTCGGTGCCATAGCGACAAAACCAGTCATACATCAGCATGAACATGTCAGGAGCCGCTAAACCCCCATTGTGGGAACCCACGACCAACATCCGTCCTCGATCGGGCACATGTTCCCATCCGTCGGTACTGACACGAAAATAGTAATCGTAGAGCCACTTCCACATCGGCATAAATGCTTCACGAATAACTTGTGGATCGCGATCTTCCAATGACCAACCATCGTATTTACGATCGGGAGTGGGAGTCGGATTGATGATTTGCTGGAAAAAATTTAACAATTGTCACAGATTGGGGGTTACAGGACTTTGAACCAAATTTTTTTGACTGAAGCTAATTGTCTTCATCGATCGTACCAAACAAAGGCGAGAATCGGGAATAATTTAGCCTTTAGGCTCCAATCTCCATCAATTTTCTCTTGCCTATTGCATAATCGCGAGATCTTTGTTATATTAGTCAAGTTGCCAAAATTTAATGCAGCAACGCGCCGGGATAGCTCAGTTGGTAGAGCAGAGGACTGAAAATCCTCGTGCCCGGGGTTCAAGTCCCCGTCCTGGCATATATCAAAACCCCGCTATTGGCGGGGTTTTGAGTTGTTATCCGTATTTGGAATTTTTTCTAGTTGGGGTGAACCTGTCAATTATTCCGGTCTATATCGATCCGACTCAGCTTACTCTGGAACCTGACAGCCTGCCGATCTGCTATCCTAGTGATTCGTCGGTTATTTGCTGCTGCTGACCACAGGGTTGAAATCAAGAGGAATGAACCGATCTGGGCGTTGAATCACTTGATCCCAAGAGTCAAATACCTGCCGCCAAAGCTGTGTAACTTCATAGACTGTTCGGAGATAGTCGGCTCCCAAAAGAGAATCTTTTGTACACTGTGGAATCAGATCCAGCCCTAAAACCTGATGACGCGTATCAGCCTCCTGATGAACCAGCCAGTATCCTTTAGGAGTTAATTCCAGTTGAGCAAGTTTAGGGTTCACCTGAGCATAAAAATCTACGGCAATACTCTCGGTCATTAAGTTAAGAGTAATGATTTGGTGTGCAAATGGTTCTCGAATGACCGATCGGATAAAATAAGAACCCAATGCCAATGTTGCTAAATTTGCTGGAACTGAAGTCGGCAATTGATCGGGCGTGAGGAAGCCAAACTCACGCATCCATTTGGCCAAATGTGTTGGGTGTTCAACTTCTTCAGCAGCATGTTCGGCAAAAGCATCCCGAAAACGTGGGTCATCGCATTTGCCGTAGCGTAGGGCTGTTGCAGCAGTAAAGTCAGCCGAAATATGATAGAGCTGGTGAACCCAGTAAAAATCTTTGCGGCTCGAAGCAGTGGAAACGGACTGATAAAAAGAATGAGATTTGAGGTCTGCTCTACATTGTTGGGCTATTTCCCAGAGCCAACCCATTGGAACAACGCTGTTTAACATTGCGACTCTCCTCGATCTACGAATGAATAATTAGTAAGATTAACTCATCCATACTTCTATTATAGTCTACGCCCACCGCCAAAAGCCCCACTAATCTCATGTAGAAATTAGCAGGGCTTCTATGGCAAAATATTATGTGAACGGCCGACACCATATAGGTACTAGCTTCCCAATTCGACGGGAACTGCCGCCAGAAGCATTGCTTCGATCGGTCTTACATTTCCCTCCAAGGGCAGAAATCCTGGTTCCCAAGATTTAAAGTTTTACTCTGAGCGAACTCAAAGGATTCTTCGACACTTTGCCGATTAGCTTGGTTATCGCATGATGCATTGGTGGCGAAGATAATTCTATTATAGCAGAATTTTTTTGGAACTAGAGTAATTTATCGACGTTCTTGGCAACTTCAAAGAAGTGAGCAACATTTTCTTCGGGTACCGTAGGTAAAACACCATGACCGAGGTTCATAATGTGACCAGTCTTACCAGCCTTGCGGACGGTATCGACGATGCGATCGCGGATAAAGTCTTTGGAACCGTATAATGCACAAGGATCCATGTTGCCTTGTACGCCTAAATGTGCCCCAATCCGCTGTCTGCCGACTGCCATATCTACAGTCCAATCGAGACTGACGATATCTACACCGGATTGCCCCATCAGTTCTAATACGCCGGAGCTACCGCTGATGTAGAGAATTAGGGGGGTATCGGGGTGAGTAGCTTTGACCTGTTGCACTACCCGCTGCTGGTAGGGAAGGGCGAAAGTTTGGTAGTCTTGGGGACTGAGTTGTCCTGCCCAGGAGTCAAACATTTGGACGACTTGAGCACCGCAATCGATTTGATAACGAACGTATACGGCGATCGCGTCAGCGATTTTTGCGAGTAAACTGTGGAGCATTGCTGGTTCGCGGAATGCCATCCCTTTGATGTTGGAGTAGTCTTTCGAGCTTTTACCTTCGATCGCATATGCTGCTAATGTCCAAGGTGCGCCGACAAAGCCGAGGACGGTGGATTGATTGCCTACTTCCTGGCGGAGGGTACCGAGAATCTCTTTGATGAAGGGGAGGGACTCTTCGGGTTCGAGGGGATGAAGTGCGTCGATTTGCGCCTGTGAGCGGATTGCTGGCTCGATCATCGGCCCTTTGCTCTCAATGATGTCAAAAGGGATTCCCAAGCCTGGTAGCGGCGTGAGGATATCGGAGAACATGATTACGCCATCTGGCTGGAACGCCCGCCAAGGTTGGAGGGAGATTTCGATTGCTAATTCGGGTTTTTCGGATCGATCGCGAAATGAGGGATGTTTGTCGCGTAAATCGCGGTAAACTTTCATATAACGTCCGGCTTGGCGCATCATCCAAACGGGTGGTCGATCGAGTGTTGCCCCTTTAGCAGCGCGTAATAATAGTGGTTCTTGGTTTATATCTGTCATTATATATAGCCGTCGATCGGCAAATTTTCTTTAAATAGGCACAGACTCAAGAATACCAAACTAGCTACCCTTTTGTCTTAGTCGATCGACTGAGGAATCACTGTTTTCCAAAATCGTGATGTACACTATAGGGTGACAGGGCGAGCAGCATGATTGAGGGAGGAAGTTGCTTTGGATGAGTTACGAACGGCTTTGGAATTGGCCACTGAGGATGAATTACAGCAATTAACTAGGATTCTCTTTAGTCGTAAGTTCAATCCCTTAGACTATGTACGGACACCAGATTTAGTCGATATTCAGAGCCAGGATCGGGATAGTTGGCTGGATACAATCGAAGATCGGTTTCGATTTTTGGCAGCAGATGGGATCACGGTTTTACAAGGACGGACTCAGGGCGTTAGTTATCGCCAAACATTGGTTCAGGTATGTCGATATCTCAAAATTCCGTATTCTCGTCAACTCAGCACCACGGATTTGGAAGCAGAAGTTTTCTTGTATTTGATGGGGAAAAGTTGGCATAAATTACCGCATGGAGATCGAGATGCACTGACAGTCAAGGTACAAAAATCTCTTGCTAAGACTAGATTTGACCAGCCTTTACCCGCACATATTCAACACGATCCGATTAAACTAATCTTAAAAGGTAGTAGTGCGATCGCAATTAATTCGGTACTCAAACCATTAATTCTTCATCAAATTGCTCGTCAATTTGCTTTTCACTTTGCCAGCTATGAAGTCACTAAGCAGACGCTAATTAGGGGCGGAATTGCTGCTACTAGCCAATTGCAAAGCTATATCGCTCTATACATGGCAAAACGTGGCATGATGCTGTCAGCAACCCAGCAAGTGGCTGTCCGTGGTGTGTTTACGATTTTAGGACCAGCCATGTGGGGCTGGTTTTTTGCAGATCTGGGGTGGAGATCGATCTCGACTAATTATGGACGGATTATTCCCACTATTGTAGCGTTAGCTCAAATTAGATTGACTCGATCGGATGAATGGGAAGTGGCTTATAGTTGAATTAAGTAATAAGTAATAAGTGATAAGTAATAAGTAATAAGTAATAAGTAAATTTCCCTATTCCCTATTCCCTAACCCCGTGGAAAAAACAAGTTGGCGATGGCAGTTTGAACAACTTCAACAGCAATTTGGGGAGTGGATTGAGGTAAAATTAAGGTCGGATGATCGAGATTTGCAGGTCGATATTTTACCTCCGTGGCTGGGAGCACTATTAGTGAGACTTACTTGGTTGATTTTGGCTGGACTGCTGATTTGGTTTGGTTATCATATTATCTATCCTTATTTACGCGCCTTGGTAGCCAAATATAGACAGCCAAAATCGACGATAGATCTATTTCCGGTGAAGACATATACAGTGGTAGAATTACTCGATCGATCTCAGGCATTTCAACGCGGTGGAGATTATACTCAGGCGAGTAGATGGTTGTATTTAGCTATGCTGCAACGGTTAAATGATGCGAATCTAATCCCCCATCAAATTAGTCGTACCGATCGAGAATATGTTCAGTTATTACGAACAATTCCCATCCTTAATGTCGGTGAAATATTAGTCTCAATCCACGAACAACTTCACTTTGGAGATCGACAACTTGCGATCAAGGATTTCGATCGATGTCAACAAGCTTATCAGCAAATCGAAAGCAATTTATTGATAATTGATAACTAGTAAGTTAGGCTAACGTCCCATCTCCCATCTCCCATCAAAACGCCGTTATGACGGATTTTCAGAAGTTATTTAAGCAGTATTGGCAATTAGGAATATTGACAGCGATCGCGATCGTGTTGTTAACTATGATTAGTGCGATCAGTGGTGATGGTAGACAGGTAGGATCGAGTTATAGTATTGCTGCCAATGGTTATAATGCTTGGTATCAAATGATGATTGATCGAGGGATTGAAATCCATCGCTGGCGAAAATCATTTCCCCAACTTACAACCATCCCTAGATATCAAAAAGGCATCACACTGATTCAAGTTCAGCCCCAACTAGAACGATTCAGTATCACAAATCAACAGCAACAATGGGTTATTCAAGGCAATACTTTAATTGTCTTGGGCGTGACTGCACCAGCAATGGAGATTCCATTTAAAACAGAGTTAGAGAGTTCTCAGGGAGCTGTGAGAATTGAAACTACTCGTAGATTTGGATCGGATATTACTACCAGAGAATTGGAAAAAGATATATCTAAACAAATAGTTTTAGGCGATCGATCTGGAAGTGTCATTACTCAATTTAATCTAGAGAAAGGTCGAATAATTATTGCCACAACTCCATATCTAGCGGCTAATGCTTATCAAGATATTCGAGCAAACTATGAATTATTAGCCGAACTTGTAACCAAAGACCGCCAACAAGTATTAGTAGATGAATATATCCACGGTTACATCGATTTTCGTTCCGAGAAAAGGCTACGCCAACGAGATCGGAAATCTGTAATTGATCCAAAGACGGGCGACATTAAAACAGATGATGATGTTAATGGTGGCGATGCCTGGAATTACTTAGCAAGTACTCCATTAATTATTGTCTTTCTCAATCTTGGATTGGGATTACTCGTGTTGATTTGGCAGCAAAATCGACGATTTGGTAAAATTGTAATTCCGAAGTCACCCGAAATTGACAATGGCGAAGCTTATATCCAAGCATTAGGTGGAGTGTTGCATCAAGCCAATAGTAGTGAGTTTGTGCTCCAACAGATTGGCAAAGCATCACAATTGTCTTGGCAACAAAAACTCGGATTAGGAAAGGAGCGATTGGTAGAATCTCAGGCACTAATTACTGCTTGGGAAAATCAAACTAGATTACCGACAGACAATCTTCGATTTGTTCTACAATTGATGTCGGAATCACGTCGGATTGCACCCGACAAATTAACAACCTGGCTGACTAAAATCCGCGAGATCGATCGTCACTTAGGACTTTAGACTTTAGTGATAAGAGAACTCCACAGAAAGAAATATCTATTGCTATTGCGAAGATTCAGGGTAACCACAAGGGGCACCCCTACAGGTTAACATGTTGGGATCGATTATCTCCTGTAGACTGTACCAACATTTCTTGGATATCTCTAAACATCTAACATCTAATTTAATGACTGAAACTCACGCAATTTTTGAACGACTTGGTAAATCATTACAAGAAGTTGTCTTTGGACAAGAAGAGACAACTAATCAGCTTCTCATTGCTTTGCTAACAGGTGGACATGTCATCTTGGAAGGGGTGCCAGGAACGGGAAAAACGATGATGGTAAAAGTACTGTCACAACTAATTCAGGCAGACTTTAGGCGGATTCAACTGACTCCAGATATTTTACCCGCAGATATTTTGGGGACGAATATTTTCGACCTCAAAAATCAAGAATTTATCCTCAAAAAGGGGCCAGTTTTTACACAGATATTACTTGCTGATGAGATCAATCGGACTCCACCCAAAACTCAATCAGCTTTACTAGAAGCGATGGCAGAAGGGCAAGTTACACTCGATGGGGAGACAATGCTATTATCAGATCTATTCTGGACGATCGCGACTCAAAATTCGCTAGAATTTGAAGGGACATATCCATTGCCGGAAGCTCAACTCGATCGATTCTTATTTAAACTAATCGTCGATTATCCCCACCCAGCCGCAGAAAGAGAGCTGCTATCTACGGCGCGGATGACTCAGCCAGGAGCTAGAAACGACGCAAAGCGATTGCAGCCCGTCGCAACTGTCGCTGACTGTCTCGCCGCACGGAGATCCGTACAACAGATTGGTGTTAACGATCATGCCATCGATTACCTGCTCGCCCTCGTGCAACAGACGCGCCAGCATCCTGATCTCAGTCTGGGAGCTTCACCCCGCGCCGCAATTGCTTGGCTACATGCCAGTAAGTCCGCCGCATGGCTAGATCATCGTCAGACGGTGATTCCTGATGATTTTAAACAAGTTGCCATCCCGCTGTTGCGTCACCGTCTCGTATTGCGCCCAGAGGCTCAATTAGATGGGCTGGAAATAGACAAAGTAATTGCTAGTGCGATCGATCGAGTACCAGTGCCGAGATAAGTAATAAGTGGTGTTTCTGAATTCAGGTATGAAAACTAGAGATGGGAGATGGGAGAGTATGATAATTGTCTGTCGCGAAAATGGTGAATCATACATCAATTCAGTAACACCCAATAAGTAATAAGTTTTCCGAGGGTGTGTTTATTCGCCTACGCAAGCTTATCTCCAGAACACTCGTAAAAATCCAAAATCTAAAAGTTGAAATTGCTTGACTAATTTATCATTCGATCCGCAGACATTACCAGAATTGATCGTACAGGGGTATATTACTAGCCAGGTTCATCCTAGTTTACCGCTGACGATTTATAACTATACAGCCAAGGCTCAATTCGATCGATATTGGGTAGATGCAACCCTCGCCTGTCGCGGTTTGGTGCTAGACAATCATTATCAGACAATAGCGCGACCATTACCCAAATTTTTTAATCTGAGTGAATATCAAGGTACCCTACCAGATGGGGTACCAAATATCTACGAGAAGCTCGATGGATCGTTGATTATTCTGTTTCACTACCAAGGGCAGTGGGAGGTAGCTTCACGGGGCAGTTTTGCCTCGGAGCAAGCACAGATGGCGCGGGTATTACTTGCCGATTATCCGGCTGATGTCGAGAGACTCGATCGAGAGTATACCTATTTATTTGAGATTATCTATCCTAGTAATCGAATTGTTGTGGATTACGGTGCGGCGCAGCGGTTAGTTTTACTCGCGGCGGTAAATACTCAGACGGGTGCCGAATTAGAGCATACCGCAGTAAGTTGGATCGATCGAGCTGAGACTTATCCAGCGACGACTTTACCCGAATGGCTCAAATCGATTGACGAAACAGAATCGGAACTAAATAATCATGAGGGATTTATCCTGAAATGGCCGAATGGTTTTCGGCTTAAATATAAATTAGCTGATTATGTCCGGCTGCATCGGATTATCACGCGAGTTCAAGCGAAGGATATTTGGGAATGTCTGAGTGAAAATCAAAATCTAGAGCAGTTCCTCGATTCTGTTCCTGACGAATTTTACAATTGGGTTAAGGATACCAAGTTAGAATTGGAAACTAAGTACCAAGAAATTGAAACTGAATGTCAAACCGTCTTTAAAGATTTTGGCAGTAGGAGAGAAACAGCTTTGTATTTTCAAACCCAGAAATATCCTGGTGTTTTATTTTTGATGTTGGACAAACGAGATTATCAACAAGTCATCTGGAAGCTAATTAAGCCTGGATATCAACGTCCATTCCGATCCGATCATGATGGTTGATTTTATCGAATAATCGGTAGGGGCAATTCATGAATTGCCCCTACCGATTATTCGATTTGCTGCGTAGATCTTTACCCCACCTCAGCCCTCCCTGAAGATGCGGGGAGGGAGTTGGAATTACACCTATATTTAGTAAAATATGGCACTTAAATTGATATTGACAAAAGGTTTACCAGCAAGTGGTAAAACTACCTGGGCGAAAGAATATATCCAAAAATATCCTGAAACTGCTAATCTTTGTAAAGACGATCTTCGATTGCAACTTGGCAGCACAAATAAACGGGAGAAACGAGTTATTAAAGTCCGTGATTTGCTGACAGAACATTATTTTGAGCTGGGTTATTCGGTGATTTGGTCGGATACGAACCTCAATCCAGTTCATCTCAGACGGGCTACTGAATTAGCGAAACAATATCAAGCCGAACTGGTGATTCAAGACTTTACTGATGTATCATTAGCTGAGTGCATTCGTCGCGATTTAGTTAGATCGAATTCGGTCGGACAACAAGCGATCGAGCAAATGTATTATGATTATTTGTACAAACCAGATCCAGCACCAATCATTGATCCTCAACTGCCCAATTGTTATATCGTTGATATCGATGGTACTTTGGCGATTAATAATACCCGTCATCCATTTGCGTGGGATCGAGTCAATGAAGACGCGCTCAATCCATCGGTGGCAAAGTTAGTCGAGAAATTGGGGCAAGATACACATATTATCCTCTTTTCGGGTCGATCGAGTGTTTGTCGCGATCTGACTATTAGTTGGTTAAAACAGCATGGTATTAAGTATCAAGATTTGTTTATGCGTCCGGCGGATGACCAGCGTCCTGATGATATCCTCAAGTCAGAATTATACTATTTTCATGTCCACGGTAAATACAATCCGATCGGTGTAATTGACGATCGACCAAAAGTATGTAGAATGTGGCGAAATCTGGGATTAAGTGTTTTTCAAGTCGGAAATCCTGACTACGAATTTTGATCTAGTGTGCGCAAGACTAGTGCGGTTACAAACCCGACTTTTCTAAAAGTCGGGTTTGTGTTGCATGGCAATTCTTATCCTTTCCAACCAGCAGCGAGAGCGATGAGAATTGATGCTCCGAAAGCGTAGCGATACCAAACAAATACCATTGTATCTTTGGTTTTGAGATAGTTGAGTAAAAAAGCGATCGAGATATAGGAGAAAATAAAAGTAGAAATCATTCCTACTGCTAATAAAGGAATTGGTAATTCATTCCCCTTGAATATTTTTAGAGCTTTAAATAAGGTTGCGACGGTTAGTACGGGTAAGCCGACTAAAAATGAAAATCTAGCGGCTGTAGCTCGATCTAAACCGAGAAATAAACCAGCCGTCAGTGTCGAACCAGATCGAGAAGCACCAGGAATCAAGGCAATTGCTTGTGCTAAACCAACCAGAAAACCATCTTTAATTTCTAAACCATCGAATCCCCGTTTATGACTGCCCAAACGTTCGGCGACAAGGAGTAAAGTTGCCATGACAATCGACATCACAGCGATAATCGGTGTGCTATCGGGGAGAATATCTTTGCCTAAATAACCGAGAATGAGTGCGGGTAAAGTACCGACGATAATCCCTGCGAATATTTTGACATTTAGATCTTGCCAATCTTTGCGCAGTATCCCCGCTATACCGCCAGCAACGACAGTACTAATATCTTTCCAAAAGTAGATAAATACCGCGACGACGCTACCAAATTGAATTGCATCAGCATAGTCTTTTTGACCTAACTGTTGCCAGCCAAAAGCTTTGGTAGTGATTAATAAATGGGCAGTACTACTAATGGGGAGAAACTCCGTAATCCCTTGGACTATCCCTAAGATTAGAGCTTGGAAAATATTACCATCAGCAATAACAGGCGCGGCATTTGCGACTACTGGTTTAGCTTCAACCGGAATCACCATCAATCCGGCAGCGATCGCTCCCAAGATGATGAGAGAAAATTTAGTCTTCGATCGCATAGTCATAGGTTGTGATTGAAAAATGAAATTTAGGTATGGGCACAAACTGCCCACCCTAGATTAACATCTATTGATGATGTTTTTTGTCAATCTCGCCTTCAAAAGGTTGGATACCTGTGGCTGGATACTTATTACGATCGAGTCCAAATATTCTCGCTGCCGCTTCAGCAAAATAACCAATTAAACGATCTAGCATGGTGGCAATTCGCATAACTTAAGCCCCTGCAATTATAGATTAGTGCATCGAATCTTTTCGATACCCTAAATTATAAGCTCTTTAACGTGGGATAGATAGCTAATGTTATAGATATTTAACTATCTTCCGAATTCTAAAGAACTCCTTTAGAACTAGGAATTGTCCCCATCCGGCGCAGATCTGCTTCGGTTGCCATCCGCATTGCTCTGGCAAAAGCTTTGAAAGTAGCTTCAATAATGTGATGTGAATTGATGCCGTCTAATTGTCGAATGTGCAGCGTCATCAGACTATGATTTACGACGGCGACGAAAAATTCTCGGACTAATTGAGTATCGTAAGTGCCGACTCTTTGGGTGGGAATTTCTAAACCATAACTGAGGTGAGGACGACCAGAAAAATCTAGGGCGATTTGCACCAAGGCTTCGTCCAGAGGTGCGACAAAATGACCGAACCTCACAATCCCCTTGCGATCGCCTAGAGCCTGGGCAAGAGCCATACCGAGGGTGATGCCGACATCTTCATTTGTATGGTGATCGTCGATGTGGAGATCTCCAGTGGCGGTGATGTGGAGATCGAA
Source organism: Chamaesiphon sp. 336R_metabinner_41 (assembly GCA_025359915.1). Taxonomy (GTDB): domain Bacteria; phylum Cyanobacteriota; class Cyanobacteriia; order Cyanobacteriales; family Chamaesiphonaceae; genus Chamaesiphon. The sequence goes on along the minus strand of JANYDE010000006.1, from coordinate 10,584 downwards.
TAAGCCGTGGGAGGAAATCTGGTGCAGCATGTGATCGAGAAAGGGAATCCCTGTCTGAGCGTGACAGATGCCAGTACCATCGAGATCGATCTTGACTGTGACATCAGTTTCACCAGTTTTGCGATGAACTGTGGCGGTGCGGTTTGGCATGAGGGGGTGGGGACTGGGGGACTAGGGGACGGGGGACTAGGGGACTAGGTACCTGAAGATCTATGCTATTCGCAATTTTATCATTTTACTCACCCGCTCTGTCTCCCCGTCTCCCCATCTCCCATCTCCTTGTAAATTCCCCCCAACAATCTGGGAATCATAGAGAAGATAATCTTCAGATGCAATGGAATCAGTAGATGAGCGGAATGTCTATCGGTGATGTCTTAATACCAGGGGAAACATTACCACTAATTCCTTATCAATCACAGGATCTCGCTCGATTAATCGAATCTTTTCGCCAACAACAGGTGAGTGGCACCTTACAGTTGGAAGTACAGATCCAAGCAGATCGATGTTGGCAGCGAGTCCTGATTTGGTATCAGGGTGAAATCACCTATGGTGGTAATAAATTAATCGATCGAGGTGAACTAATTCGGACACTCGTCCAAAAGTGTAAGCCAGAATATGCGCAATCGATCGATGGTTGGTTAATTCAACAATTAGTCTATCCCCATTCGAGTCGAGATCTCTTGACTTTTTTGGTACAGAGACAGGTATTAACTTGGGAACAGATCGAGACTTGGGCGCAAGGGCAAGCTGTCTTTACGCTCGAACAAGCAATTAGTTTTGCCGGAAAATATCGCTTCACACCGCAGCCAGTGGTAGATTTTTATCATGGAGCTGAGGGGCGAGGATTGGATTGGAATCAGTTGATGATGACAGTCAATACCCGCCAACAGTATTGGAGCAAGATTAGTGCTTTGATTCCAGGTATTGCCGCAGTACCACTGCCACCGACTCCAGCGATGACAGCAAAAATTGCTGAGGCGGCAATCAAACAACATTCCCAAAAGTGGTTTGATGGGCAGCGCACAATTGTCGATATTGCGGTGGCACTAGATCGAGATGCGCTGCAAGTGGCGCGTTCTTATGCGCAATGGATGCAGATGGGCTGGATGCACTGTCAGCGTCCAACTAGTCAAGGTGCGACAAATGATGTCGAGGTGGCGGCTCCAGCCGCCGCAGAATTGCCGATTGTGTTGTCGGTAGATGATAGTCCGATCGTCCAAACGCGGATCAAGCGAGCATTGAGCGAGCATTGTGAGGTACTACTGGCAAATGATGCGATGAGTGCTTTACATCTATTGGCGCGACAGCCTGTAGATTTATTGTTGCTGGATGTAACGATGCCCGGTATCGACGGGATCGAACTATGTCAGACGCTGCGGCGGATGAGTAAGTTTGCTCAATTGCCGATCGTTATGCTGACAGCCAAAGATAAGAGTTACGATCGAGCCTTGGCTGAGATGGTAGGGGCGACTGAATATCTGACAAAACCACTAAATGATGAAAAATTAGTAGCTATTGTTAATCAATACGCTAAAGGTGGGCATATTCAATGATAAGTCAATCATTTAACCAAGAGCATGACTTTAGTAGTGGATTGTTATTAGAGCAGAGTTTAATTACCCGCCATAAAAATTTAACTGTCAACTGTCAACTGTCCACTGTTCACTTATTCAATATACATCATGTCAGATAAGCAGAATCTGATCTTTAGGCTACATGGATCGCTATATGGAATTGATGCCGATTTTGTGCGGGAAATCTGCTGGTTGCCTGAGTTATATTCATTAGCTACCGCGCCATCAGACATTTTAGGAATCTTCAATTGGCGATCGCAAATGGTGCCAGTTATGCATCTAGATTTGCGATTTGGACGCGGATTTTCTGGTTGCAATGTTACAGATAGAGTCATCGTGATCGACTGGCACGGTACTTATGTCGGCATTGTTGCTCATGATGTATTTGACGTGCGATTGATCGCGCCTCAACCGCTCGATCTCGATCTGATTCAAGGTCGTCAATCATCACTCGATCGCAATTTTATCATTGGCATCGCCCAAAGTAATGATACACCGATTGCTTGTCTAGATCTGGATCGATTAATTCGTGAACCCGATGCTGTCGCCGCTTTAGATCCCGCCGAGCTACCAGTTTTGGCTGGAGCGGATGCTGATTTTTATCGGCGGTGCTGTCCTCAGGCGAGTGTCGCCGAGCGAGCTACTTTTGCTACTCGCGCCACCCAGCTCAAAGTCTCGGTGCGCCAAGCACAGAGTGTCAGCTCGGAGGAAGGCGTATTGGTAGTCAAAATTGGCTCTCAATATATCGGGTTGCCACTGGAACTGATTGTCGATGTGGATACACTCGACAGATTTCCACTCTCACCCGTACCCGTCTCGCCGCAGTACCTATTGGGACAAATCAACTGGCGGGGCGAAATCCTCCCGCTCTTAGAACTAGGTGGGATGTTGCAGATTCCCGCACTCCCCCGTCAGGAGATCGTGATAGTTCAGGTTGAGGGAGTGAAATTGGGCATCGTAGTCGATCGCATTTTTGATGTATTTTACCTCGCGCTCGATCGAATTGAGGATCTCCCAATTTCAATCAGTACGAGACTACGGAGTTATCTCCGAGGAGTGACTAAATACGACGATGGTTTGATGTATCTCGTCAAGCTTCAAAAGTTGGTTAAACATGAATTTTTGCCTGTTGGCGTTTAGAGGGAGGATTTGGGATCGAAAGTTAACACTGTAGGGGCAGGTGTCTTGTTTCCCTCCTTCCCTCTCTTAATAATCTAAATTTTTATATCTTTAAATTTCCTTTACCTCAGGTCATCAACCATCAAATTTTATGTCAACCAAATTATGGACGAAAGTAAATACGTTATCTTTCAAAACGAAAGCAATCCTCCTGGCAATTGCGCTGGGGATTACCCCGATTGCCGCAGTTGGGACGCTAAATTATTTTCAGGTGCGGGATACGAGTGAACAGAAGATAATCGCAACTCAAGCATCACGAGCAGCAGCTATCGCCGATAAACTCAATAGATTTGTATTCGAGCGAAATGGAGACATTCAAGTTTTTTCGTCACTACCAATTTTTGCCAATTCTAAAGTAGCTGCAATTGTTTCAACGGAGAGTAAAAGTCAGCTATTGGATCGGTTTATCACTAGTTATCAGGTTTATGACAGTATTGCTACCTTCGATCTCAAAGGCAATCCAATCGTTCAGAGTAAAGGTAATAAATTAAGCAATCACTTCGATCGCCAGTATTTTCAGGAAACGCTAAAAACGGGTAAGATTGTTATTTCTGCACCAGAAATATCAAAAAGTACTGGTAAATTTGTAGTCCACTTTGCTGCACCAATTAAAGATGCTGTTACTAATAAAATTATCGGCGTGTTGCGGACAAGAATTCCGCTCGATCGATTGGCAGGACAGCTAGGGAATTTTCAATCCAAACATGAAGATTACCATATCATCGATCGACAGAGCGGCAAAGTATTTATCAGTTCAAATGGTGATTATACAAATAAATCAGTCGATGCCGATATCAAGGCCGCAGAGCAAAAAGGTGCGCTGGTAAAACATCACACTGCGATAACTAATGCGGCTGGTGCCAGTGTCAACCCCAATGATCGAGGCAACCACGTCGAATTGATGACTGCTGCTCCCTTGACTAAATTAGAAGGGATGGCAGAACTACCTTGGACGGCTGTATCGGTAATTGATGAAGATGCTGCATATCTCGAACTCCAAGGATTGTTCTGGACTATTCTATTTGGGGCTACGGTTACGGGCGGTTTGACAGTTGGATTATCGATCTTTTTTGCTGATCGAATCGCCAAATATATCCAACGAGCGATCTCGACAATTACGAATTCTGCCAATGAAATCGTCGATACAGTTCAAACCCAAGAAATCGCCGTCAATCAACAGGCAAACTCGGCAATTTCGACCACTGATAGTATCAACGAATTGGAAAGTATTTCCACCGCTACTGCCGAACAAGCCGCTGCTTCTTCGACAGGTGCGAAGCAAGCTCTCTCACTCGCGGAAGAGGGCACCCAAGCAGTACAAAGAAATATTCAAGAAATGTCTGGATTACGCGATCGAGTCGATGAAATCGCCCAGCAAATCGTCAATCTCGGCGAACAAACCGGACAGATTACCACTGTATCAGATTTGGTATCCGACCTAGCTAAACAAACCAACATGCTCGCACTCAAAGCCGCTGTAGAAGCAGCACGAGCCGGAGAGCAAGGTAAAGGATTTGGGGTAGTAGCCGGAGAGATCCGCAAACTAGCAGATGAAAGTAAAAAATCCGCACAGAAAATCAATAACTTGGCTACCGATATTCAATCGGCAATTAACCGCACCATTATGGTGACAGATCAAGGGACAAAAACAGCCACCGAAGGAATTAGAATTGCGAAAACTACCGCTGCCACCTTCGTCAGCGTAGCTGATGCCGTGAATAATGTATTCTTGAACTCCCAACAAATTTCTTCCAGTACCCAACGACAAGCCACCGCAATTCAACAAGTACTAGATGCAATGACTGCCATCTCTCAAGGCTCCCAAGAAAGTGCCATCGGAATGCACAAAGTCAAGACATCTACTTATGAGTTGAACCAGATTACGGATGAGCTGCAAGCAGTTGTGAATTAGGGAATAGGGAATAGGGAATAGGGGAATGAGTCGCACTGTGTGCAATCAGAATTCAGAATTCAGAATTCAGAATTCAGAACCCCTAACCCCTAACCCCTAACCCCTAGCCTCCTAAACCCTAAACCCCTAACCCCTAACCCCTAACATGCTATCTACCTTCAAAACCAACCTCCAATCCAAACTCACCAACTTATCTTTTAAAACCAAAGCGGTAGCTGCGGTGGTAATGCTGTCGCTTGTTCCTGTCCTGGGGGTGGGTACATTGGCATATATCGTTTCGCAAGGTAACTTGAGAACGACGGAGACAAATAACCAACAAGCTGAGACATCTGCGCTGTCAAATTCATTAGCCCGCTTTATTACTTTGCGGGGCAAAGATATTCAAACTATTGCCGACTTACCATTGGTAAAAGATGCCAAAGTTTCTAAATTTTTGACTCAGGCATATAAAGAAGAATTCTTGAATAATTATCTCGATCGATATAAATTTTATGATAGTTTGATGATCTTGGATTTGAATGGCAATGTCATTGCCGCTTCCAAAGGGAGTAGTAATGAAAACCATGCTGGACGCGATTATTTTAAAGCCGCGCTAGCAACTGGTAAATCTTATATCAGCCCGATTGAAATTTCCAAAACCAGTAAAAAATCGTCGCTTTACTTCTCCACACCAGCAAAAGATAGTATTACCAGACAGACAGTTGCGATCGTTCGAGCCAGAATGCCAGTCACCGCGATCAAAGAAATTGCGGCAGATTATGAATCCAACGAAAATGAATGGCACGTCATCGATAAAACCACTAATAAAATTGCGGTTGCCTTAGAAGAGGGGGATATTGGAGCTGATATCAATCAATTTTTCCCTAGCTATGACAAGTTCAAAAGTATGGAAAAAGTTAACACGAATGTCGATACCAAACCAATCGATGGCAAGCGAGAATTAGTATCATTTAATAACATCACTGGCGATCGAGATTTAGCGAACATTAACATGTCCGTGGCGATTTCCAAACAAATGAATATCGTCGAAGCCAAAGAAAACGCCGTCCTATTCGTATTGTTATTGGGAGTATTATTATCCGGTGGTACAGCAGTCGGTTTATCCCTAGTCCTGGGGAATCGAGCTACTAAATTTATCAAACAACTGGCAGACTCGATCGTTATTTCCTCCAGTGCGATCGTCGATACCGTCGAAATGCAAGAAGTCACCGTCAACATGCAGGCGAATTCCGCGATCGAAACCAGTAGTACAATCAACGAACTAGGTGCAATTTCGTTCAAATCCGCAGAACAAGCCGAAGCCTCCGCCGATGGCGCACGCCAAGCACTTTCCCTAGCAGAAAACGGCACTCGATCGGTACAACAGACACTCAAAGGAATGGCTAGTCTCCGCCGCAAAGTAGACGAGATCGCCCAACAAATCGTCAACCTCAGCGAACAAACCGGACAAATTACGATCGTCTCCGATCTCGTAGCAGATTTGGCAAGCCAAACCAACATGCTCGCCCTCAACGCCGCAGTAGAAGCTGCGCGTGCTGGGGAACAGGGTAAAGGTTTTAGTGTAGTTGCCGATGAAATTCGCAAATTAGCCGATCAAAGTAAGAAATCTGCCGATAAAATTAACGCCCTAGCCGATGACATTCAAGCGGCAATTAACCGCACCGTGATGGTGACAGATGAAGGTACCAAAACAGTCAAAGAAGGTATCGATCTCGCCCAAGGTACGGTAACAGTCTTCGTCGGGGTGACAGATGCCGTCAACAACGTGTTTATGAACTCCCAACAAATCTCCACCAGTGCCAAACAACAAGCTGTATCGATTCAACAGGTACTTGCCTCGATGACAACAATCTCGCAAGGATCTCAAGAAAGTGCCGTCGGGATGCACCAAGTGAAAATGACGACTAGGGAATTGACACAGGTTGCGGATGAGTTGAAAGCGGCAGTGGTTTAGGGAATAGGGAATAGGGGATAGGGGATAGCGAAGACACTGGTGTCTCAAACCCTAACCTTTAACCCCTAACCCCTAACCTCTAACCCCTAACCTCTATCCCCTATCCCCTCCCCCCCCCCATGTACATCGACGACGACGAACTCCGCGAACTCTACAAAACCTCGGCTGCCGAACATATCCAGGCGATCGAGTCCGCATTGATGCAGTTGGAAAAACAACCAGAAGCTAAGGCTCCACTCAAGGAATTATTGCGCTCTGCGCATACCCTCAAGGGCGACTCTCGGATGTTGGGGGTGGAAGATGTCGAAACCCTGGTTCACCAGATTGAAGAGTGCCTGATGCCCCTGGAAAAGGGCACGACAGGGATGACTGATGAACTTTGTGACAGGTTGTATGCTGGACTGGATGTAATCAAGCAGTTAGCCCATACTGCCGTGACAGGTGTACCAAATGATGTCAATATGTTTTATGTATTGGCAACATTAATGGGAGATGCTGGAGCGACTCCACGACTGGTTCCAGTCGATCCGGCGATCTCGATGGATATTCATCCCGATGATTTATTTGACTGTGATGAAATCGTCTCAACGGATGTGCAGATAGGGTTATTTGATGGTGAAGTGACTCCGCCAGATCTTGATGAAACTGCCTTGGCGAGTTGGGTTCATCCCACCGATGAAGAATTACTATTTGACGCGCCAGCAGATATGTGGGTACATGAAGGTAATGATCGACCGATCGCGATGCCCATAGACAGCGAAGCATTGTCATCACCTGCACCATCAGCACTGCAAACAAGTTTCTTGGAGTTAGCCGCAGAGCTATTCGCGCCGGACTCGACTTTACCACAGCTCGATCCAGAAATGGTCTTCAATGACTTTACGATCGTCCCTGGTACGGCACCAGCAGCAGAGATAGATATCTTTAGTGATGCTGATTCCTTGGATTATCTGGCATTTCTCCAAAATGATGACTTTACACTTATTCCCGATAGTGAAGATGTTACCGATCTGTTATCGCAATCGATCGAAACCATCGGTGGCGCGACGGCTGATGTCGAATTAGCTTTTTCACTGGACTCTCAATTATTAATAGAAAATCCTGACTCGCTGCACTCATGGCAGGATCCCGCCGCCGACGAAGATTTTCTCTTCCCCGATTTTGATACGACAGCACCGCCGATGACAGGCGATCTCTCAGGGATGACAATCCCATCGATAGCTCCAGAGATGAAAGTTGTCGAACCAATCGTCGTCACCCCCGCTGCACCAGCAAAATCGCCGCAAATCAAAGCTCCGGCGGAAACTACCAGCGATCGCAAAACCGAGACAATTCGGGTAGAAGCCAAGCAATTGGACGCTTTGATGGGGCAATCTGGCGAAATTAATGTCATCAACCAACAGATTTGCAGTCGCTTGCTCGATCTCGAAGCAATCTTGGAACTCTGGGAAAATAGCAGCCGCGACGCTCAACAGCTCCTCCGCCAAGTGCCCTTAGAATCCCCACTGCATCGTCAATTGAGCCGCAACGATCTCCACTGGGAGCAGATGGGAGCCTTGATTGCGAAGTTCAAAAAATCGATCGGCGCGGATAGTTCCAGGCTGGATTTAGTCACATCCGCCCTAGACTCCGGCGTAACCAAACTCAGACTAGTCCCACTATCGACAATTTTCAATCTCTTCCCTCGGATGGTACGAGATTTAGCCAAAACCCAATCCAAAGAAATTAACTTTGCGATCGAAGGTGGCGGCTTACTCCTCGATAAACGCCTGCTAGAGGAGATCAAAGATCCCTTAATGCATCTATTGCGAAATGCGATCGATCATGGCATCGAAACGCCAACCGAACGTCAGCAGAACGGTAAATTGGCAACTGCCACCTTGATGATTCAAGTTCGGCAAACTGGCAACCAAACCACGATCGAGATCCTTGACGATGGGCGGGGGTTGGATATACAAAGGATTAAAGCCACCGCGATCAAACGGGAATTGTATCCCAAAGCCGAACTCGATCTAATGAGCGTCGAACGGATCCAATCCCTAATCTTCGCACCAGGCTTCTCCACTCGCTCGCGGGTGACAGAGCTGTCTGGGCGAGGCGTGGGACTAGATATCGTCCGCACCAACGTCGAACGCATTAAAGGCTCGGTAGATGTCGAATCAGTACCAGATCGCGGCTGTACATTCCGAATTGTACTCAATCACGCGATCGGTAGTTCCCAAGTGATGATGGTTAATGTGCGTAACCAAACCTACGCCATTCCCGTCGAATATGTCGATCGGATGTTGCTCGTTAATAAAGCGGAAATCTTCGCTCTGGGTGGCACTCCCACCACCCAGATTAACGGACAGACGATCACAGTTGCTTGGCTGGCAGATCTGCTTTCCTTGCCCCCTGTCGCCCCCAACACCCCTGGGGAAGTGACTCGAACGACAAATTCAGTTGCCTGCCTCCTGCTCCAGTCAGGACGGCAGCAATTGGCTCTGCTAGTCGATCGCATCAACGATCGACAGTTGATCTCGATCGAGTCACCCCATCCCATCCTCAAAAATGTCCCCCACCTATCGGGATCGACAATTTTGGGCACAGGGGAAGTCTGCTTGGTACTCAACCCAGTAGATCTGTTTACCACCGCGACAGGCGGACATCCACTCGCCCCCCAAGTAGCCGCGACAACGACTCCACTCTCCTCGGATCTACCCCCAACCATTTTATTGGTTGAAGACTCGATGGTGATTCGGACGCAATTGACACGGATTCTGAAGGGGGCTGGCTACCATGTCACCGTAGCGAATGACGGCTTGGAGGGCTGGGAAAAACTCCAAGCCGGAAGATTCGATATCGTCGTCTCTGACGTAGAAATGCCGCGCTGGGGAGGATTGCAACTCACCTCGGAGATTCGCAATCATGCTGAATATCAGAATCTTCCTGTGGTATTAGTTACCACCCTATCACAAGCAGCCGATCGCGATCGCGGTCTTCAAGCTGGTGCCAATGCCTATCTCACCAAAGGCGATTTCGATCAACAACTGTTGTTGGATACGTTGAATAGGTTGATCTAGGGGATAGGGAATAGGGGATAGGGAATAGCTAGGAATTAACGCGCACAGCGCGTCAAGACACCTACTTCAACCCTGAACCCTAAACCCTAAACCCTAAACCCTAAACCCTAAACCCTAAACCCTAACCCCTAACCCCTAATTATGGCTCCTACAAAAGTTCTCATCGTCGAAGATTCTCCCGTAGCAATGGAAGTATTGCAACGTCTATTTAAAAGCGCACCCGAAGTTGAAATTGTTGGGATGGCTCGAAATGGACAAGAAGCTCTCGCCATGATTCCCCGCACCAATCCAGCGGTAATCTGTACCGATTTTCACATGGACATAATGGATGGTTTGGAACTCACCAAGCAAGTGATGGCAAACTATCCCCGTCCGATTCTCGTACTCAGCAACTCTGTCAAATCAGATGACACCAAAAATGTCTTCGCACTCCTCCAAGCTGGAGCTTCGGATATCTACCCCAAACCATTAGGTGGTGAATATGCCGAGTACGAAGCCATCAAAGCAAAGATCCTCTCTAAAATCAAACTACTTTCAGGAATGACTGTTAAAGCTAGACCTTTAACTTAATTAATAATTATTAATTATTAATTAGGTTTTTTGGATGGGGATTTAGACCTCTTCTTCTCCTGAAATATGAGATTAAGACACTAAGACTAGTGCCGCTACAAACCCGACTTTTTGGAAAAGTCGGGTTTGTGTTCTAATAGACCTCCTGCGAAAGTAAAAATAGAATCTTTTTCAGTACCGTTTTCATCTATGGAACCCATTTGAGATCTTTTGAGATTCTGGTGGAGGAGGGTGGGTTTTGTTCAAAATCGGATAGTAAGATCGAGATTAGACAGCATAAACCCACCCCTACAGACCCGTAATAAATGTGGATTAAGATCGTACAAACCAACC
>JANYDE010000155.1 GCA_025359915.1 Chamaesiphon sp. 336R_metabinner_41 | reverse complement strand
AGTCCACTTCAGTGGACTTTCGCTCTTAGCCCCAAATTCATTTGTTCGCGTAGCGTCTGCCTTCGCAGAGGGCGTTTGAAGACTAAGAACTAGGGTTTTGACATTATTCTTTTCTTGTATGAAACCACCCTGCCAACCCCCCCTTTATAAGGGGGGGGCTTTACCTCCTCCCCTTTCTAAGGGGAGGAATGAGGTGGGGTAAAGATCTCCGCATCATCTCAAACAGACTTGTGTAAACGGTAGTAGCCCAAACCCCAAACCCTGATTGACGGACAAATCTTTTCGGGTAGGTTGGGTTGAAGAATGAAACCCAACATTTCTAGTATTTGTATGTTTGTTGGGTTTTGCTACGCGCAACCCAACCTACCAATTTTGGTTGTTCTAGGAGTTTTGTCCGTCAATCAGCCCCAAACCCTACCCCCTCAACAAGTCAGGATAGCGACGCTCCAAATCGTCGGTTTTAGCTTTAGCTCCCCATCGAGCATAGCAATAGTAGGCTGACTGCATATAAGTAGCCGCAATGTTTTCTTTACCCCAAGCGCGGTAAAACTTAGCCGCACATTCATTCGCGACGGCTTCTTCTTGGAGATACTTATTCGCTTTGGCTCCAGCAATCGATCGATCGTACAATTCGACTGCGGTGGTGAAATCGCCGAGTACTCGACATTTTTCGGCAGTAACTAGATCGTATTTATGCTGAAAATTTCCTGGCATCAAGTTCGCGCGTTTTAATAACTGGCGTTGAATCAAGTTAACTTGCTTGATTAGTTGTTGCTGGAATCGCTTGTCACTGTCGGGATAAGCAGCCAATCGGATCAGGGCATCGATGATCGAAGCTTGGGCAATACCAGTAATTTTGTATAACCGTAAGTTATCGGCATAGTTTAAAGCAGCCGGAATATCTTCAAATAAATAAGCTAACATCATTTTTCCGCCGCAAATTGTAGCTAACAATGGACTGATTTCGCCATCTTGTCGCCTGTCGATTAACAATAGCTCATCTCGATCATCGCATAATAGATCCGCTGGCGTAGTGGTAGTTGCTTGTAGATCGGCGATTCTTTGCTGATAGAGATCGAATAATTGCTGGCTAGATTCATCTTTTGATTGGGCAATAACTTGGGCGATTTCGGGAATTTTAGCGGCGATTTCATTCAAGGGAATACCAGCATAAAACCTGATCAGCATTGAAGTATAGGCACCGATCCCTAGAAAAGTCAGATTACCACTATCGATCGCCGCTGGGATACATTCATCCGCCGTCGCAATCACACTATGAAAATTCTGTTGCCATAATTGCGAAAACCAAGGTAAGGTAGCTTTACCCTTTGCTACGATCGCCAAATCGCCAAATCGATCGGCTAATACCATTGCCAGTTGCCCAAGCTGATAACTCTGTTGCAATTTGTCTAGCTCCGACAAAACGATCGCATAAGTTCCATAAAAACTAGCAGCCCAAGGAGTATTCCCATCCCGCAAAGTTAGGCGGATACCCGTTGTCGCCAAAACCACCATCAATTCTCGCGAAGAAAAGAAAGCTGGCATCAACAACAGATCCAAAATCCGCAATGGGGATCTTTTTGCTGGATGAAAGATCTCTGGTAATGCTAATAATTGTTCGGTTGATTTACCCCACAAGGCAATTTGAGTTTTAGTCAATTCTTGAAGCAGAATAAATTTATTGGTTTGGAGTGATAATCTAACACCTAACTGGCGGAGGATTTCTACACCCCGATCGATCGCCTGTTGATACTGTTTCTGGAGTGAGTGACATTGCACGATCGTCTCATAGGTTTTAACTCGATCTAAGGGGTGCTGGACGCGATCTAAGACTACTTGGGCTAGCTTCGGGACTATTTCAAGGTCGCCATTAAGCAAGGCAGCTTCAGCGAGAGTTTCGTGAAGGTTTAAAGTTAGCCGATATTGCTGTTTCCATCCCAACTCTCCCAGCAGTTTAGTACCAATCTGAGCATAGCTAAAGGCAGCAACATAAGCAGTTGAGGCTCTAGCTTTTTGGGCGGCATCGAGATTAAGTTGAGCCAGCATTTGTAGATCGATCGATCCTGGCAGTAGCTCTGTTGCGATATTAAAATGATTGACGATCTCAAACAGTCTTGCTGATTGTTTTGCTGCGGGGGTATTGGCTAACAGTAATTTGCCAATTTGTAAGTGAGTACTCTGCTTGTGACTTTGAGGAATCAGCGAGTAGGCGGCTTGCTGGACTCGATCGTGCAGGAAGCGGTAAGATGAGCTGGCAGAAAGCGCAAAAGATAATAATGAAGCGTGGGGAAAGCGATCCACCCGATCGACGTAATCCTCCACATCCGGTAAATCCTGTTCGCGTAGCGTCGCATTTTGCGAATAGAGCTGATAAATTTGGCTCGTTGGCAAAATTAACCCCGCCTGCAATCCTTGCCATAATGCGGTAGCGGTACTGAGTGGCGATTGCTCGGAAACGATCGCGAGAGTCTCCAGATCGAATCTATCACCGATACAGGCAGCTAATTTAAGCACTTGTTGGGTTTTCGCAGGCAATTTCTGCAACTGCTCTGCCATAAATTCCACCACATCATCGGTAGTTGATGAGGCTTGAACCCGCACCAGATCGCATTCCCAATAGCCTTCGGTATTAAACCAAATTGCATCGTCGGTATATAAAGCTTGGAGAAACTGAGTGATAAAAAAGGGATTACCTTGGGTTTTGATATTGATTAATTCCGTTAGCGGTTTAGCTCTGTCGCTGGCACAGTGCAATGTGTCAGCAACTAATCGATTCGTATCGTCTAACTTCAAGGGGGCGAGAGTAATTGTTTGGATCGTCGGCTCTGTTTTTTGCAATTGCCCCAGTGTCAATATTAATGGGTGAAATTGGGAAACTTCATTATCTCGATATGCTCCCAATAGCAATAGATATCTCGTACCGGAGAGTAATAGTTCGATTGATTTGAGCGAAGCAGAATCCGCCCACTGTAAATCATCCAAAAAGATAGTTAAGGGATGCTCCGCCGTCGTAAATACCTGCACAAACTTTTCAAATAACATGTTGAACCGATTTTTTGCCGCCGTTCCCACCAGTTCGACGACGGGTGGTTGAGAGCCAACGATCTGCTCTAATTCGGGAATCACTTCTAGCAAAACTCGACCATTTTTCCCTACGGCTGCGATAAGTTGGCTCTTCAAATCAGCTAATTTGGCATCACTTTCGCTCAGAAGTTGTCTGATTAAATCTCGGAAAGCTTGAATCAAACCACTAAAGGGAATATTCCGATTGAATTGATCGTATTTACCTGTGATAAAGTATCCATGTTGTTTGACGATCGGTTTGTGAATTTGATTGATGACGGCGGTTTTGCCAATCCCCGAAGATCCAGCAATTAGGATTAGTTCAGTTTGCCCTTGACTAACACGAGCAAAAGCATTTAGCAAAGTTTGTACCTCAGATTCTCGCCCGTAGAGTTGTTCGGGAATAATAAATCTATCGCTCAAATCTCGCTGTCCGATCTGCCACTCAGTCATCGCTCCTAGCTGCTGCCACTGCCTCAAACACTCCTCTAGGTCAAATTTGATACCCAAGGCACTTTGATAGCGATCTTCGGCATTTTTTGCCATTAGTTTAGCGACAATCTGCGCGACAACTACGGGGACATCTGGATTGACTAGATCTGCTGACACGGCGATCTGCGCTAAATGACAATAAATTAATTCGAGTGGATCTTTAGGCTCAAACGGCAATTTGCCAGTCAAGAGTTGATATAAGGTGACTCCCAAAGCATAAAAATCAGTCCGATAATCAATCCCCCGATTCATCCGCCCTGTTTGCTCTGGAGAGATATAAGCAAGGGTTCCTTCTAACTGATTGGGATTGAGGATATCTTGCGTTTCGATCGGCAATCTGGATGCGATCGAAAAGTCAATTAGCTTCACCTGTTTGGTGGTAGAATTAATTAAAATATTGGCTGGTTTAATGTCTTTGTGGACAATTTGCTGTTGTCCCAGTGCGTGTAGAGTGTCCGTAATTTGGATAGCAATACTTAGCAGATCAGGGATAGGCAACAGACAATTGTTGGTATAGGTGGCTAGAGATATCCCCCCAAAATCTTCCATCACTAGAGCATAATTACAGTCGAACTCTTCTATGCTGTATACACGGACAACACCTGGTAAATTTATATTTTTAGCGTTGGCGGAGCCTCTCCCCTGGAGAATCGTATATTGATGGCGAAAATTGACCAAATCTTGATAAGTAGGGGCTGTAGATGAGAATAGCTTGATCGCGATAGTCCGAGGATTTCCATTCAACTTTAATCCTGTTTGCTTTGCTCGATATACTACCGTTTTATCGTCACAATAAAGTTGCTCAGTTATCCAATAGTTAGAGAGATTAAATTTAAATTTTGTTGCGATCATTGCTGATAATTTTATCTCCTGGTTTTGTAGAGTAGTTGATGACAAAGTACAAGAATTGTTGCATTTTTATTTTCTTGAATGAGACCACCCAAATACCTGATTGACGGACAAATCTTTTTTCGGTAGGTTGGGTTGCGGATGCGCGCTCGTCGGGTTTCCCGACGGTTTAGCGAAAAGTGCGGTCTTGGGGTTTCCCCAAGTAGAGCACCTTTTCAAGACAGCGCACCAAGCAGAAGAATGAAACCCAACATTTCTAGGGTGTTTGTGCGGATGTTGGGTTTCGCTATCGCTCTGCTTGGTGCGCTTCCATGGTCGGGGAACCCGACCGGAGCGCATCCGCTACCCAACCTACCAGTTTTGGAGGTTTCAGGAGTTTTGTCCGTCAATCAGCCCAAATACTCTATCCCCTCAGCAATTCGGGATAGCGTCGTTCCAAATCGTCAGTTTTAGCTTTGGCTCCCCATCGCGCATAGCAATAGTAGGCAGATTGCATATAAGTAGCTGCCATATTTTCCTTACCCCAAGCGCGGTAAAACTTAGCCGCACATTCATTAGCGATGGCTTCTTCTTGGAGATACTTATTCGCTTTGGCTCCAGCAATCGATCGATCGTATAGTTCGATTGCAGTGGTAAAATCGCCCAACACTCGACATTTTTCGGCGGTAACTAAATCGTATTTATGCTGAAAATTTCCGGGCATTAATTTCGCCCGTTTCGCCAATTTAGCTTGAGTATCAGAGACTTGTTTGAGTAGTTGGGTTTTGACTCGATCGCTATGGTGAGGATAGACTGCTAATCGGATGAGCGCATCAAAAATACAAGCCCTGGCAATGCCAGTT
The DNA here is from genome assembly GCA_025359915.1 of Chamaesiphon sp. 336R_metabinner_41. GTDB lineage: Bacteria > Cyanobacteriota > Cyanobacteriia > Cyanobacteriales > Chamaesiphonaceae > Chamaesiphon. Next base: position 31,921 of record JANYDE010000155.1, on the reverse strand, counting down.
CTCGGGTAGGCTAATGCAGTATCTGTATAGCTTAACGCCGCAGGCATATCGTCAAAGATATAAGCCAATACTATTTTTACACCATATAGTGCTGATAACGGATTGACTTCATTATTCTGTTGCCATTTGGCAATCTCCATCTGCTCATCCAGTTCGCTGTCAAACACTTGATAAGGTGTCCTGGAGGCTTGCTGTAAATTGACTATTCGTTGGTGTTCGATCTTAAATAATTGCAAACTGGATTCATCTTTAGATTGAACGATAATTTGCTCGATCTCTAGGATTCGATCCGCGATTTCATCTAAGGGAAGACCTGCATGAAATCTGAGCAAGATCGAAGTATAAGCACACATTCCCACAAAGGTAATATTACCACTTTCCATCGCCATCCCAATACTCTCATCGACGATCGGAATCCCCGCCCGAAAATCTTCTTGCCATAGTTGGGAAAACCACGGCCCAGCAGCTTTGATTTTAGCTGTCATTGCCAAATTACCAAAGCGATCGCTCAACACATTTGCCATTTGTCCCATCTGATAACTTTGGTTTAATTCTTCTAAACTTGCCAGGACGATCGAATAAGTTTGATAAAAACTCCCTGCCCATGGTGTATTCCCATGCCGCAAGGTCAGATGAATACCCGTTGTTGCCAAAACTACCATCAGTTCTTCGGATACAAAGAACGCTGGAGTCATCAACGATTCTAAAATCTGCAATGGCGCGGTGTGAGCAGGATCGACTGTTTCTGGTATCGCTAATAAATCGGCGTTGGACTTACCCCAAATCCCGATCTTCGTTTTGGCTAATTCGCTAATTACGACTAATTTACTCGGCTGGGGCGATAATTTAATCCCCAATTGACGGAGAATTTCTACGCCTCGATCGATCGCCTCTTGATACTGTTTTTGGAGCAGATGAAATTGGACGATCGTCTGATAAGTTTTAACGCGATCTAAGGGGGTCTGAGCACGATCTAAGACTGCTTGAGTCCAGATCGAGACTGTGGCTAAGTCCCCATTGAGAAAGGCGGCTTCAGCGAGAATTTCATGCAGGTTGAGAGTAAGCTGATATGCTGTTTTCCAACCGATCGATCCGAGAATTTTTGCACCCGTCTGTGCATAGTTAAAGGCAGCAGCGTAAGCAGTTGAAGCTCTGGCTTTCTGAGCAGCTAGTAAGTTTAGTTTCGCTAGCTGTTGACGTTCTGCGAGTTCATCAATTAAATCAATCTTCATCTCTGGCTGTAAATCCATCACCAGATTGTAGTGATTGACGATTTCCAGCAGTCGATCTGACTGGTAAAGATTGGGCGTATTTGCAGACAATAATCGGGCTATTTGTAAATGAGTACTCCGTTTCTGCTGCTCAGGAATCAAAGAGTATGCCGCTTGCTGCACTCGATCGTGCAGGAAACGGTAAGATGAGTTGGAAGAAAGCGAAAAAGATAATAATGACTTGTGGGGCATCCGATTCACACCATCAACATAATCCTCTAAATCCTCCAAATCCGGTAAATCCTGATTAAACTTGTATAATTGACTAGTCGGTAAAATCAACCCTGATTGCAATCCTTGCCATAGTGCGGTAGCAGTATTGAGATGAGATTGTTCTGAGACAGTCTTGATCGTATCTAGATCGAATCTGTCACCAATACAAGCAGCTAGTTTGATTATTTGTTTAGTTTTGCTCGGCAATTTCTCCAACTGTTCTGCCATAAATTTTACGACATCATCAGTGATTGACAAAGATTGGATCCTGGCGAGATCGCATTCCCAATAGCCATCAGGATTAAATGTAATCTCACCATCTGTGTGCAATGATTTCAGAAACTGAGCCGTAAAAAAGGGATTACCTTTAGTTTTAAGATCGATCAATTTTGTCAGCGGTTTTGCTGTATCCAAATCGCAATTTAATGTATCAGCAGTCAATTGATTGGTATCTTCAATCGCCAATGGTGTTAAGAGGATCTTCTTGAAAATTGCATCTGTTTTTGCTAACTGTTGGAGTGTCAATATTAATGGATGAACTTGAGACACTTCGTTATCTCGATAGGCTCCCAATAGTAATAAATATCCCGTACCTGAGAGCAATAGTTCGATCGATTTCAACGAAGCAGAATCCGCCCACTGCAAATCATCAAGAAAAATTGTTAAAGGATGCTCCGCCGTCGTAAATACCCCGACAAACTTTTGAAATAACAAATTAAACCGATTCTGTGCAGCCATCCCCAATAGTTCAGCGGTAGGTGATTGAACACCAATAATTTGGGCTAATTCAGGAATTACTTCCAATAAAATTTGACCATTTTCCCCCACAGCCGCCAGAATTTGCTTCTTCCAATCAGCTAATTCGACATCGCTTTCACTCAAGAGTTGTCCGATTAAATCTTGGAAGGCTTGAGCCAAAGCACTAAACGGAATGTTGCGATTGAATTGGTCATATTTACCTTTAATAAAATAACCACGTTGTTTGACAATCGGTTTGTGAATTTCATTAATTACCGCAGTTTTGCCAATCCCTGAAGATCCAGTCACCAACATCAATTCACTCCTCCCTGTGGCAACTCGATTGAAGGCTTCAATCAAGATTTTTACCTCCATTTCTCGCCCATAAAGTCGTTCGGGAATCACAAATTGCTTACTAAGATCCCGCTGTCCAATTGTGAATTCACAGATAGATTCTGTCTGCTGCAACTGCCGCAAACACTCATTCAGGTCATATTTAATGCCCAAAGCACTTTGATAGCGATCCTCGGCATTTTTCGCCATCAGTTTAGCGACAATTTGGGAGATGATTACAGGCAGATCTGGCTTGACGCGATGTACTGGGATTGCCATCTGTGCTAGATGACAATGAACTAGTTCGATCGAGTTTTCCGTCTCAAACGGCAATCTACCAGTCAGCAGTTGGTATAAAGTCACTCCCAACGCATAAAAATCAGTCCGATAATCAATCCCCCGATTCATCCGCCCTGTCTGCTCTGGCGAGATATAGGCGAGGGTTCCCTCTAACTGATTGGGATGTAGAATTTCGGCACTTTCGCGGGGTAATAGTGACGCAATCCCAAAGTCAATTAACTTCACCTGTTTAGTGGTAGGATTAATTAAGATGTTCGACGGCTTGATATCCTTATGAACAATTCGCTGCTGTCCGATCGCCTGTAGAGTATCCGCAAGTTGAATCGCAATCTTCAACACATCAGGTAAGGCTAGGTCAAACTCTTGACTATACAAATCTAAGGATACACCCCCAAAATCCTCCATCATGAGCGCGTAACCACGGTGGGAGAGCGCAGTACCGAATTCTTCTAGACTGTATACCCGCACTACTCCTGGTAACTCTAGATTTTTAGAGATCGTATACTGATTACAAAAATTAACCAACTCTTGAGCAGTGGGATCTACCGATGACAATAGTTTAATAATTACAGTACTATTTTCTGCCCCCAACTCCAATCCATCAACTAGAGCGCGATACACCACAGTTGTTGGATTTCGGGCTATCTCCTCAATTACACGATAGCCAGCGAGATGGAATTCGGCACTTTTTATAGTCATGATGGCTAGTTCTATCGACTAATTCTGCCATGAACATTGTCATTGCAGTAGAAAATCTATGATATCTGCTGTATTAAATTATACCTGTGACTAGACACCAGTCGAGATATCTAGGGGTGCTGGACGCGGATAAGTCGAATGATAAAAGTAGCCCACACAGATTTGAGAACTCGATCGACTTATGAATTTGCGAACCTTGTATAATTAAAGGGATAAACCCAGATTGCTCCCCTGAGAATACCTTGTCCTCATTCCAACTGTGGCTCTACTTAACTCCCCCGCTGGCTGGTGCTGTCGTTGGTTATTTTACCAATGATGTCGCCATCAAGATGTTGTTTCGCCCCTATACGGCGAAATATATCGGCAAATATCAACTTCCGTTTACGCCTGGATTGATTCCGAGTAATCAGGAACGTTTGGCTACAAGGATTTCGGATACGATTATGGGTTCATTGCTGACTCCGGTGGAGCTGCAAAAGATTGCCAAGCGGTTGCTGCAAGTGGAACGAGTACAGGCGGCGATTACGTGGCTGTTGCAATTGGCTCTCGATCGAATCCAAGCTGACAAGGAACAGAAAACTGTTAAGGTATTATCAAATATTCTCAAGGATTTACTCGGCGAGTCTTTTCCCCGCTGGTTGCGGGTATTAGCACGGAAGCCGGATTTTCTGGAACCTCAGTTAAATCAGATCTTCGATCGATTGATGCTCGAATTTCAATTAACTGATGCTCAAGCTACTCAATTATCGGACTGGTTAATTAATGTTATTTTACCACCGGAAACACTCCGATTGGGTCTAATTGATTTTTTGACCGATCGCAATATTCAAGTGATCGATGAAGGTTTACGCGAAAAAAGTAGCGGCACATATTGGGTAGTTGCTAATTTATTTGGCGTTAAAAATGCCCTAAATCGGTTTCGGACTTTCTGTTTAGACGATCGCGAAAAAGCGAATAAAATTATTGCTGAACTGATTGTCGCGCTGAATATTCGCAATCGGGTACAGGAATTACTCCGCGATCTGACGCTCCAAAATTTACCTGTTTCTACAGTTAAACAACTCAAAAAAACGGTGAGCGATAGTGTGCGTAGCTATATGCAAACCAAAGGAATCGAGTTTATTCAAGGTTTAACCGATTCAGTCGATTGGGATGGAATTGCTAATGTGGTAATTAGTCGGCTCCGCAGTTCGACGATTTTGACATCATCTTTGGACGTGGTTAGTGAGGAATTAGCGATTATTATCGATCGATATCTAGAGCGCGATCTCGAACAAATTGTGACTCAAGTAATTCCGATTTTGAGTATCGATCAAGTGATTATCGACAGGGTGAAAGCCACATCCCCAGCCGATCTCGAAGCGGGAATTCAAGGCATTGTCAAAAGCGAACTCCAAGGTATTGTCAATCTGGGTGGGGTATTAGGTTTTATTGTCGGTTTGATGCAAACAGGCTTTCTGTGGTTTCAGCCTTAAGTATTGCCCAATCTTTAGTCCGCACAGCGATTAGCTGCATAATTTAGAAAACTCATCCCAATCAGCAACTTAAGGATTAATTAAGTTTTCCACTACAGAAAGACTGTTATGTTTTAGATACTGGAGAACATTAATCTACTTATTTACGTCTAGATTTTCAAAGCACCGCAGTCAGGGTCATTAATGAATTAGCCCTACCGCGCAACATAATTCAAAATCTACGCATCTACTATCCATCCACCAAAATGAGGGTGGGAAATTTTCTGCCAGCCACTTGTAAGAGGAGTTAAATCAAACTCATGCCTAGTGTAAAAACTCAACCGAACACGCAAGCGCGCCGCCTAGCTGCGGTCGATAAACCTCAGTATACCAGCGATACGGTACGTACCTATCTCCACGAAATCGGTCGCGTACCACTGCTCTCCCATGAGCAGGAGATTTGCTACGGCAAACAAGTGCAGCAAATGATGCGGCTCCAAGGGGTCAAACAAGCCCTAGAACAGACCTTAAATCGTCCACCGACCAAAATGGAATGGGCAGGTGAATCAACCCTGTCAGAGGCGGAACTCGATCGAGTTTTGCAGCGCGGACATCAAGCAAAACATAAAATGATCGAAGCCAATCTACGGCTAGTAGTAGCGATTGCTAAAAAATATCAAAAGCGCAACCTGGAATTTTTGGACTTGATTCAAGAAGGTTCGCTGGGATTGGAGCGGGGAGTCGAAAAATTCGATCCTACCCGTGGTTATAAATTCTCCACCTATGCTTACTGGTGGATTCGCCAAGCCATCACCCGCGCCATTGCTCAACAAGGTCGATCGATCCGATTGCCGATCCATATTACCGAAAAACTCAACAAAATCAAAAAAACTCAACGGGAATTATCCCAACAACTCGGACGCAATCCCACATCCATCGAAATCGCCACCGCACTCGAACTCGAACCCGCACAGATTCTCGACTATCTGAGCATTGCGCGTCAACCAGTCTCCCTCGATGCACGAGTCGGAGATCGTCAGGATACCGAACTCTCGGAGCTGCTAGAAGATGAGGGGATTTCCCCTGAGAAATACACAGTTCAAGAATCCCTCCACCAAGAACTCCAATCTACTCTCGACGAACTCACCCTTCAACAACGGAATGTGATTAAATTGCGGTTTGGTTTGGAAGGTGGGAAGGAGCTATCTCTGGCTAAGGTAGGTGAAATTCTCAATCTCAGTCGCGAACGAGTTAGGCAATTAGAGCATCAAGCTCTATCCCATTTCCGCCGTCACAGCAGTTTTCGCGATTATGTAGCGAGTTAAATCAATTGTGAAAAAAGACTACCAGTAATGGTGAAAATCCGATTAGTAAATATATCCACGATCGCAGATCGAGCAATTGTGGTAGTTTTTTAGGCTGAGGATCGTTAGTTCGATCGATTTCTAACAGTGCCTCAATTCTCTGGTTAAGTCGGTCTACTGGTAAGCTCTGGCTGAAGGCTGTACAAAAATCTTCGGTAAAAACTGGTGTATTTTGGACGACTAATAGCAAGGCTTCGGCGACTAATAATGGATCTGTTTGTCTGGATGCCCATCGATCGGCGCGAAGTTCTCTCAATACTAGCAGTTCTTGCCACATTACTTCGGTTTGAGGGAGCCAAGCGGTAATTCCGCGCATCCATCCCAACCAAAAGAAACACCAAGTATCTCGATAACGATAATGCGCTTGTTCGTGGGCTAGAACCGCCGCTAGATGCTCTGTACTTAGGCGATCGAGGATTCCTGTGGTAATTATTAATTCGGGCTGCCAGAAGCCGATTTGAGCGATATAGGGAGTCGGTAGATCGAGAATCCGAACTGTTTTACCGCCGAGTTGAGTTGTGGGATAAGTCCGCACCTGTTGGAGCATTTGCCAACCTGTGACGGTGAGTTTGAGCAAGTAAAGTCCAGCAATTCCCAACCAGCTGATCGCTAAATTATAGCTTAACCAGTCATTTCCCACCCATACCATTCTGCCATGTGGCCCCATCCAAACGATCGAGATGGAAGTGGTAAATAGTAACAGGGGTGGTAAGATCAGTCTCGATCGAGTTAGATGCCACCGCGAGATCCAATTGGGTTGCTCGTTTTCAGTCCAAGTGTACCGCAATCCCCACGCTAGCCCGAAAATAGCAACCAGTACGATTAGGTGCATTTACTGTTCCTCACGAGCTGTGCGAATAGCTTTTAATCTTTGCGCGATCGATTCGATTTGCTCTATACTGGCTCGATCGAGACTATCGGCAAATGCTGCAACAATATCGGGATTGCCGATTGCGAGAAATTGCTGCAACTGTTCGTAAGCCTGGATTGCTTGAGCTTCGGCTGCTGATACGAGCGGGTACCAGATAAAGCTGCGTTCTTGTTTATCACATCTGAGCCAACCTTTTTGAGTCAGGCGAGTTAATACCGTTGTCACCGAAGTATAGGCTAATTCTCGATCGGGATTACTCAGAATCTTGTCGTGAATATCTTTAACTGTGGCTGATTCTAATTCCCACACAATATGAAGAATTTCCGTCTCTAACGGTCCCAATGAGAGGTTCTTGGGGCGATAATTGGGCAGAGGAACCATAACATTTACGTGTATCTTTCTCTTAGATTACCGCAAGAACCAGTCTCATCACTTCGATATTTCCATTAACCTATGCTTCAATCAAAGTTTTCCCCAAGTAGCTACCAGCATCTTTAACACCTGGTAGAGCAAAGAAATATCCGCCCCCGACTGGTTTAATATATTCTTCTAATGGTTCGCCATTCAAACGAGTTTGGACAGCAATAAAACCGCGTTCGAGATCTGCTTGAAAGCAGACAAATAGCAGTCCCATATCCAATTGTCCTGCCTTACTATAGCCACGAGAATAGTTAAATCCTCGCCGTAGAATCAACCCTGAGTCAGAATTGCGGGGATTAGCCAGTCGAATATGAGCAGTCTTAAAAATAGTTTTACCTTCAGGATCTTGCTCGTACTTAGGAATATCTTTCTCTTTTTTCATCCCCAGCGGCGCACCTGTATATTTATCCCTTCCAATGATTTCTTGCTGTTCTTTGAGTGGAGTGCGATCCCAGAATTCAACTTTATTCCGAATAATTCTGACTACTTGATAAGTGCCACCTGCTGCCCATGCTGGCTCGGCGGATTTTGGCTGTACCCAAGTTAGTTTATCCATGAGTTTATCATCAGTGGCATTGACATTTGCCGTACCATCTTTGAAGCCGAGTAAATTGCGAACGCTTTCACCTGGTTTTTTGATGGTATGAGGTGGTAAAAAACCATCGAGTTGCCAACGCAAAGAAATTAGATCGGGGAGATTTTTGATGATATCCCGCAGTGCATGAATATTTGTTTCGGCAGTGTTGGAACAGAATTGTAATAGTAAATCGCCATGACATCGATCGGCATCTAGGGCATCATTAGGAAAAGCTGGCATATTAACTAAATGGACAGGTTTAAGTTTGCTTAGTCCAAACCTGTCGTCAAATAGTGATGCCCCAACCGCAGCAGTCACAGTTAAGTTATCAGGGAAAATTTGGTCGCCCATCACGCCAGAATTTACTGGTGGCAATTTGGGATCGATATGTGGGACTTTGCCGCCTTTAGTTAAAACCTCAATCCGTGTAGTTAGTCCTTGAAATAAACGGGTGAGATCTTGTTTGTTTTTAGCTAAAATATCGAAAGATACAATTAATGCTGTTGCGGGTGCAGGAGTAATAATACCTGCCTGATGAATGCCATAGAAAGACACGGTATCTTTGGTGGTGTCCTCATCTTTCGCTGAGATGGTTTTATAACCAAGACTAGTTAAAGCAGCAACTCCCCCCGCTGCTGCCATGCCGATTAATAAGTCGCGGCGAGTGATGCGTGGGGTGATAATTAGTCCTGATTTTTTTGATGTGTTTTGCATTATTTTTAATAAATTTAATCGTGAGTGAGGACAGTTCCCCAACTTTTTCAAGGGAATCTTATTTGACGGTTAATTTACCTCTGGGACTACTTTTGCGACCACAAATCATCCCGTATTCACCAGGTTTGAGGTTGGCTTTTACCTTTTTGACAAATCCAGGTGCGAGATTTTCAGCTTCTTCGACAACTTTTACACCCTCAATAATTTCCCACTCCACTAGATTTTGAGTGCTTTTATTGGTAATGACAAATAGATTTTTACCACTATTCACAGTCAGATCCATTTTGTCACAGTTTTTTTCGGTAACTGCGATCGCTATTTGCGGAAGTGTATCTGCTTGAGCCGTCTTGCCCCCAGATTCACTACTCGAACAACTGGACAAGACGATCGCTGATAAAATTAGAATGCTGAAAACCTTCATAATCTGTTTCTGTTAATTAAGCTAAACTTAAAATTAGTGTAAGTATTAATCTATGCCCAAAGTTCCGCGCAGCTTGGAGAGATCTTCAGCTAATAAAGTAATTGCCGCTTTTAAATCTTTGCGATCAGGATCTTTGAGTTTGTCATAAGCTTGATAACCACCATCTGGCGTTTTGTACTTACCTAATCCCGTATTTACTTTGGCAAAATTGCTATCCACCCGCTTAATTAATTCAGGATTAGCCTTTTCGAGATGTGGGCGCAATAATTCGACAATTTTTTGGGAGCCTTCAACATTTGCGGCAAAATCCCATAGATCGGTTCGACTATAACGATCTTCTTCACCACTAATTTTATTAGCTGCGACTTCTTCAATGAGCGATGCGGCACCACCTACCATTGTTTTAGGTTCGATCGCGACAGTTTTAATTCGCTTTTGTAACTCTAAAGTGTCCTTCATCAACTGAGTGGCTATTTCTTTCGCCCCAGTTGTGGTTTTGTCTTGAAATAGAAATTTTTCGAGTCGATGCCAACCTGTGAACTTAGGATCTTTTTCTTTGAGTTCAAATTTGTCGGCACGTTGATCCATTCTGCCATCTAAGTCGGAAAATGCGTCTGCGGCTGGCTCGGCACGTTCCCAATGAACGCGGGTAGAAGCATATAGTTTTTGGGATTTAGCTAGATCTCCAGCGATTACCGCGTCAGTAAAAGCTTTTGTCTTGGCGGTCAACTGGTCGATTTCTTGGGTAACATAAACTTTATATTCGGCAATCGGTGCAGTTAGATCTACTGGAGCTTTGGATGCAGCTTCGGCTGGGGCTGCGGTAGTTACTGATGCTTGGGGGGTTTCCTTGGTGCTAGTTGTTGGGTTAGAGGCGCAGCCAGTCATCGTTGCGGCTAATAAACAGAGGATGGTGAGGTTGGATCTAATTTGTGAAAGTTTCATGATTAAATATTGATAATATTGTTAGGTCTGAGTCGTTGGCTTGGGTGTCTTGTTCGCAGCAAAGAATAGCATGAGCATCGGGATAAGATAGCCACAGTAAGCAACTACTTCAGTGACGGTGGGGCTGTCTTTGTAACCAAACATGCCTGCCAATACCGTGCCGATCGGGCTGTGAACGGGTAGGATGTTGCTAATATCGAACACCACTTCTTGAAAGAGATTCCAGACACCAGCTTCATGGGCATTATGGAATGCACTGGAAAATAACCCTGCTGCTACAAATAGAATAAATACGCCCGTCCATCGAAAGAATTTTTGCAGGTTGAGTCTGACACCGCCTTGATAAATTGCAAACCCAACTCCGACAGATGCCATCAATCCTAAAATGGCACCAATTGGGGCTTCGATCCCCACATTTTGCTCGAAGGTCGCTAACAGGAAAAACACCGACTCAATCCCCTCGCGGGCTACAGCCAGAAACGCCATCCCCACGAGGGCGATACCAGATCGATCTCCAGTAGCAACCGCTCGATCGATCGAGGCTTGTAGATTAGCTTTCATCGATCGAGCCGCAGTTTTCATCCACAGTACCATCCAACTCAACATCCCGACTGCAACTAGGGCAATTATTGATGCAAATAATTCTTGAACTTTTTGGGGATACTCTCCACTAGTCATTTTGAGAAAGACTCCCAAAGCAAAGCATAGACCAAAGGCTAACATTACACCCAGCCACACTGCCTTCATCCACTTCACATGACCAGTCTGGCGTAAGTAGCTACCAATAATCCCGACGATCAGGGCAGCTTCAATCCCTTCTCGCAGCATAATCAAAAATGGAACTAACATAGAGCCTTACTCATAAAAGAATTTAATAATTCTGACCAAAATACTATCTTAATCAGAATTATTATCACTTATATTGATATCTAATTGCAATAAAGGATCGAAAATTAACAAAATCCGATGCTGAGGACATATCAGTATCAGATCCCCGACTTCTCCAAGAAGTCGGGGATCTGCCTCCCGTGCTTCTAGGTTACTGAGCATTCTCCGATTGACGATCCCGAAGAAACTCTGTAGAAGTCTCAAGTTCGACGCTCTGTCGTTGGCTAATTGTTCTATTTGATTGTTAGATTGGTGAGAGTTATCAAAAAACTTATAGATTCTTAATCGATCGCGTGCCGAGTTCTATCTACCTACATTGTTTATGACCTCGATCCAAGATCGCAATGATTCAGTCATTATTCCCAATTCTACTAAACCTAGCTCTGAGCTTCTACCCATAGATCTACCGGATAGTGCGGCTCAGATCTGGCTCTACTCTGGGATCTTCTGGATGTCGGTAACGATGCTCATCGGTGTCGTCGAAGCTGTAAAACTGTTCTATCCTGAGTTCTTGCAGGGTATTCCGGCACTGGCTTATGGGCGGCTGCGTCCGGTACATATTAACATTGGTCTGTTCGGCTTCATGAGCATGGGCTATTTAGGCGCGACGTTCTATATGGTGCCGCGTTTGACTCAGACACCGCTATTTTCCGAGCGGTTAGGTTCGCTCACCGCCTGGTTTTGGAACTTCAATTTACTGGCGGGCTGTCTGGGAATTATGATGGGCTTCAGTAAGGGGAAGGAGTATACCGAGATTCCGTTTCCGTTTGATATGACGATCGGCATTCTGGTAATTGCGATCGCTGGTAACTTATTCTCTACAATTACTTTACGACAGGAACGGCGGGTATATGTGTCGCTCTGGTATATTCTGCTGGCGATTATTCCCTTTCCGATCTACTACACTTTGGGCAATGCGTCTAAATTCAGCGGGATTGAAGATGCGATTATCAATTGGTTCTATAGTCACAATCTGTTTGGAATTTGGCTGACTACTCTGGGTTTAGCCACGTTATATTACATCGTTCCTAAGCAGGTAAATAAGCCCCTGTACAGCCACATTATCTCATTTGTCGGATTTTGGACATTGGCGGCGTTTTATCCCTGGAATGGCGGACATCACGTCATCTGGGGGCCAGTTCCGATGTGGGTGATGACGGCTTCGGTGACGGCTTCGATCGCGATGTTTATTCCGACATGTGCGACAATGATCAATTTCGGTGGTACCGCCTGGGGTACGTGGGAGATTATGAAGCGCGATATTGGCTATCGATTTAGTCTGCTGGCGTATGTTTGCTATGTCGGTGCATCCCTGTGGGGAACGGTTTTAGCCGTGATGTCGCTCAATGCTAAACTCCATTTTACCAATATGACGATCGCCCATGTCCATCTCGGATTCCTAGGATTTGGCGTACCTGGGGTGATTGCGTTTACTTACTTTTATCTAGAACGCTCGCTCAAACTCAAATACTCCCGAAATCTGGCGGAATGGCATTTCTGGCTAACGATGCTCGGTATCTTCGGCTATGTAGTTTCGATGGGAATTAGTGGCTGGATGGAGGGTTCTGCTTGGGAAGCAGGGAGTTCACCTCAAGGTACCATGCTTGACAAATATCCCTATCATGTCGCTCGTGCTATTAGCGGCTTAATCGTATTGGTGGGGCAGTTTCTATTCGTTGGGAATGTCTATAAAACAGTGAATTACCCGATCGATCTTCCAGCAAAATCAGGTGTTACATTATGAGATATATTAGCGTTTTTCCGATCGTCGTCATCTTATCAATCTTATTCGGATCTGCCTTCACCGGACTAGTAATCGCCCCTGGAGTCGCCTCCGATATCGTTCGCTCTCCCAGTGTCGGATTAGTCGCCTACTCGCCCACAGAGGCAAAAGGGCGCAAGATCTACGCCCGTGAAGGCTGCGTCTACTGTCACTCGCAGCAAGTGCGAAACGTCAAAGCCGATGAAAATCTCGTTGCCGCATTTGGGGTTTCCAAAGCCGGAGACTACTTCTACGACTTACCTCACTTTCTCGGAACCTCCCGCCAGGGGCCAGATTTATCCAACGAGGGGCGAGTTTGGCGACGAGAAATTGGCGCACCTGCGCGAGATTATCTAATTGGACATTTCATCAATCCTCGTCAATACAATCCCAATTCGATCATGCCCGCCTTCGACTATCTATCTACTCAAGAATTGTCGGATTTAACCGATTATATCCAATCTTTGGGAGCATGGAAAGATAGTATCAAAGTAGCAGAGGCATCATTATGAATGAGATCGATCGACTATATTTAGCCATGACAGAACCACATGCTCAAATGGGCAGTTGGTTTGGAATTGGTGACGGTATTGTGGTGATGTGGTCGTTAGTTTGGGTATTATTACCGATCGGGATTTTAGCATTACTATCATTAATTTGGGCAGCTAAAAACGGTCAGTTTAAGGATGCCCAAGAAATCGCCGAACGTCAGTTAAATATCGAAGATTAGAGTTGCTGCGTAGTCCCGATACCCCACCCCAACCCTCCCCGAATATGCGCGGATGCGCGTACTGTTCGGGTTCCCCGACAGTGTAGCGGCGTTTTTATTCGGGGGTTCCCCCCGAATAAAAAAACGACAAGACAGCGCACCAAGCAGGGGAGGGAGCCGGAAAATCCCCTCCTCAAAGGGGCGTTGCACTGAGCGGAGCCGGAAAATCCCCTCCTCGGAGGGGTGCCCGTAGGGGGGGGTGGGTAGATCTCCGCAACCAACTAATCAACCATTTCTAGAGGGTTTGGGCGGGTTCGTTTGATATTTATTAGTGAAAGCGATGATTTATAGCATAAACCCGCCCCTACGAGATAGATGAATCAGTGACAAATCCGAATAAATTAACAACTATAACCCAATGAAAATACTAGTCGCAGCCGACATTTCGCCCACCGCAGTTCAGATTTGTGAATTCCTGCAAAACTACCTCAAACCCCACACCACCGACATCCCCGAAGTAACCATTCTCCACGTCTACGAACCAGAACTAGACTACACCGAAGAAGCTCCAACTCAAAATTGGCAAGCTATACCCACCAGCGAACACGAACTCCGTCATATCTTCCAGCCATTAGCAAGCACCTGTAAATTGGAATATGTCGTAGTCAATCAAGCACTTGGCGATACCATTCTCAAGTACGCCGCCAAAGTCGATCTCGTCGTGATGGGGCGACGCAGACGGGGACAAATGCTCGAAATGATGACAGGGAGTTTGAGCCAGTTTGTATTGCATCGGGCATCATGTCCGGTGCTAATTGTACCCGAACCGACGACGCGCCAGTTAGCATATAAAATGCTGCAACTAGAAGATTCCCAGCCGACGATTATGTTACCAGAATCATTAGCCCGATTGAAGGTATTAATTGGGGTTGCTCAAGCCGATGGTAAGATCGAACCACAGGAAAGATCGTGGTTAGAATCAAATGTCCAACAAACAAATTTTCCAGCGGGAATAGTTTGGGAAACATTGCTAACAGAACCAGTCAATTTATCTCAAGAATTAGAGAAAATAACCGATCCAGCCCAGCAAGAATTAACTTATTATGCGGCTTATTTGTTAGCAAATACTGATGCTAAATATCATCCCTCTGAACAACACGCGATCGATCTAATTGCCACGACATTTAATTTGACACCTGAAAAAGTCGAGCAGTTGCAAGGGTTGGTAAATAAAGTTGCAAACTTCCAAAATATTGGTAAGGGAGAATCAATTTCCGATCCTGTGAAACGATCGAGCATAATTGAAGAGAAAATTCTCCGCTACGCGATGGCTACAGCCGTGCTAGGGGCAGATCCATCACCGTTATCTGGTTCCTATACTCAGTCAGCGGCATTAGGGTTACAGATGATTCTGATTGCTGAAATCGCCGATATTTATGGGACAGCGGACTTTGCAGTTAAACCATTTTTCGAGGAAATGGTGGGAAGTTTGGGATTAGTTAGTGCATGGTTGATGGCGTTGGATCTGACGAAATTGGTACCCAAAATTGGTGCTAGTTTGGGAGCCGCCGACGCATTTACCGCGACTTGGGCGATGGGACAAACTACTGTTATTTATTTTGAAGCAGCTTATTCTCAGCCAGAAGTAAAATTAGATGCGATCTCCCTACGTCAATTATTCAAACAAAATCGGAAGGCGGCTGAAGCTATTTATGATCGCCATGAACTGACAATCGAAGCTCAAAAACAAGAAAATGCCGCCCAAATTAAGTCACTCACCGAATCGGTGAAAACCGGAAAAATGCCAACAGAAAGCTATCAAAAACGCCTGCAACAACTTCTTTTAACTGTCCAACATCCTCAACTTAACTTGCTATAAATATCTTAGTCTGCGTTGGCAGACTAAACCTGGAGATGTTTGACAGCCGCTGTGCGAATACGGCTAACCCCAATATTTATAGTCAATCGATCGAGTCTATATTCTCGCATCTGGCACCAATATATTCAAGACTAGGTATCAAACTTTGGCATAATATGTCAAAATTTGTAACAGTATGTTGAAAAATTCCATTATGAGCGATCCAACTGAAAGTCCAGAAAATCTGGAACCGACAACAGCCAAAAAAGCGATAGCCGCCGATGAAGATCGGTTTGCATGTCGCGCCTGTGGCTATACCTACGATCCGAATAAAGGCGATCCCAAGAATAAAATCATTGCGGGGACACCTTTTAGTGTTCTCCCTGCGGATTGGAAATGTCCGGTATGTACCGCAAAAAAAGGCGCATTTAACAACATCGGAACTAATGCGGTGTCTGGGTTTAAAGAAAACCAAGGCTATGGATTTGGGGTCAATACCATGACAGAATCCCAAAAGAGTTTATTAATCTATGGTGGACTCGGATTGGGAATTTTATTATTCCTGAGCTTATATTCATTGAATTAGGGGTTAGGGAATAGGTAGGACGCAAGTGTCCGAAACTCTAACATCTAACATCTAACATCTAAATCCTAAAAAATGAACTTATTGAAACGAATTTTCAAACAAACAGCGACTATACTAGCGATCGGGATCTTCTGCGTTAGTTGTAGTCATATTACCCCCCTCGCGACGAGTCCCTGGAAGTCTATCCAGTTACCTACCGAATCCAATATTCAGGATTTAGCATTTACCGGAAATCCCCAACATGGTTGGGTTGTCGGTAGTGACTCCGCTATCTTGGAAACCAATGATGGTGGTAAAACTTGGGAGAACCGCAAACTCGAATTAGATACTGATAAATACCGATTCACCTCAATTAGTTTTGCAGGCGATGAAGGCTGGATTGTCGGTGAACCCGCGATTTTGCTTCACACTAAGGATACTGGTAAATCTTGGGAAAGACTAGCCTTAAGTGCTAAATTACCTGGAACTCCGGCTACAATTAAAGCATTGGATGCGAGTTCGGCAGAAATGACGACTGACATCGGGGCGATTTATGCGACAAAAGATGCTGGTAAAAATTGGAAAGCTCTTGTCAATGGAGCAGTAGGCGTATTTCGGACAATTAATCGATCGACAGACGGTCAATATGTCGCGGTATCTGCCAAAGGTAACTTCTATTCTACCTGGAAACCAGGATCGGAAAATTGGGAACCTCACAATCGGAATAGTTCTCGTCGAGTTTCCAGCATGGGATTTGCTGAAGATGGACGACTCTGGATGCTAGCGCGTGGCGGACAATTGCAATTTAACACCCTTGATAAACCAGATGTCTGGGAAGATGAAGTATTTCCTGGACAAAAGACTAATACTGGCTTACTAGATCTCGCGTATCGGACACCTGGAGAAGTTTGGGTATCTGGTGGTAGTGGTGACTTGCTCGTCAGTAATGACAGCGGTAAAACTTGGCTCAAGGATCTAGCGGTAGAAGAGGTGCCATCGAATCTATACAAGATTCTGTTCTTTACTCCCGAACGCGGTTTTATCATCGGTCAACGGGGGATTATTCTACAGTATCAAGGGGAAGCAGCTTAGGAGTTGGGAGATGGGAGATAGGAGATGATAGGATCCGCCTAGATCCAGAAGTATTCGTGAGTTAAATACGCTAATTTCGGTCTAACCGAACGGTACTAGGAGAGTGGATCGTGAAAAAGACGCTTGCGTCTTAACTCCAATCTCCAATCTCCCATCTTTTCTCTCATTTAGCGATCGCATTTCTTTAGAGTTATGATTAAAGTGTGATTGAATAGATATATGTAGAATTAGGAGATCCTTAACATGGCAGGTAATACCGGAGAACGTCCGTTTTCAGATATCGTCACCAGTATTCGCTACTGGATCATTCATAGCCTAACCATTCCAGCATTGTTTGTCGCTGGTTGGTTGTTTGTCAGCACTGGTTTGGCATATGATGCTTTTGGTACACCTCGTCCTGATGAGTACTATTCCCAGACTCGTCAAGAATTACCAATCGTATCAGATCGGTTTGACTCCAAAAATCAGATTGATAAATTCGTTCAAAAGAAATAGCTGAGATTTATTGGTACAACTATAGTCTCTTGTAGCTATAAAGTTATTTTGTCGGCTGTTAATTGCCGTTGGCATAGCGGCTTAGAATGAACATCGACGAATAACAACCAATCATCAAAAACTACTAATCAAACCTTAACAAACCTTCCTTAATTTTAGGAGCACATCAAATGTCTAGCGGTGGCGGAAATCAGCCTATTTCATATCCCATTTTTACAGTCAGATGGTTAGCTGTCCATACTTTGGGCGTACCCACTGTATTTTTCATTGGCGCGATCGCAGCCATGCAATTTATTCAAAGATAGATTCAAATTAAAACTATGGAACGTTCTCCAAATCCGAATAATCAACCCGTAGAACTAAATCGGGCTTCATTATTTTTAGGCTTATTAATGATTTTCACGCTTGGAATTCTCTTTACCAGTTACTTCTTTAACTAATTGGTGCTGTCTGTGTTGTGTTGGGATATTTATCAAAGGAAAAAATTATGTCTGAACCAGGAAAAATTCCCTTGTGGCTGGTAGCGACTGTTGCTGGTATGGGTGTAATCGTCGTTGTGAGCTTATTCTTCTATGGCTCTTATGCTGGAATTGGCTCATCAATGTAAATGAGGTACTGGTGGTTCAACGACCACTGTCTATACCAAAAAGCCGAACTACTAGTAGTTCGGCTTTTTGATTGATGTCGGATGGGAGGTAGGAGATAGGATCGAAAGGTGCGTTAAATTGAGGGTTTCCCCACATAGAGCAACATTTCAAGACAGATAGAAAGTT
Organism: Chamaesiphon sp. 336R_metabinner_41; assembly: GCA_025359915.1. Taxonomy (GTDB): domain Bacteria; phylum Cyanobacteriota; class Cyanobacteriia; order Cyanobacteriales; family Chamaesiphonaceae; genus Chamaesiphon. Next base: position 13,459 of record JANYDE010000155.1, on the reverse strand, counting down.
AATTAAGCAAGATCTAAACTCTCACCTATTACCTATGACCCATTAGCTATTACCTAAACTAAACTGCTTCACGTTCGATGTAGAGAAACAAGAATGCCATAACTACAGCAGGAAATACTAAGCCGACAGTAGGAACGAGGATGGAAGGTAAGAAAGAAGCTGCCATAATAATCAAGTCCTTTGTTTATCTAGATTGCATCCTTAGATTTTAGCTGAATTAGTCAACCAAAAAGGCTCACAAAAATTTGATAAAAGTTTGTAAATCTTAATAAATGAAACAGATCGAACACTTATCGGTTAGATATGGCTTAAAATCTACTTAGATGGTGAGCAGTACTCACCATCTAACGTATCAACTATCCACAACTATTTCCAAATTTTCATAGTTGCCAGCTTCATATTGATGAACGAAACTAGCAAGGGCAAGATCGATCTCCAAATCGCCAGTAACATCTACACCAGGGGATTCGATCCTGGGTGGCGATGGCTGGTTGCTGCTAGCCAAATTCACAGGGACGATATCTGGATGGGTAAATGAGGATTCTCGCTGGGGGATGGGGGATGGAGTCGAATGACGATTTTGCGGTTGAATCAACGAGCCACGATCGCCAATTGTAACTGATTCTAACTGTAATTCTTCAGTCAATTGAGCGAGGAGATCGGCGGTGATATCTTTCCGCTCCTCGGAGCGTTGGAAGAAGGAGAGTTGGTCATCTTGACTCGGATCGAGGCTGAGGGTGACTGTAAAGCCATGAGAACCGAGTTGAATGTTATGTTTATCGTAAAGGCTGACTTCACCGATGAGGAAGGTAATTTGAGCTGTTGTGGGTAGTTCTAGATCGCCGCTAAAAGTGAAGGTGTCGAGATATTGGGGTAAGGACTGTTCGATCGAAACAATTAATTCGGAAGTTTGAGGATGACGGAGACAGATTGACAACCTTTCGATTTTTGCTGCTTTAATTAATTTACCATTCAATCTCTGTAAATTGCAGCTACCATTAACCGTCAAGCGATTACCTGGGATTATCCCTGAAAAGATCGATCGATTCAAGTTAATTAATTGTGACGGTGAGTCAAAAATCTGGTGGAGTTGAATTGCACCCAGTACTTGCTGGCGAATTTTGGGCTGGGGTGGCTGAGGTTTTAAGGACTCTCGCTCTAGTTGCTCCAATAATCGATCGAGTCCATCAGCATAGTTTTCTTGCTCGCCGACCATCGAGATTGGTACAATTGGGGCTGTCGGTGCAGGAAGCTCGAACCGATCTTCCTCAGTGGGCAGTATTGATGATAGCTTTGCTGAGAAGCCATGTTGTTTTGAGCGATACTCATCCGCTGTGGTGACAACACTAGCTCCCAGATCTCCCCGCTCAACTTGTGGCTGAAGCACATTCACTGGCGATGGCTTCGGAGTGCTGGGCAAAACCCGCAGCTTGAGAATCCGTTGCCATGAGACTTGGTTTGCGGAGGTACCATTACAGACAAATTGCCAAATTCCCGTCTGTAAGTTCGTAAAAGGAAGAATCGCTAATAATCCGCGCGGATTGGTAGTTTGGTTGCGCGATTGAGATCGACGTTGCGGCACTGGATCTGATGTTTGATGGGTGACGCGAGTTTGAATTTGGGTATTGATGAGATCGCTATTGGCAACAATTCGATATTTACCTTCCATGAGCTGGAGATTGCCTGTTTCAATCGTCCTCCAGCCGCGATCTCCCTCCCGCTGGATCAAAAATTCCCAGTATTCCATGACTTACCCCTAGATGCACTAAATCTAAACATTAGTATCTTAAGCTAGTGAATGGTGAATAGTGAATAGTGGATGGGGTATTTAGTGTGTAACGGTACTAAGGGGCTGTAAGAAAATAAGTTCATGGTTTTGAGAGATAGTTCCCCCTCTAGGCAAAGCTTTCAATCTAAAAAGATGAAGTTGTTTCTTTGCAAGCACTGAGGGATTAAGTGCTGTAACAACAGCCACAAAATGATACATTTGTTACCAGAATGGTATAGAATATCACCATAAGTATAATTGTCGCTCAATTAGACTACGTAAATTTTTACTGACTATGGATAAAGTCTATGGCTAAAGTTGTTATTTTCGGGAGTAGTGATATTGCGGAAGTAGTTCACTTCTATCTGACAAGAGACTCCGATCATGAAATAGTTGCTTTTACTGTTGATGGAGCTTATATTACAGCGGATACTTTTCAGGGATTGCCAATAGTTCCCTATGAAAAACTGGAAGAGTATTATCCACCAGATCGCTATCAATTATTTATTGCAATTAGTTATCAGAAAGTCAATCAGTTGCGGAAGAATAAGTATTTGAATGCCAAAGAGCGGGGATACAAATGTATTTCTTACGTCAGCTCTCAGGCATTTTATCACGACACACCAGTTGGTGAAAATACTTTTATTATCGAACGAAATTTAATCCAACCGTTTGTTTCAATCGGCAGTAATTGTATCTTGCTTGGCCCAAATTATATCGGACATCATAGCGTCGTTCACGATCATTGTTTTATCACTGCGGATGTCTCGATTGGTGGTGGTGTGACGATCGGTGAGTCTACTTTTATCGGTTTGAATGCGACGATTCGCAACTCGATTTTGATCGGCAAAGAAAATATTATTGGTGCCGGATCGATTATTATCAGCGATACGGAAGATCGGGCAGTTTACGCTCCAGGCGGAACTCCCAAGTTTGAAGTGCCTAGCAATTTGATTCGGATTTGAATAATAGGTAATAGGTCATACGTAATAGATAGTAGGTAATAATTTTTTATCTGAAAAATAGATTTGATTCAGGGGTTCAAATAAATTATGACCAGTTTTTCATGTTTTGTTGTTGGTGAAGGTGATTTAGCACTGAGTTGCTTAGAAATATTATTAGAGCAAAGTTGTCATTTGCAGGGGATTTATTCGGCAGATCGATCAATAGCCGCATGGGCGGCTGCAAATAGTGTCGGGTATACTGCGGATCGATCAATTTTTGAAAAGCAGATCCAGAACAGTGTGTACGATTATCTATTTAGTATTAATAATAGTCAGTGGATTGTTCCCGCCACGGCAATAGCACGAGCGCGGAAAGCAACGATTAATTATCACGATTCGCCATTGCCACAACAGCCTGGATTGAATACAACTGCTTGGACTTTATTCAGCCGTGAAACTCAACATGCGATTACCTGGCATGAAGTTGTATTAGCAAGTGATGCAGGGCGAATCTTCAAACAAAAAGTAGCCCGCACAATTGGCGGTGAGGGTGTCCGCATCGGTGATATTTTACCAGTACTCGATCGATCCCTCATTCCCGCCATCAGTCAGCAAAATGCGGCGATTTGTCAGCAGGAGCAAGCATTTGCCAGCGCGAAATTCTCAACGGCGGCGGTTTTACCCACTCTGGAACTCGCACCATTTCAGCATCCTTATTTGTCTACTAGTCAGCCCCAGACAGCCCCTCAACGCCATCCGATTGATCTAGATCGCCAGATAGCAGCCAAATCCCTATTGGTGATGTTTGCGGCTTATTGTGCTCGACTTTCATCAGAGTCAGAATTTGACTTGGAGTTGCACATCGATGCAACGACGAACAGTGTTCCCACAACGCCGCTTCGCGTCGAAACTCAGGATGGAGAATCATTCAGTCAATTTCAAACACGACTAGAAACAGCCCTAAATTCCGCAACTAGTTCCAGCGATCCCGATGCGGCGCGATTATCATTACCTATCGCAATGGTAATCGCTGCTAGCCCAGAGCGACTCAATTTGCAGCCGCTAACTGCCGAGCTGAATTTTGTTGCTTATGAAAATGGCAGCAAGCCCGAATTAATCCACACAGGCGCACTCACTCACATCGATAGTGATGCGATCATTCATCAACTGCAAAGTTTAATCCCCGCCTGTCTCACCCAGCCAGAACAGCCCCTGGCGCGATTACCATTACTTTCCACCGCCGAACACCAGCAACTGCTAATAGACTGGAATCAAACCGCCACACCCATCCCGACAGATGTTTGCATCCATCAATTATTTGAGCAGCAGGTAGCGCGTACGCCAGAATCGATCGCCATTGCCTGCGACGCGGCACAATTGACTTATGGTGAATTAAACTCCCGAGCCAATCAACTAGCCCACTATCTGCTACTCCAGGGAGTCAAACCCGATACCCTCATCGGGCTTCAGATGGAAAGATCGATCGAAATGGTGGTCGGATTACTGGCAATTCATAAAGCAGGTGCTGCATATTTACCCCTCGATCCGGACTTTCCCGCAGATCGGCTCGCGCTGATGCTCGAAGATTCCCAAGCTCCAATTATTCTTACCCAACAGCGGTTGATTTCCAAGTTATCAATTGGGGCTGATGCTCAGGCGATCGCGATCGATACCAGTTGGAACGAAATTGCCCAGCAACCCACCACAAATCCGCAAACTGATGTCAAACCCGAAAACTTAGGTTATATCATCTACACGTCCGGTTCCACTGGCAAACCGAAGGGCGTAATGGTTGAACATCGCAATGCTGTCAACTTCTTTACTGGCATGGATGCGCGAATTGGTGCCCAGTCAGGAGTATGGTTGGCGGTGACGAGTTTATCTTTTGATATTTCCGTGCTCGAACTATTCTGGACACTGACACGGGGATTCAAAGTTGTTATTTATAACGCCAAAACCGAACGCACCCAATTAGAACAGGATCATTCAATTGCCGGACTGATCGATCGACATCAAGTCACCCATCTCCAATGTACCCCCTCAATGGCGGGATTACTCATTGCCGATCCGAAAACTGCCATCGCGATCGGTCAAATTCAAACGATGATGGTTGGGGGTGAAGCCTTAACCGAAGCTCTCGCCCTGCAACTCCAGCAAATCGTGCGGGGACAAATCCATAATATGTATGGCCCTACCGAAACGACTATCTGGTCTACAACTCATGCTCTGAAAGCGGTTGAAGGTGTAGTGCCATTAGGGCGGCCGATCGCCAATACCGAATTATACATCCTCGACAAGCTCCAACAACCCGTCCCCATCGGCATTGCAGGCGAATTGCTTATTGGTGGCAAAGGTGTGACACGGGGATATCTAAATCGCGCAGATCTGACGCAGGAGCGGTTTATTCCCAACCCATTTAGTCACAATCCGAACGATCGTTTGTACCGAACTGGTGACTCAGTTCGCTACCGCGCCGATGGTAATCTAGAATTTCTGGGACGGATTGACTTTCAGGTCAAAATTCGCGGCTATCGAATCGAACTCGGTGAAATCGAGACGATTTTAGGTCGCCATGAGACAATCCGAGAAGTCGCCATCGTCGTGCGCGAAGATGTCCCTGGCGATAAACGTATCGTTGCGTATTTTATCGCTCAACCTGGCGAGCAGCCAACCACAGCCACCCTCCGCACTCACCTCCGCGCTCAATTGCCGGAGTATATGGTACCGGCTAATTTCGTTCAGCTTCAGACATTTCCACTGACTCCAAATCAGAAGGTAGATCGGAAAGCATTCCCTGCACCCTTACTGGCAAAACAGGTTGCAGCACCAGTACCGACAATAATCACTCCCAAACAAACTACCAAACAAAGCCTGATGGAAATTTGGCAGAAAGTCTTACAAATTACCGAAGTAGATACCAGTGAAAACTTCTTTAATTTAGGGGGGAATTCCCTCGTCGCAGTAACTTTGATGAATGAGATTCGATCGACCTTTAATGTCAATCTACCATTAGTCAGCCTGTTTCAATCACCGACGATATTAGGTCTGGTTAAAGAAATCGAGCAGGTTCAAGTCTAGTAAACTATAAGGATAGCAGCCGCTATTTGGTGAAGACAGATCCAAAGACTTTTTTGAAAAAGCCTTTGAATCTAGCTGTACTTATTACTTATTACTTAACCATCCCATGCAAACTGGAACCATTGTAGCGATCTCGACGGCTGTTGTCCCCCAGCAAGGGAGCGTAGGCATCGTGCGGTTATCGGGGCTGGATGCTGTCGAGATTGCGCGGCGAATTTTTCATACGCCAGGGCAGCAGGAGTGGGAAAGCCATCGGATTTTGTATGGGTATGTGCGGCATCCAGCTACGGGGATGACGATCGATGAGGCTTTATTATTAATTATGCTGGCACCCCGTTCCTATACGCGGGAAGATGTGGTCGAAATCCATAGTCACGGCGGGATTATCTTAGTTCAGCAGATTTTGCAATTGTGTGTAGAGTGTGGCGCGAAAGTCGCTGAGGCGGGGGAATTTACGCTCAGAGCCTTTCTGAATGGGCGGATCGATCTGACTCAGGCAGAAAGTATTAGCGATCTGGTGGGGGCATTGTCGCCAGCCGCCGCTCAGACTGCGATTGCTGGACTACAGGGGAAACTCCGCCAACCGATCGAACAATTACGCGCCCAAGCCCTAGATTTACTCGCAGAGATTGAGGCGAGGATCGATTTTGAGGAAGATTTACCGCCGTTGGATGTTCCCGATGTGACGGCAAAATTAGGGGCATTGGCGGTCGAAATTGGGCAGATTGTGGGGACAGCCGATCGCGGGGAGTTGTTGCGCAGTGGTTTGAAGGTGGCAATCCTCGGACAGCCGAATGTGGGCAAGTCCAGTTTACTCAATGCGTGGAGTCGGAGCGATCGAGCGATCGTTACTGAGCTACCAGGCACGACACGAGATATTGTGGAATCTCGATTAGTTGTGGGTGGAATTCCAGTGCAGGTATTAGATACAGCCGGAATTCGGGATACTAGCGATGTGGTGGAGCAAATCGGCGTAGCGCGTTCCCGTGCGGCAGCACAAGCAGCGGATTTGGTACTATTGACGATCGATGCTCAGATCGGTTGGACAGATGTAGAGGCAGCTATATACGCCCAAATTGCCCCGATTACAACGATCGTCGTAATTAATAAAGTCGATTTAATTGACGCTCTCCCGCTGCTGAATTTACCAGCAGGGATAAATGCCGTCGTTGAAACTGCGGCGGCGCAAGATCTGGGGATCGATCGATTGGAAACAGCTATCCTCAATATTATCGCTGGTGGACAACTCTATGCCGCCAATATCGATATTGCTATCAATCAACGTCAAGCGTCTGCCCTGATTCGGTCTCAGACTGCTTTGCAACAGGTGTTAACTACGATCGAAGGTAAATTACCCTTCGACTTCTGGACGATCGATCTCCGCGAAGCGATTAGAGCCTTGGGAGAAGTAACCGGAGAAGAGGTGACAGAATCAGTACTCGATCGGATTTTCAGTCGTTTTTGTATTGGGAAATAAGGTGTCTAAGCTTTGGGGGTGACTCTGGTGCTAATTGTTCGATTTGTCGAACATAAGTTAAAATCAATGAACAACTATTGATAGATCTCTTATGCGATCGACACTAGAAATAGAAGGAACTTGGGAAGAAATTCTCACCAATGCTAACGAATTTTCTGGTAAACGAGTTAGATTGACGCTGCTAGAACAAAGTCCCAACAGAGAATCAGATCTTTTAAAAGAAATTAATCTTGGAATTTCGGCAGACATTTGGACAGAATATCATCAACTTATCGCTAAACGTCAAGCTGAAATAATGATTAATTTTAAAACATATCTGCGGGATCTGCCGATCTCAATTTTCGCACGGCGATCGCCCCAGAAATTGTACACATAATCATCGTTAGAATAAGTACTGTAGTCGCACGCGCGACGGTCATTAATAATGGTAAGCTAGTCGCATTCCGTGTCATAGTATAGAGTCCCACTGCTGCAAACATCCCAGGGAAAAATCCAACGATCGACAGAATGATTGCCTCTTGAAAGACAACGGTTAACAAATAGAAATCTGTATAACCCATCGCTTTCAGCGTTGCATATTCAGATAGATGATCGGCAACATCAGTGTAAAGAATCTGATAAACAATGACAATTCCGACAATGAAACCCATCACTGTCCCAAGTGTGAAAATAAACCCAATCGCGGTACCAGTTTGCCAGTAGTGGAGTTCTTCATCAATAAATTCTTGACGAGAAAAAACTCGCACATCCTTGGGATAATATGCCCGCATTGCCGCAATTGTGGCAGGTATATTCGTGCCTGGTTTTGTTTGGATTACACCGATATCGATCAAGCCTCGATCTCGCTTAAATAACCGAATAAAATTAGTATCACTAGTGATCAGATTACCGTCAGCACCAAAGGAAGAACCAAGTGTAAATAATCCACCAATCTTAATTCTGCGATTGCGCATTTCAGTCTCGACTTTCTTGCCTGCTTCAAATAATTCGGGGATTGGACCAAATTGAACACGCGATTTACGATCGAATAAAAAAGTATCCGGCGTTTTCAACTTATCGATATTCTCGGCAATTCCAGGCAACTGAAATAACTTAGTATCCTTGGGATTGAATCCATAGACTAAAATCCCCCGCGTACTGCCATCGACAGGATTTTTCCAGATCGTTTGGTTGATATAAATTGGGGTGGCTGTATCGACTCCGGCAAATGCCAAGGATTGATATAATCGACGACTCGGAAAAGATTTCATCGAAATTAATGCAGTAGACTGAGGACTTTGAAGAAAGATATCTCCAGTCACATTAGTATGAAATCGAATAGCACTGTCAAATAAAGCGTCCCGAAATCCTAGCTGCATAAACATCAGGATGTCAGCAAAACTAATTCCCGCGATCGCCACTAGCAACCGGATCTTTTCATGACTGAGTTGTAACCAAGCAAGCGGAATCTTTTTAAACATTATCTATTCACTATTCACTATTCACTGAACTTAGTCAGTCTTAATCGAGATCGCAATCTTAGAATTAGTTAGTCCTTTGACATTGCCGCTGTCGGCTGGATCGATCGCAATTTTGACTTCCACCACGCGAGAATCAGAATCAGCCGCTGGATCGGTATTTAAGACATCCTGCTTGCCAATCTGGAGTCCGATATAGCTAACTGTCCCGCGTAGATTTTGACTAAATGCGCCAGAATCACTTTTAATCGTCGCAGCTTGTCCGACTCGGAGCTTGCGGACATCACTTTCATAGACTTCTGCAACCGCCACCATTTGACTGGTTTGTCCCATTTCGACAATTCCCTTATCACTAGGAGATTCTCCCGCACGAGTACGGACTTTAAGGATTTCACCCGCACTCGGTGCGCGCACATATGCTTCAGCTAATTCAGCTTGAGCTTGACGAGCTGTGGCTTGAGCACGGCTGAGTTCAGCTTGAGCACCTGCGACATCGACTCCCCGTACTTCAGAGATTTTGCTCAGGGTAGCTTTAGCTGCGGCGATTTGTTGGGTAGTGGTGGCCAAAGTGGTGTTATAGTTGGCTTTAGCTTCGGCGATTTGTTGTTGGGTTGTGGTGGTAAGTTTATTTTTAGTCGCCTGATTTTCGATAATCTGCTGGTTGAGCATGGCGACAGTCTGGTTATATTTTGACTGCGCTTCGGCTAATTGTTGGCGGATGGTTTCAACTTCTAGTCGCTTGGCATCGACTTTTGTCGCCTCGATCGCTCGATCGACATACAATTGTTGATAACGTTTATAGTCTACTTCAGCATTTCCCAATTGCGATCTCAATCGGCGTAATGTAGCAGTTTGAGTCGGTTTTTCCCCTGCTAGTTGTGCATTCAAGGATTGAATTTTTCCAGCCTGAGCAGCAGGTTCCCATTTTAGTTGGGCTTCTAACCGCGCTTTCGTAGCGACATAAGTCTCCCCATTCCCTCTAAGTTGACTGGCTAATCTAGCAATTTCTGCCTTTTGAGCACCGATTTCCCCCTGTTTCGCGCCCGCTTTAACTTTGGCGAGATTAACCTGGGATACTTTTACATCCTCCTGCGCTCTCGAAAAGGCTGCTTCTAGCCGTTGACGATTATCGAGCACGGCGATGACTTGTCCCCGCATTACTTTATCGCCCTCTTTCACCAACAATTGCGATAGAGTCCCTTTTCCACCTTGGGTACTCGGTGCCGAAATTTTGATTACTTCCCCTAATGGCTCTAACCGCCCCAATGCTGTTACCGCTTTAGCTGTTTCCACTTTCGCGACGATGGGTTTACCATCCTTTGTTACCGCTGCTGATGGCTTTTGCGCCAACATCCCAGAATAGTGCAATCCGGCTGGCAAAATTAGGATCGCTGCTACCGAAGCACCGACGGCAATCCAGCGGCTGAGGGGATTGAGGCTCTTGAATTTATCGACTACAAAGTTATCTTCTGACATAGCTTTTGAGTTGTTCCTCTATTCGCCCTGGAAATTTACTGACCTGTTAGTTAGTTTAACTGAAAATAAATAATGTGTCAATTAAGACACAATTCCCAAAACCTATGGCATAATAGGTTTATTAGCACATCTTTATACTTACCAGTTAGTTAAATAACTGCTTACGTCATCTTATATAATGCCCGTAATCAACAAGCAAAAGACCACTAAAACAACAAATTTAGCCCGAAATCCCGAAGCGACGAAGACTCAAATCTTAGATGCCGCCGAAGTAGAGTTTGCAGTGACAGGCTTAAGTGGTGCCCGCACCGAAGCTATCGCCGCCCAAACAGGCGTTACCAAGGCAATGATCTATTATTATTTCCAAAGCAAAGAGGAATTATATCAAGCGGTGTTAGAACGTTGTTTGGTGGGTATGCTAGGGATAGCAGAGCAGCTCCAACTTGATTGTTTACCTGCAGATGCTGCACTGGTGAAGTTACTCACCACAATGCTGCATTGCATGTCTGAAAATCCACGAGTAGGTAGTATTCTTTCCCTAGAAGCAATTCAAAATAAGGGCAAGTACTATCCCAAACAATTGGGCAACATCCTGTATGGCACTATCGTCCAAATTTTGGAACAGGGGATGATTTCGGGTGTTTTTCGCCAGCTCGAACCCCGTCACACAGCGGTAAATATTGTCGGTGCTTGTTCGTTCTATTTTACCGCCCAAGAAAATCTCAAGTATCTTTGGCCAGGTAAGCGGTTACTGGGTAAGGAATTACTCCAAAGTCATACTCAAGAATCGATCGATCTGATTATGGCAGGAGTGAGGAATTAGGTAATAAGTAATAAGTAAGTGGAATAGAACGTAGCGTCTCCCATCTCCCATCTCCCATCTCTCCAATGACATTTTTTAACTTTGAAGCTGATTTTGTTGATTCGTTGCGGTGCATTCCGATGATTGTGCGGCTGAAGCTAGATACATGTGGAGTAAAATTAAAACTAGCTGAATGGAATCATTTTACTCAACCTGAATGTGAACAGTTAGTTGAATTACTATGTGAAAAATCTACCGAGATTACGGCATATAAAGACTATGTGAGTCAGTTAATTTTCCAGCATACCAAGAACGAGGCTAGCTTACTATCGATCGATCCTCATCCCCCCTGGTTAAACGATCGAGAAATTCCACCCAGCATCACCACCAAAGCCACCGAACAGCAAGTAAATATTACTCTGGCTCAATGGGCAAACCTAACACCACTCCAGAGATTTGCACTGATAAAATTAACTCGATCTCAACATGAAAACAACAATTTCCTCCCAGCTCTAAAAGAATTTGAGCTGTTGAATTAATCGTTCCGACTTACAATATCTAAATCTTCCCTCTGTCTTGATGTCCTGAACCGTCGGGTTCCCCGACGTTGGCGGTAGCGGAGCGTTTGCCCGTGCCTACGGCAGGCTAACGCCAAATGCAATAGCCTCTCCGTCAGGAGTTACGGACATAGCCGCGTCCTCTGACATTAAAAGAACACCATGCTGAAATTCAAACCAAAAGCACCAGAACTAGTAAACATCGATAGCGGCAACCTCAAAAATAATGTCGTTGTTGATGTCCATCAACTCAATTACTACTTCGGTAAAGGCAGCCTCAAAAAACAAGTCCTCTTCGATATTAACCTCCAAATTGGTAGAGGTGAAATCGTCCTCATGACTGGGCCATCCGGCTCCGGCAAAACCACCCTCTTAACCCTCTCTGGCGGCTTGAGATCGCCTCAAGAAGGTAGCATGAAAGTACTAGGCGTAGAAATGGTTGGTGCGAGCAAACGTCAAGTCATCGCCGTGCGGCGCAACATTGGTTATATCTTCCAAGCGCACAACCTGCTTAAATCCCTCACCGCCCAGCAAAATGTCCAAATGGCGGGACAACTCCACGACAACATGAGTAGCAAAGAAATCAAAGAACGTGCCATCGAAATGCTCGATGCCGTCGGATTAAGCGATCGCAAGTCCTACTACCCCGACAACCTCTCAGGAGGTCAAAAACAGCGCGTCGCGATCGCCCGTGCCCTCATGAGCCATCCTAAACTCGTTCTCGCCGACGAACCCACCGCCGCACTAGACGGAAAATCAGGACGAGAAATCGTCGAAATCATGCAGAAATTAGCCAAAGAGCAGGGCACAACCATTCTAATGGTGACTCACGATAACCGAATTCTCGACGTAGCCGATCGAATTGTCCATTTAGAAGATGGCTGTCTAGCCCAAAATGATATTCTCACCGTCAGCGATAGCTAAAGAATTTGCATGAAACTGCTACAGCCTTATCCTGTCCAGCCGCACCTCCCATTATTTGTGCTTTTCCCCGGCATGGATGGCACTGGTAAACTGTTCGACAAACAACTAACTGGTTTACTAGCTAGATTTGACCTTCGCTGTTTAGCCATCGCTAGCGACGATCTTACTAGTTGGACAGGCTTAGTCAGTCAAGCTGTCAAACTGATTCTAACCGAACTCTCTACAGGTCAAGAACTATACTTATGTGGAGAATCTTTTGGTGCTTGCTTCGTCATGCAGGTAGCCCAGCAGATTGAGGCTAAGATTACTCAGCTCGTCCTCATCAACCCCGCTTCTTCCTTCGCACGTTTGCCCTTATTAGCTGCGGGAAGTGCCCTGTCTGGCTTATTACCAGATGCCTTATACCCCCTGTCCGCGATGATTTTAGTCAATTTTTTGATTAACGGAGATCGAGTCGCCCCCCCAGAACGTCAAAGTTTAATCGATGCCATCCTTTCCGTTCGCCCCCAAACTGCCGCTTGGCGACTAAATTTACTACGACAGTTCCCCGTACATACGATTGTCCCCAAACTTGTCGATATCCCTATCTTACTGATTGCTGGAGCACTCGATCGACTACTACCATCATCCTCAGAGGTAAACATTCTAGCAAGAATGCTGCCCAACTCAAAAACCTTACTACTGCCCCGCAGCGGTCATGCTTGCCTTCTAGAAAGAGATATTTATCTAGCGGATCTACTATAAGCACATCCCACACTATATGTAGATAGATCTACGCTCCTAGATCGCACCAGCAACTCAATTCAAAACCCGCGCTGGCCCCACCAGCCAATCATCGATCTGACAACATCAAATCAGATCGAAGATTGGAAAATATTTTCAAACTTGTTTAAAAACCTAAAAAGCCTGTGTTTAAAGAGCTTCAGCTAGTTAATCGCCAACAGCCAACCATCAAAACCAAAAGATATTTACTTGA
>JANYDE010000154.1 GCA_025359915.1 Chamaesiphon sp. 336R_metabinner_41 | reverse complement strand
AGTCCACTTCAGTGGACTTTCGCTCTTAGCCCCAAATTCATTTGTTCGCGTAGCGTCTGCCTTCGCAGAGGGCGTTTGAAGACTAAGAACTAGGGTTTTGACATTATTCTTTTCTTGTATGAAACCACCCTGCCAACCCCCTTGTAAAGGGGGCTTTCTAACCTCCTCCCCGAAGATGCGGGGAGGACTGAGGTGGGGTAAAGATCTCCGCCTCCAATCAAACCGATCGTTAGACAAATTTACAGTAACCTGCTATGATAAGAGTTCTGTGAATTTTTTCAAACCACATGAAAGCTCAGGAAATTCTTCGCTCGATCGAAGCGGAATATCTAAAATCCGATCTGCCTACCCTTCACATCGGCGATACCGTCCGTGTGGGCGTAAAAATTCAAGAAGGTAACAAAGAACGGGTTCAACCTTACGAAGGCATTATCATTGCCATGCGTAACGGTGGAATCAACAAAACTGTCACTGTTCGTCGTGTCTTCCAAGGGATCGGCGTGGAACGGGTATTCCTGTTACACTCCCCCAAAGTTGATAACGTCAAAGTGATTCGTCGCGGTAAAGTCCGTCGTGCGAAACTGTTTTATCTTCGCGATCGTGTCGGTAAAGCAACTCGCGTCAAACAACGGTTCGATCGTCCCTTGTAAGAAGGATCATCGATTTAATTCGAGTGTCCTGGTCATTAACTTTAGTTTATGATATTATACTAAAGCAGTGCCAGGAATATCACTCCATCTTGCATCTGCGTCCTTAGTTCAGTTGGTAGAACGTTGGTCTCCAAAACCAAATGTCGAGGGTTCAAGTCCTTCAGGGCGCGTAAATTAGTTGACAGTTGACAGCGATTTTTAGTATGGGCAGTGCCCATACTACGATTTGTGTATACAGCCTTCACAAGGGCCGAACGGATGTACTGCACAGCGAAGTAAAATCGATCGAGCATTGTAGATACAAGTAGCATCGCCAATGACCCATTGCCCATCAACTAGACTCTGTTCCTCAGGGCGAATAGCTGGTTGGACGTATAGAGCGATTTTCTCCAACCGATAACGGCCATATTTGAGCTGATAACGGTGACGACGTTCCAAAACAGTGTAAGTCTTACCCTCCAGATCCAGATAGCTTCCTGGCTGTGGAGTCCAATCCAACCGGATTTTAGCCAGTATTTCCCGCGATTGGGTCAAAATCACTTCAGTTGGCAAAGACTCTGCTTCCGTCATTCGATCTCCATAATCATCAAGACATATTCTAGACGATCTCAGCAAAACCAGAGAAAACCACAAAAAATGCAACAGCAAAAGTTAAGGGTTTTTAACTTTTGTAGCCTTTTTGATAACTAGTATAAGAGCCTGCGGTACACTAAGCCTTGATTCTTAGTTTTAGTTTTCCTAAAGCTTTATCGTTGGGAGGATAGTCTTATGTCTCATAGCGTCAAAATTTACGATACTTGTATTGGTTGTACTCAATGCGTTCGGGCTTGTCCTACAGACGTATTGGAGATGGTGCCTTGGGATGGTTGCAAAGCTGCCCAAATCGCTTCTTCTCCACGTACCGAAGACTGTGTTGGTTGCAAACGGTGCGAAACTGCTTGCCCTACAGACTTCCTGAGTATTCGTGTGTATCTTGGTGCCGAAACAACTCGCAGCATGGGTCTAGCATACTAGTTCTTTGCTTGTGACTGGAGACTAAAGGTTCGTTGTGGTTCTTTTAGTTTCTAGTCACTAGTGAGTTAGGGGATAGGGGAAAGGGAATAGGGAATAGGGGAACTAGATTCTTACCGATAACTTAATCCTGTCCATCCTTGCTTGGTACGCTAAACCCTCGGGGAACCCGAGGAACGCGCATCCGCAAAATCCTCTAAATCCTGATCGTTTTTGGGATTAGTTGTTACATTCGATCGCAAATTGGGTAACTATAATAGAACGTGAGGCGAATCTCGACAGTAGTGAGACTGCCATAACACGCCAAAGTTAAAGATAGCCGTTGCGGGAGCATTGTACTGTATGTGTGGAATTGTTGGTTATATCGGTACTCAACCAGCCCAGTCCATCTTAGTTTCAGGACTAGAAAAACTAGAATACAGGGGTTACGACTCCGCAGGGGTAGCAACCATTGTTGAAGGGAATCTAGACTGTATTCGCGCCAAGGGTAAGCTACATAACTTGCGCGACAAAGTAGAATTAGCCACGAACCGCTCGCCGATTGGGATCGGACATACACGCTGGGCAACACATGGTAAGCCAGAAGAATATAACGCGCACCCCCACACAGATACCAAACGACGGTTGGCGGTGGTGCAAAATGGAATTATTGAGAATTACCGCGAACTGCGCGAAGAATTAAAGAAACAAGGACATGAATTTCGATCGGAAACCGATACTGAAGTCATTCCTCATCTAGTCGCTCAATGCTTTGCCGATGGTGCCGATACCTTAATGGTAGCAGTCCAACAGGCAGTACACAAATTATCAGGTGCCTTTGCGATCGCCGTAATTTCCGCCGACTATCCTGACGAGATTATTTTAGCCAGACAGCAAGCACCCTTAATCATCGGTATCGGTGAAGGCGAATATTTCTGTGCATCCGATACACCTGCGATCGTCCAATATACTCGCACCATCCTACCATTAGAAAATGGAGAAATGGCGCGACTCACCAGAGCCGGAGCCGAAATGTACACCTTCGCAGGCGAACCAGTCACCCGCACCCCCCGCACCATCACCTGGAATCCCATCGCCGTCGAGAAACAGGGATTCAAACACTTCATGGCAAAAGAAATCTACGAACAACCAGCCGTAGTCCGAACTTGTCTCGAAGCATACCTCGATCTAGACTGGACAACAGCTAGCACCAAATCCCCCTTCAAACTAGACTTACCCGAATCCATCTACAAAGATCTCGAAAATATCCAAATCGTCGCCTGTGGAACCAGCCTCCACGCCGGAATGGTAGGCAAATATCTAATCGAAGAACTCGCGCAAATTCCTACCGCCATCCAATATGCGTCCGAATTTCGCTACTCACCCCCACCACTGACAGCAAACACCCTCACCATCGGTATCACCCAATCAGGGGAAACCGCCGACACCCTCGCCGCCGTCGAAATCGAACAATCCCGCCGTCAAAACAAAGATCCTAAATATCACTCCCGCCTCCTCGCCGTCACCAATCGTACCGATAGTGCAATTACTCGTGTCGTCGATTGCGTCATCGACACCCATGCAGGCATGGAAATCGGCGTAGCGGCCACCAAAACCTTCATGGGGCAATTAATGGCGTTTTACTTCCTATCCCTCGACCTAGCCCATCGTCGCGGGACTATTACAGTCGATCGATTAGCCGAAATCATCGCTGGTTTAAAAGTCCTCCCCTCCCAAATCGAAGTCATCTTAGAAACCCAAGAAAAATACATCGAAGAACTCTCCCATAGTTTCCTCGATACCCATGATGCCATCTTCCTCGGTCGCGGGATTAACTTCCCCATCGCCCTAGAAGGTGCCTTAAAACTCAAAGAGATTAGTTATATCCATGCCGAAGGTTATCCCTCTGGAGAGATGAAACACGGCCCGATCGCGTTACTCGATGCTAAAGTACCTGTAATCGCGATTACCATGCCAGGGAAGGTATATGAAAAAGCAGTATCAAACGCCCAAGAAGCAAAGGCGCGAGACTCCCATTTGTATGGGGTAGTTGCAGCCAGCGATAAGGATGCCGCCGAGATATTTGACAAGGTTTTACCTGTACCAGATGTGGATGAATTATTATCACCTGTATTAACAGTTATTCCGATGCAATTAATGTCTTACCACATTGCTGCGATGCGCGGACTAGACGTAGATCAGCCTCGTAATCTTGCAAAATCGGTAACTGTTGAATAGTGCAAGATGTGAGTATATAAAGGAATGTCGAGGACAAGGTAGCGATCGAGATTATCAGATCTTACCGCTACCGTTCCCCCTGCTCAATTTAATTTAGTCGGGTTATAATTGCGATAAAACTCCTCTGAGCTAGGGAAGATTTCAAAAATATCATCCATGCTGCTCAATTCAAACAACATTTCAATTTGTTGATTGATCGAACAGATCGACAATTGACCGTTTACTTCGCGCATTTTTTGAGAAACTAGTACTAATGCTGATAGACCAGAACTATCCATAAAGCTGAGATTTTGACAATCTACCAGTACATTACAATTACCAGTATTCGCAACTTCCATAATCTCTCGTCGCAATTGACCACAGTTAGTTACATCTAAAACCCCAGTAGGTTGAATTACTTTTACAGGTGTCGCGACACAAGTTGTTGCTGGAACAACTTGATAGCTGGATGTGACTGGACGCGATCCCATTCCTCGTTCGAGTTCTTGAGAGTATCTAGCCATCATCACATTCTGTTTTTGTAGCCGGACGGAAATTGCCTCACGCAGTTCGCTCGGCGTAAATGGTTTGGTGAGATAATCATCTGCGCCGAGTGACATTCCCTTGCGAAAATCGGCTTTAGTTGCTTTGGCAGAAAGAAAGATAAACGGAATTTTCAGCGTACTGGGATCTTGACGCAAGGTGACTAATACATCATAGCCATCGAGTTCGGGCATCATCACATCACAAATAATTAGATCGGGATGATGTGCTTGAGCCAATTGCACGCCAATCCTACCGTTTTCGGCAGTCAGTACATCGAAACCTTCTAGTTCTAAAATTTCTTGAATGTTTTCGCGGATTTTAGTTTCGTCTTCGATCGCTAAAATAGTAGTCATGGTAAGTTTAAAGTTGGTTAATGTTTAATTTAAAATTGATTGAGCAGATGACACCGGATTGCTAGATATGCCGATCGAGTCGTTGATTGGTAGAGTGACTGTAAAAGTACTTCCCACATCAACTTCGCTAATCATCCTAATCGTGCCGCCGTGGAGATCGACACATCGTTTGACGATCGATAAACCCAATCCAGTCCCCTGAATATTGCTGACATTACTACCTCGATGGAATGCCTCAAATAGTCCAGCTTGGTCGGTTTCGGAGATACCAATTCCGCGATCTTTAATGCAAAATGTCACCGTATGAGACTCAATCTGAATCTCAAATTGAACTTGACTATCTGGGAATGAATATTTAATCCCATTAGATAGCAAATTAGTTAGGATTTGGCGGACTAATTTGGCATCAATATAGACCGGAAAACCATCATCTAGATCGATCTTTGGATTGAGACAAGTGAACGTCATTACCAGTCGATGTTCGGCATCTTTGCTAATTCCCAACTCCTCAACTAGATCTTGACAAAAAGTGATTAAATCTACTGGAGATTTTTTACATTCTAGTTTGCCTGCATCCGTTTGGTTGATTAGCAAAATATCTTCTAGCAAAGTCGTCATGTGTTTGACTGAACCTTGGATTTGTCGGAAGTGTTTGCGTTTCTTCGTGATATCGAGTTTGTGGTCATAATCTTCCAACAAGCCTGCCGATGAAGAGATGATGCCCAGTGGTGTCCGAAACTCATGCGAAGCTGTGTTAATAAATCGGGTTTTGAGTTCGTTGAGTTCTTGTTCTTTAACTAGTTTTTGATGAATTTCCACTTGGGTTTTAGCTAGTGCTTCTGCTTTTTGCTTTGCTTCTGTTAAAGCAATATTTTGCATTTCTAGCTGAAACATCAGATCGGCAGTAGGATCGTAAGTAAGGAAATCATCCAGTTTTAAACCCAATCTATCGATTTTCGTGACATCTCTAATTACCGGAGAACCGAGAAAAAGAATAGTATCTAAATCAATCTCTACCATTCTTCCTTTTAGTTTCACACCATTTTGCCGCGACACTAGCACAAAGACTTCTTGTCGATGAGATCGAATTTCATCAAATTCCATCAGCGTATTAGGCAGTCTAATCCGAAAATGTTCTTGAAGTTTACTATTTTCCGTCAGAATATAGGGAAAAACTCTATTCAAGATCGGCCCAACTTGAGTAACGACCAGATTTCGATCGATTACCAAGTGAAACGGAAAAAGTGTTGAGAACATGTCTGGTGAAAGGCAAAACCCAGATTTCATAAACTTACTAAGCTCATCTGATGTGGAGTGAGTACTGTCTAGTTACATTATTTATATACAACTGAATCATGAATCTAACCGGACAGAAATTTTGGAGATTACCAAAAAAGTGAAGATCGATCTCTGCGAGTTATTGCCAACATTGAGGAATATCCAGAATTATCATAGATATTCTTCGATGCTATTAAACTTGAATTAAGCTTTAATCTCCATCGTCTTGATCGCCTTGCAGATATCTCTAGGTGTAAATGGTTTGGTTAGATAATTATCTGCACCTAATTTTCGTCCTTTGTCACGATCTTCATCTGTAGCTTTAGCAGACAAAAAGATAAACGGAGTTTCGATAGTAAGTGGGTTTTGACGAAGTGAAGTAATCACCCCATAGCCATCGAGTTCTGGCATCATTACATCACAAATGATTAAATTAGGTTGTTGCTCGATCGCCATTTGCAAGCCGATTTTGCCATTTTCAGCAGTCAAGACATTAAAATCTTCCATCTCTAAAATTTCCTGAAGATTTTCGCGAACATCATGTTCATCTTCAATTATTAGAATAGTTGTCATAGGAATTGTTTAATAGTAAATGGTTAATAGTATTCTACTTTTAATTCAAAGGTAGATTGACAATAAATGTTGTGCCAACATCAATTTCACTAGTTAGATCGATCGTGCCACCGAGGAGATCCACACATCGTTTGACAATTGATAAACCTAAGCCTGTGCCAGGAATATTATTGACATTGGTACCGCGATGGAACGATTCAAATAGCCGCACTTGATCGTCAGCAGAGATCCCAATACCTTGATCGGCGATCTGAAATGTGACTGTTTTCTGAGTACATATAATATCGAACTGGACTTGATTGTCTCCCAGCGTGTATTTAATGGCATTAGAAAGCAAATTGGTGAGAATTTGGCGGACTAACTTGCTATCCATCCAGACCAGAAAACCATCTACCAAAGAGATGTCCGCATCTGTATGAGTCATGGTCAGGTTAAACCGACCTTCAGCATTACTGCTAATTTCCAGTTCCTCGACCAATTCTCGACAAAAACCAATCAAATCAAATTCAGACCGCTTGCATTCTAGTTTGCCCGCATCTGTCTGATAAATTAACAAAATGTCTTCTAATAATGTGGTCATGTGCTTGACAGCAGATTGAATCCGTTGCCAATGCTTGAGTTTTTTAGGTCGATCGAGTTTATGATCGTAATCTTCGAGTAAGCCTGTCGAAGAGGAGATAATCCCTAATGGAGTCCGAAATTCATGAGATGCCGTGGTAATGAACCGAGTTTTTAGACTGCTGAGTTCTTTTTCCTGGATCAATGCCTTGCGAATCTCGATCTTTTGTTTTGCAAGCTTATCTGCCAACCTTTTCGCGTCTTTCAAGGAAGTAGTCTGGGCTTGGAGCAAAAACAGGAAATCAGCAACTGGGTCGTGAAGTGCAAAGTCGGATACTTTTAGCTTAAAGTTGGACATTAAGTTAGTATCCGTAATCCACGGCGATCCTAAAAATAGGATCAGCTCTTCATAATCAACGTAAATTATTTGCCCCTTCAGTTGCATCCCATTGTCGAGAGATTCTATTAAGAATAACGATCGAGGGTGGGCGCGAATCTTATCAAAATCAGCCACCACATTGGGTCGTTTAATCTGAAAATTTGTCTGAAAATCTTTATGCTTTAAGATATCGGGATACAAACGTTTTAGCACAGGGCCGACATGAACCATTTCAAGGTCGCGATTTAAGACAATATAGAATGGGAAAATCGTAGCAAAAATATCAGGAAGTGGCGAAAAACCTGGTGTCGTTAGATATTCATCAATAGTTATATATTCATCGATGGTTACATTTTTTAGAAGACTCATTGTGGCATAGCCTGTCGGTAACTGTTAGTGAAGTGATGATAAATTTTAATTATAATTAGTTGTTACTTCTGTGGAGAAGTTGTTTAAACGGACATTTTGATTTGTGCGAAATCGATACTTCTTCATGGTCATTCCCTTGAGCTTTCCTATTAGTGAGCTGAATATCCACGTCTGTATTGAATTTTTCGCCTAAACCCTTGAGCATTCCCACTACCATTGGTGTTAAGCCAGGTCTCTCGGAATAGTAATGCAATTTCAGTGATTCCTCTTCGAGCGCGGAACAGAGGAAACTGGGTGGTTGGAGATTGGGAAAGCTCAAACCCACTCGAGCGTGTAAATTATCGAGATTTTGCAAAAATTCAGGTAAATTATCACCCGCCATCTCCATCAAAGAGCCATAGCCTTCTGTTGCAGTAAATAGAATCCAATATCTACCAAATGCTTCTAAGACATCTGTTGCGGGAAGTTCGATCACAGCACTAGCCGCCTCTACGAGTCGATAGGTGATGTCATCAGGATAAGCATCCATACTAATAAAGGCTTCGATCTCCACGTCTGCCTTGGATTTAATTTCTTCCCAGGTTTCCTCGCCATATTGGCTGCAAACCATGTCTTCCAAGCCTTTATTCACCAATCCAAACATAGATCATCGCTCCTCGACAGAAGTGGGTAATGGATTAAATCCAGCTACTATTTAGAGTACCCACATCCCGTCGATAGATTAGTATGGCTGACTTGCAACCATGCTCATTAGTGCAATGAGTTCGGCGTTGTAATCGATCGCATATTCATTCGTGGCATAGGATTTGTCATGATCGAGATAGCTGCGAATGCCGCGATTTTTGGGTGCAAGGTTGTCTTGAGCGTCATTATTTGGGCCACCTACTAGTAAGCCAGGGATCGAGATCTTGCGGGCACGGACAAAGATATGATTGACATTGGTAACGGGATGAGTGCCGATCCCAGTGACAAATGTCTGGTTAAATGGATTGCGTCCTAGTAAATAATCAATCTGATCGATCGCTGCTTGACGATATTCGGACTTGTTTGTTAATTGATACGCTAATATTAGAGTCATCCCCTCTGTTGCGGTCATCTTGTTCGATCCCCAGATAAACCGATGATTGGCGAGATGATAACCGCTGGTTTTTACTTGTTGAATAATTGTCTCTGCGCGGTGCAGAATTTTAGTAGTGATTTGTGCTTTAATTTTGCTGGAATGGGGTGTTTTAATGGCGTTGAGATAGTTAGCGATACCTAGAGCTGAAGGATCTTTCCACTCAAAGATGGAGTAGTCAAACTTGGGCAATTGTTGGAAGAAATATTGCTCGTATTTGGGATCTTTAGTAGTGATAAATAGTTCTGCTGCTGCCCACAATCGATCGTCGGTGTCGATTTTGAGACTCGGTTCAGTATCAGTCGGCGATTCTAGGTATTTACCAGAACCGCTATCATCCCCATCAACCCAATCTACTTTCATCGTAGATTGGCTCTGGAGATAGTCCCAAGCTCGTTGAGCTGCTTTGAGGTAGATAGCAGATTGTTGGGGCTGCCAGGGGGCATATACTCTGGCGGCGATCGACATAGCAGCGGCAAATTTAGCTGTTTCAGGGGTGGAAATACCGTAGATAAAGCGAGGCTGGGTATCTTGATCTGGAGAGACAATCGGCGGCCACTTTTTACCAGATAGTTTACGATAGATCGCCCCATCCGATCGCTGCATCGGCAACATCCAATCCAATCCCACCCGCATTTCATCGAGTAAGTCGGGGATACCATTACCGCTTTCGGGGATGGCTAATTGGCGATCTGGGAATGCTGTGGGGTGAGATTCATACAGGCTCAATAGTCGCCCCGTGGTAACAGCGGTGGTGCTGACATATTTGCCATAATCCCCCGCATCATGCCAGCCGCCTGGAGCAGCGATTTGTTTTCCGGCTAGATTTGCGCCATCATTGTGGGCAATCGCGCCATCCCGAAGATGACAAGCCGCGTGGCGAATACCTGTGACTGGATCGTCGATCGCAATTCCACAGCGTTGGAGATAATAGGAGTGGAGTAATTTGACGATCGACTCCTGATAAACATTTGGGGCAATCTCAAAGGGATAGGATGTGATGGAGCCAGCGCGGAGAAAATACTTACCAGCTTGTTGAATCTGGCTAAAGTCAATGGTTTGTAATCGATCGTTACTATCTCGATCGCGTGCTGACTGACTGGGGGTAATGACTTGTACTGTCTGTTTGGTGGTGCTATCTACTAACTCAATTTTTTGTCGTACGATGTCGTTGTTGACTAACAAGGCAATTTTCGGGCTATTGGGTAAATAACCTACTTGATTGATCACAATTTTGGCTGAGGTGGCGGCGTGTAATTGAGTCCAATTTCCGCTGGTAATTGTGAGGAGAAATGCGCTGATGAGGATGAGTAGGAGCTGGTACGTTGGCGGTAGCGGAGCGTTTGCCCTAGCAATAGCCTCCGCTTTGCGGAATCGATTTATCATGATGGGGCGATGGGGTGAGATTGAGGTAGGTAGTAGGGGCAATTGATGAATTGTCCCTACTACGGGGCTACCGTGTATACAAAAGTCGGCTGGAGATGATGCGCAGATCTTTACCCCACCCCAGCCCTCCCCTTATAAAGGGGAGGGAGTAAAGCCCCCCTTTATAAGGGGGGGTTGCAGGGTGGTTTCATACACGGAAAGAAAAATAAATGAAGATAGACTAAATTAAGTACCTAGACGAAAATAATTACACAAATAAGTGATAAAATATGAATCAACTTTTTAAATCAGATATTCCCAAATAATACAAATGCTTTTTCTTCGGGAAATTAACCCACTCTCTTTTAAGCTACTGGAGCGAATTTA
>JANYDE010000114.1 GCA_025359915.1 Chamaesiphon sp. 336R_metabinner_41 | reverse complement strand
GACTGGGGGCGGGATCTGTTTGCTGATGTTCGGTCAATTGTCAATACTGGCAAACGACAAGGTTTATCCGCTTTTGAATCCATTCTTAATGCCTTAAACCCCTTGGAATCCTTGTTTCCTCTGAGTTGAGCAATTACTAATTATGTAAGCCGTTATAGCAATTTTCGATTACCTTTGATCGGAACTCGGTATAAAATTACACCTATCTACAATCTCGATCTCAGAGCGGCTCTGTGAAATATTGGCTCAATTACTAGCATCGCAAACCGATCTAAAAATAACTTCTGTCTAAAGGTATATTCTTGAATTAACTGTCTGCTCTAATATGGATTCATCTAACCAATCATCATTACAATTTTGTAGGTTAGATAGAATAATGTTGGCGGAGCCTCTCAATTAGGAGATAACTCAATATCTCTAGTGTGTTGGGTTTTCTCCTGACGGAGAGGCTACGCCAACATCTTCTACCCAACCTACGCAGAATATTTACTGATGGCATTCATCTAGACTTTCCAAGTATTAACTGCAATAATTCCCACCAAAGAGATACAGATAACGATTATCGTCCAAAACCATCCTTCCCCAATTGCACCTGCCTCAACTGCAAAATAAATTGCCATTGGCATCGTCTGTGTCTGCCCTGGAATATTTCCGGCAATCATTAATGTTGCGCCAAATTCACCTAATGCCCGCGCAAATGTCAGTACTGTACCAGCTAGAATTCCAGGCATCGCCAAGGGTAAGGCAATATACCAAAATACTGCCCTGTCTGATGCACCATCTAATCTAGCAACATCTAACAACAGAGAATCAATCTGCTCGAAAGCTCCTAATGCAGCGCGATACATCAGTGGAAACGACACAACAATGGCTGCTAAAACTGCGGCGTACCATGTGAATACTAAGCCTAGATTCCATCCAAAAATCTGCCCCAATACACCATTTTTTCCCAGCAAAATAAGTAGCACAAAGCCGACAACAGTTGGCGGCAAAATTAGCGGTGCGATGAGGAATCCTTCAATGATCGATCGAGCTTTACTGCGATAATGATACATTTTATAAGCAACGATCGTTCCTAGTCCAAAAGTGATAATAGTAGCCAGCACTGATACTTTTAGAGAAATCCAGAGCGGTGATAGATCGGGGATTAACATTCAACTCTCGCTTAAAGTTTGGCAATCCCAAACCCATATCTTTTAAATACAGCCTGGGCAGATTTACTTTGCAGGAACTCAATATATTGTTTAGCTGCATTTAGCGATTTACTTGACTTGACAACTGCGATCGGATAACGAATCGGCGAATGCAATTTTTCATCAGCAATTGCCACGATCGTCACTTGATCTGAACTTTTAGCATCGGTGATATACACAATACCTGCATCCACATCACCTGTTTCTACAGTAGTTAGCACAGACTTAACATTATTACCCAACACAAATTTAGATTTCACCTGTTCTAAAATGCCTAGATTCTCCAAAACTTCAGTTGCATATTGTCCGACTGGAACGCTGCGGGGTTCTCCGATCGAGATGCGCTTTACTTCTGGTTTAATCAGTTGCCTAAAGTTAGTTAAAGACACTGAAGACTGTTTGGGCACAATCAAAACTAACTGATTTGTCAACAAGTTATGTTGAGTTCCCGATCCTAGTAGCCCTTTCGATTGTAAGTTAGTCATCTGCCGATCGGCCGCCGAAATAAACACATCCACGGGTGCGCCTCGTTCGATTTGTTGTTGTAGGACACCAGAGGCGGCAAAGTTATAGTTAACTGACTGATTGGGGTTTGCTTTGGTATAAATTGGGGTAACTTCCTGGAGAGCTTTCTGGAGGCTAGCTGCGGCGGCGACTAAAATTGTCGATGTTGGTGCAGGGGGCACAAATGCGATCTGCTGTGGTTGCAGGGCAGTTGAAGTGAGTTTTGCCGCTCCAATTAGGAGTACCGTCATGAAAAAGCTCAACAATCCAGTTTGCCAAGACTTTGCACGCATAATTTAGAATATTTTTAACGACTTCTCTATTATTTGAATAAATACCAACTTCATGTCAAAATATTACCAACTTAATTGGTAGTTGATCGTGCCACGTAAAGACCAAGGTTGGATTACATTTCAATTACCCGAAGCCGAACGCCAGTTGCTAGAAGGCTATTGCGATCGAACACATCGATCTAAAACAGATGTCCTGCGCGAGTTAGTGCGGACTTTGGATCGAGAAATACTTACTGTAGAGCCTGCCTCAACGATCCAAACTAGATCGATTCCCCAGAGTTTGGAAATTCGGGCAATGCGCGTCAGTGCCCGTAATGTTTTTCCGGCGATCGTTAGACAGGTAAAATTGGGTAGCATTAACGCTGAGATTCTGCTCGAAATTGCCCCAAATGTTGAAGCCGTGTCTGTGATTACTCGTTCCTCAGCCGAGGCATTGGAACTTACAGCAGGAAGGCACGCTTATGTCACGATTAAATCTAGCGATGTGATGGTAGCTGTAGATGATTAGTGCATCAAACATCCTCTAAGCCCCAGATCTAAACCCTGTTCCTATTTGAATATGTTCAAACCAGTAATCTTATTATTTATCTCTAATATTTTCATGACGTTTGCTTGGTATGGTCATCTCAAAGATCTCAAAAATTCACCATTATGGGCGGCGATCTTAGTGAGTTGGTCGATCGCTGATTGATGGTATCTCTTCGTGGTGGACTTGTATTCATGGCTTCATCCTCGCTTAAACCAAGCTGCTCATGCCCAAAATGGTCTCTTCAACTAGCGGAATATGGGTTTAAAGCTCATCCTCATTACTTCCACTACACAGAATTTGCTAACGCCTCCTCTAAGTGGTTGAAAAATCGATCGATACCGATTAAATCTGTCAGTCCATCTCGATCGAATTGTCTCCTGGTTTCTGGTGGCAAACCAGAGATGATAAAAATCACATTCTGACTAGCTAATTCGTTAGCAACATCACGAATCGTCAGCGAGGCGGAGTAGTCGATTCCGGTAATTGCTCTGGCTTCTAAAATCAACCAGCGGATCGGTGGTGAAGCACTCTTGACTAGCCCTTCAATTTCCTCGGAAAAGAAGGTGGTGTTTGCATAAAATAAGTCGCGACTAAACCGATAGATAATCAATTCAGGTGCAGAGACACTGCCCATCTGCACGGGAATCGCTTGCCACAGCCGCTTTTCGTCGGGAATGACGATCGCCGAATGCGGTCGATAGCTATGGCGCACATGCAAGATCAAGGACAAGATCACAGCGAGGATAATTCCTTCTTTTACGCCGATAAACACCACTGTTGCCGCAGTGACGATCGCTAAATAGAACTCCTCGCGATGGGTTTTAAATATCGAGTTTAGTCCTTTGATATCAACTAATCTCAGTCCGATCGAGAACACAATTGCGGCTAAAACTGGATTGGGCAAATAGCTAATCGGTTGTGTCAGAAATAGGATTACGACTAGGACGACGGCGACTGTAGCTAGTTGAGCCACTTGGCTGCGTCCGCCTGCGGTATCGACAATTTCAGTTTTAGTCGGACTACCATTGACAACAAATGTGCCAGTTAATCCCGCCGCCAGGTTAGCCGCCGCCAAACCTTCAAGATCGACGTTTTCGTTAAAGCCTTCGCTATATCTAAAGGCGTAGGCGCGAGAAGTGGCTGCACTTTGAGCGACAATCACGATACCGCAGGAGAGGGCAATCCCCAGAATTTGGGGAATTTCACTGAGATCGACTGTGGGTAAACCAAATGAGGGCAAACCACTGGGCACATTACCAACGACGGTTACGCCATGACTGGCAAAGTTAAATTGCCAACTGGCAAAAATCGCGACAATTACCGCCAACAATGCGCCAGGTAATTTGGGGATAAATCGATCGAATAACTGAATCGTGATCAGGACGGCGAGCGCAATCCCAATGGCGAGGGGATTAACATGAGGTAAACCCTTAATCGCGGTAAGAATTTGTTGGAGTGGTTGATGTCCGCCGCCCTTGAGATCTAGTAATCCAGTTAATTGACCGATC
Source organism: Chamaesiphon sp. 336R_metabinner_41 (assembly GCA_025359915.1). GTDB lineage: Bacteria > Cyanobacteriota > Cyanobacteriia > Cyanobacteriales > Chamaesiphonaceae > Chamaesiphon. The sequence continues at coordinate 22,231 of JANYDE010000114.1, read as the reverse complement.
GCGACTTGAATTCCCACCCCAGTCAAGAAGCCGATTAAGACGGTGCGTGATAAAAAGTCTGCCAGGAAACCGAGCCGAAATAATCGTGCGAGTATCAATATTCCCGCCACCAGGATGGCGACTGATTGGGCTAAAGCTAAATAATGCGAACTCCCAAAGGGTGCCAAGCCAGACAGCCCAGCCGCCAAAATTGCCGCCGTTGCGGAGTCGGCAGCGACGACAAGATGACGAGAAGAACCCAAGATGGCAAAGACGATCGCAGGTAGCAGCAGTGTATAGAGTCCAGTGGCGATCGGCGTACCAGAAATTTTGGTATATCCCATCACTTCAGGGATGCCAATGGCAGCAAGGACGATGCCCCCGATGATGTCGTTTGTGATGTTCGATCTGTTGAAAGGTAAAATTCCTTGAAATAGGCGAGAACGATGTTTGACTGGCGGCTGGGCTGTCTGGCTTGGCATTTAGGATTTATTTAAGTTTGGCAGTGGTGGCTGTAATCAAATTGCTAGATATGTTTTAGCTAAAATTGCCGCTTGAGTTCGATCGCGTAAATTTAATCGATTCAAAATATTTGTCACATGATTTTTGACTGTGCCTTCAGAGATATATAGTTGCCCAGCAATTTCGCGATTATTTGCGCCTACAGCAATTAGTTTTAAGATCTCCAATTCCCGTGGGGTTAGCTCTGCCAATTCTGGTGGTAAAGTAGCTTCATTTTTATCAATCTGACCAGACATTACTTTGGCGATCATCCCTGGTGCCAAATGAGTATAACCGAGTGCCACGGCTCGGATTGCTGCGGCAATTTCCTCGGAAGGAGTGTCTTTTAAGAGATAACCTTTAGCACCATTTTTAATTGCTGCTGCTACATAAGTATCATCATCAAAAGTGGTCAGAACCAGAATATTTACATTGGGAAATTGCTGACAAATTCCCCTCGTTGCCGTCACACCATCCATCACAGGCATCCGAATATCCATCAGGACTACGTTGGGCTGGAGTTCTTTGACTCGATCAATTGCGATCGCTCCATTTTCAGCCTCACCAACTACTGCTAAATCTGGTTCTAGCTCCAGTAAAGCTTTTAAGCCTTGTCGAATCAAATTTTGGTCGTCTACAAGTAATAAGGAAATCATTTTGTGGATGGTGAATGGTGAATGGTGCTAAAGCCCAAAGCCTAAATCAAGGGAATAATTGCGACAATCTGACAACCGCTAGGCTTTAGCAAATCTGAATCAGTATCAGTTGTACTAATAATCTCAAACTTGCCATGTAATGATAGTACTCGCTCACGCATCCCTTGCAAGCCAAATCCAGTCATATTGTTACTAGGAATAAAACCGCAGCCATTATCAACAATTTGTAATTTCAGTTCGGTAGTTAGAGTCTGAATTTCAATAATTATTTCGCTGGCTTGGGCATATTTACTAATATTTGTCAGTGCCTCTTGGATGATGCGGTAGATGGTAATTGCGATCGGTTGTGGTAAGTTGGGCGGGACATCTAAATAACACTTTGGTCGAACATGGTTGGATAGTTGAAATTCATCTGCTAATTTATTAATTGCGACAGGTAGATCTAGTTTTTGGAGCGGATCGGAGCGGAGAGTTGACACAGATTGCCGGACATCGTTTAAGGCAGTCGAACCAAGTCGTTTGGCTTCTGTCAACAATTCACGAGATTTTTCTGGTTTAATTTGGGAGAGTTTGAGAGCCATTTCTAAATGTAGATTGAGCGCAGTGAGAGAGTGTCCGAGGGAGTCATGAATTTCTCGCGCAATCCGATTTCGTTCTTGTAAACTGCCATTTTCCTCGGCTTTGAGGGCATAACTGCGGATGCGTTGATTGGCGATTGCTAGTTCTTCTTTGGCTTGCTTTTCCGCTAGAATTCGATCTATCAACAATTGCAAACTAAATAATATTCCGCCAAATAACACCACAAAGCCCCAGCGAAATCCATCCCGACGTTCGCGTCGAGTTGTCCCTGGAGATCGGGGCTGAACAGTTTGAATGTTAGTCCGATTTTGCAAGTTCTCACCTGAATGAGGCGGTAAACGGCGGTGAGGAAATAAGTTCATAGTCATTAGATATAACCCAAATATTCCAGCCGTCAGCCACAACCGATATTGTCGATCGAAGATCAAATAACTCCGAATCACCACAATAATATAAAGTAAGCTAGCCGGACGCATCCCCACGCCAGCAGCTATTAAAATTAGGATAATTTGAGCGATCGTATAAATAACTCGAATTGATAATTTCTGCTCCAATGGTAAGCGCAATCCCATTGTTGCCAGTACAGCCACAATCCCGATATTCAGCCATTTGGGGTCGAGCAATTGTGCTTCATGGGGCGACACTTCCAATGTCATTACCACTGCAAACAAAATCCATTCAATATATAGTAACGATCTCAGGGGATGGCGCATGAGTGATTCAACAACGGGAAATTTAGGGGGTGTGGGAAAGATCTATTCTCTGCTTTCTAAACATAACTGGATTTGTTCCAAGATTGGGCATTACCTTAGTCATGATTCGGGCTGATTTGAGCCATGACTGGGGGTAGATTATTTGAGAAATAGATCGTGACTTTAGCGCGATGTGGGCAGAGGGACGAAAGGAATAAGATAGCAACATGGAAATCAAACACAGCTCCACACCAAACCACCCCACTCCCACCATGCTCAACAAACTAGCTAAATTACTGCCCCTGCTCGCACTCGCTATTGCTACTCCATCATTCGCTGCTGGTAACTACCACAGTCACAATCAGGCTCACGGACAGATTGCTTATGGTGAGAAGGGACATCATATGGATGACCTCAATCTAACTCCCGAACAAAAGACTAAAGTGGAGGCACTACGGGCAGCTACTAAGACTCAACTGGATGCAGTCTTTACGCCCGAACAACGTCAACAACGCGACCAAATGAAGGCTCAACGCCAAGCAAACAAAGGTGAGCAGGGGATGAACCTCACCGCAGATCAAAAGGCGAAGCTCAAAGCCATTCGAGATGCTAATCAAGAGCAATTCAAAGCGATTCTCACCCCTGCACAACAAGCACAAATGGCGCAAGGTGGCGGCGGATGGGGTAAAGGGAACAAACTCAACCTTACTGCCGATCAGAAAGCCAAAATGGAGCAGCTACGGGCATCTGCGAAAACTCAGATGGATGCAATCCTCACTCCTGCACAACAACAGCAAGCTAAGGCACATCACGATCGTCGTCAAGCAATGGGTAACAGTTGGAAGGGCATGAATTTGACCGCAGATCAAAAGGCAAAAATCAAAACTATTCATGAATCTAGCGAACAACAATTAAACGCTATTCTCACCCCTGAGCAACAAGCCAAACGCAAATCTCACAAACATGGTGGCTGGCATAAAAACGGTTAACACAGATCGGTAGTTTGGATTCTCAACTAGTCTTTGAAATATCAGCGAATAGATAGTGTGACTAATTGAGAATCTCATTCTATCAACTTACAGTTGAACTCACATCATTTACTTTCACTATTCAACTAGGATTTTACCCATGTTAAAACTTACCTCATTTGCACTCGGTTTATTGACAGTGATTGCGATCGCACCAGCATCTCAAGCTGCAACAACTAGTAATCCTCTCTCTATTCAGAAACCAGCGGGAGATTTGCATTCACAAGTAATTATCAAGCTTGGTGGACAACCAGAATACCATCACCGTGGTGAAGCAGAGCGTCGGCGTGAGCTAGAACGCGAACGTGAACGCGAACGGGAGCGCGAAGCAGCCGCACGCCGTCGCCACCATCACCAGTATCATGGTGACGATCGCGGTGAGTACCGCCGAGATCGCTAAATTAATTAGCTAGATTGCAAAAAACAATCTAGCTAACATTTTTAATCTAAATCAATCTTATGGCGATCGGCTACACCATTGCCACGATCGATAACCAATGGATAATCGCCATGAAAAAAGTGACTAGAAAAATCCTCGGTGCTATGAATCTTTCCAAGCAACCAGACGATGGTGAAGATTCAACTAATTTATCTAAAGTCGAACACGATCCGATCGATGCTTTTTATCAACGGATGTTCGACAGAGATATTTACTTACACGTTTCGGAAGTATCCGTGGCAATGATTGGTGTTTGCTTGACCGGAGTTTCTATTCTCAATGTAGACGAAGATGTCAATAGTCTGAATACATACGTTGACGATTTATTGGCGATCGATTCTTTTGTTTTCTTGACTGCTTACCTACTATCATACTGGGTAGTTCGAGTAATGACTAAGGGCAATCGAAATGTGCGGCGAGTTGGGAATATTGCGAATGCGATCTTTTTAATCGGCATGGTTTTCATGGCGATTATTTGTGGGTGTGTTGTTTTTCAAGGAGACTATACACCGAAATTAGATAGTTCTGATTTACAGTAGTTGAAACCACTAATAGAGTCCGAAAACTGCCTTTGCGGATCTTACCTGCGAAGGCAGTTTTCTTTACATAGCAGATCCACATGATTGTGGGTAATTACTTTAGTCATGGTGAGTATCGGTAAGATAGTCATACCCTGAACGAGTTGAATCATGACCACAGATGGATGTGCAGTAGGGGCGGAACTAATAAGATAGATACATGGAAGTTAAAGAGACATCCAAACAAAAAGCCTCTTTTCTAACTCAAGAGATTGGCATCGAAAATCAATTGATTCAACCTACTTAAAGCCGGAAAATTCACAATGAAAAAACATGTCTTTGGATTAGTTCGGATCTGCGCTTCAGTTGCTGCTTTAGCTATGTGTGCGCCAGCTCAAGCCCAAACAGTTCAGAATAATACAATCGGCCCATCTGTTCAATTTGGTGGCGGACAAAGCAATTTTGGAATTGATTCTAAATTTGGTGTCAGCGACAATCTCTCACTTCGTCCCTATATTTACTTCCCCAGCGGCGGTAATGATTTTGGTACTGCACTAACTTATGATTTCCATCTCCCAACTACTGGTAATAACCTTCAAATTACTCCTTTTGTTGGTGGTGCTGTAGATGTTAATAACACTACTGGTAGCGGTATTACGACTGCCAGCCTAGTGGGTGGAGCCGATCTCAATCTGACTGATACTGTTCAATTAAAAACCGGATTAGCTGTACCTTTAAGCACTGATTCGGGTCAAAGTACTGCTGTCACCCTCGGTGCTGGCATCCGATTCTAGAAGTATCCTGACAGGCATTTATTGAGTATCTGGAGCAAGTATTGATGGCACTCACCTACGCAATCCTATCCGTATTAGCCGATCGATCTCAGAGCAAAGATGATGTAATTAAATACTTTGAAAGCTCGATCGGCTTTTTATGGATCGATTGGTGTGACGATTCACTATCACTGGTGGCAATTCTAATAGCTCGATCTACCCCACAAATATTAGTTTGTAATTCAAACTAATCAGAACTCTTGTCATAGCCTTTTAAAATCCCACAATTGTTGCCATGAAAATTATCTATAAATTAGGTTTATGCGGAGCAATGTTTACTGGATCTTGTTTCGCGGCGTTGCTCCCAATATATGCCAGTTCTGCTGTCACCACTTTCAAATATAGCCCGAAAGCAGTTGTGGATGAGGCTTGGCAGATTGTCAACCGTGAATATGTAGACGGTACTTTTAATCATTCAGACTGGCAAAAAGTCAGAACCCAATTGCTCAACCGCAATTATCGGAACAATCAGGAAGCATATGTGGCGATTCGATCGAGTCTCGCAAAATTGGGAGATCGCTACACGCGATTTATGAACCCTGAAGAGTTTCAATCGCTGAATAATCAAACTAGCGGCGAAGTCTCTGGTGTCGGGATCGTGATCGAAGCTAATTCCCGCTCTGGGCAGATCGTAGTTGCCAAAACGATCAAAGATTCCCCCGCAGCCAAAGCTGGCATCAAGGCTGGAGATGTAATTGTGGCGATCGATCGTAAATCTACTGAACATATGACTCTAGATGGAGCAATTAGTTTGATTCGTGGCGAAACAGGCAAATCCATCACCGTCAAAATCGCTCGTGGCGGTACGAAACCCTTTAATGTGGCTCTCACCCGTGCCAAAATAGAGGTAGCCTCGGTATTCTCGACAGTCAAACAAGAAGGTGCGCTCAAAGTCGGCTACATCCGACTGTCAGAATTTAGCTCCCACGCGCCCATGCAGATGGCAAAAGCAATTACCGATCTCGATCGTCAAAAAGTCAATGCCTATGTCCTCGATTTACGGGGCAATCCTGGCGGATTACTGACATCTGGGGTGGAGATTGCTGGAATGTGGTTAGATAATGGCGGCATCGTCAAAACAGTCGATCGACAAGGCGAAAGTGAAAACTTTAGCGCAACTCAACACGCCCTGACTCAACTTCCGATGGCTGTCTTAGTCGATGGTAACTCCGCCAGTTGTAGCGAGATTTTAACAGGTGCCCTCAAAGACAATCACCGCGCCCAAATCGTTGGTGCCCAAACTTTTGGTAAAGCTCTAGTTCAATCTGTTCACGCGCTATCTGACGGTTCGGGAATGGCGGTGACAGTCGCGCATTACTTCACTCCAAACGGTACTGATATCGGACACAAAGGTGTCACACCTGATGTGAAGGTAGAGCTGGGTAAATTCGAACAAGAACAACTCGATAATTCGCCAACTTTAATGGGCAGTGGGTTAGATCCGCAGTATCAAAAAGCGATCTCCGTATTGGCAAACCAACCCAATTTAGTTAACTCTAACCCCGCTCCAGCATTGAGCAGCAATCGATAGAATTTGTGATTTTAGTAATATTTCTTCAACCCTCGATACTTTTCCAAATGACATCGATAATCCAAATCCTTTAATTCAAGCTGCTGCTGGCGATTCAACTAAATCCTAGCGATGCTTTAGCGCATGTAAATCGGGGAGTTGTGCGATTGATGAACGGACACACAGATCGATCTATCGTGTTATTAACATTATCGAGGGGAAGATATATTGGATGAACTTCATGCCATAAAATTAGCTTACTTTCAATTCTCATTCTGGTATCAATCGTGACTCGATCGCCTGTCAAATCCAAGTCTAACCGCAAGCTCCGATGGATTAAATATTCTCTGGAGATCGGTGGTGGACTGGCAGCAGTATACGGGCTGACAGCTTATGTCATCTTGCCGTTAGCTTGGAATCATTACGAACACAATCCCAAATTAGCAACTTCACCGAAAGTCACCCACACCAAGGATGGAATTCCAGGCGATCCACTGAATATCGGACTCGTGGGGACGCAACCCGAAATAATTCATGCCATGCTGTTGGCGGGTTGGTATCCTGCCGATCCAGTTAGTTTGAAAACCAGTATTGGCATTGCCAGGAGTGTCTTACTCAAACATCCTTATCCCACAGCACCAGTCAGTAATTTATATTTTTTCGGACGTAAACAAGACCTCGCCTTCGAGCGACCAGTTGGTAGTAGTGCTAGCCAACGTCATCACATCCGGCTGTGGCGGTCAGCGGATATTATTGCTAATAGTAGTCAAATGCTGTGGTTGGGTTCGGCAACTTTCGATCTCAGTAGCGGCTTTAGCCATTTGACAGGTCAGATTACCCACCATATTGCTGCCGATATCGATCGAGAACGGGATCTGACGATCGCCGATCTCAATCAAGTCCAACAAATTTCTAGTTTGTACCAAGTAACTGGGGTGGGGGCAACTTGGGAGAGTCGGAATGGCGGCGGCGATCATTACTTTACAGATGGAGAGCTAACGATTGCTTCACTATCAAGCAATAATCTCTCCAACCCTAAAATTCCGGTGCAAGCACCCAATCCGCCAGCAATCCAACTCAAGCAGCAGATCTGGCAATGGGTCAAACGCTTACTTTAAAATACGATCGGATTGGCAATACCCACAATCTAAAAACGTTGCAGAGCAGGTCTGCTATCGATTATTCAATCCTGTCGATCGAGTTAATTTAGGCCGATCGATCAAACTGCTACTATTCAAACAAATAATTCCTTAGATTCAGAATATTAACTATTATCCGCCGTTAATATAGTTGATTTTATTCAAATTCCTGTGTAAGATGGGATTAGATATAAGTACTGTATCTACGGTTAGATACAGTGGATTTAGGAGTGATAGCGATGAAACAGTCATGCAATCAGGATTCTGACTCGGTAATTATTGGAGTAGCTGCTGCTGAGATAACAAAACCAGATCGGTGGATGTGGCGCGGAGCTGAAGCCTTGACAGCTAGTATCTTGCTCTGTGGTACTATTGCTTGCACTCAGCAGTCTCCTAGTAGCAATTCAGTAGGAGCGGAGAAGAACAAACAGGATGTGGAAATCACGCTTGTTTCATTTGCTGTGACTAAAGCCGCGCACGCAGCCATCATTCCCAAATTTGTTAAAAAATGGCAAACAGAACACAATCAAAGAGTTACATTTAGGCAAAGTTATGGCGGTTCTGGCTCACAAACCCGCGCCGTTATTGATGGATTAGCTGCTGATGTAGTTCATTTGGCTCTAGGCTCCGATGTTAGCACAATTGAGAAAGCTGGATTAATTCAGCCTGGATGGGAAAAAGCAGCACCTAATCAAGCAATTGTATCTAAATCAGTTGCTGCAATTGTGACTCGTGAAGGAAATCCCAAACAGATTAAAACTTGGGACGATTTAGCTAAAGATGGGGTGAAATGGGTTACGGCAAATCCAAAAACTTCTGGTGGTGCGCGCTGGAATTTCTTAGCTCTCTGGGGTGCAGCGATTAAAAGTGGCAAAAGTGAAGTTCAGGCTCAAGAATTTGTCACTAAAGCTTTTAGTAATGTCACTGTTTTAGCTAAAGATTCACGGGAATCAACCGATATTTTCTTCAAGCAAAAACAAGGTGATGCCCTAATTAACTACGAAAATGAAGCAATTTTAGCCAAACAGAAAGGCGAAAAATTGATCTATACTGTACCAGATCTAAACATCTCGATCGACAATCCGATCGCAGTTGTCGATAAGAATGTAGATAAACATGGAAATAGAGAAGCAGTTGAGGCTTTTGTCAAGTTTCTTTATACCCCTGAAGCCCAACAAGAATTTGCTAAAGCTGGTTTTCGTCCTGTTAATGAGACTGTTAGCAAAGATGCAGCGATCGCCAGTCAATTCCCGTCAGTAAAAAATCTGTTTACGGTGGGAGATTTAGGCGGTTGGGACAAAGTTCAAACCCAATTTTTTGAAAGCGGAGGCGTATTCGATCGGATCCAATCGAGTATTAAGCGTTAATTCGATCGCGGCAATTCGTCCAAAATATTATAAATTAGGTAATCTAAAATGTCTAATCTACCTTTGACAAAAGTATTGAGATCGATCGATCTCAATATTCCCCAAGCATTACATCAAGAGCCAATCCTAGCTAAACTGATCGGTGAGTATAATATTACTGTCAATTTTAAAGCAGCAGTATTAGATCGAAAAGCTACTGGAGGTGGATGGTTTAATCTAAGTTTAGAAGGTTATCCCCAAGACATCGAGAATGCTCTAAATTATTTGCGTAGTTTGGAAATAGAAATTTTCGATAGTAATTTAATTTAGAATACGATCGGATAATTAATTGTTCTCGATCGTAATTCTCTGTTGGCGCAGCGTTCCACCCGAAAGGAGATGCTGCGCTAATGACAGAGCTTGTTTGCGATCGCTAGCTCCCAATTTGTGTAGAATAGTGTGAACGTGAACCCTAACTGTGCCTGGAGTAATATAGAGAATTTCGGCAATTTCTCGATCTGTTTTAGCTACAGCAATTAGAGCTAAGATTTCTTGCTCTCGTGGAGTGAGACTGATTGCAGTTGAGGGATCTGCGGGAGAGTTATTTTGAAATAAAGTATGAATTTCGGCGGTGGCGGTAGCATCCCACCACGAGGCTCCAGCAATGACCGAGCGCATGGCTAAAATTAGGGTTTCGGCTGCGATGCCCTTTAAGCAATAACCCTGCGCTCCAGCGGTCACTAAACGGGCAATGAGTGGCTTTTCACTGTGAGATGTGAGGATTAAAATCGGCAACTGGGGATGATTTTGTTTGAGTTGGCGACAGGTTTCTAGCCCTCCCATTCCTGGTAAGCCAATGTCGAGGAGGACTAAATCGAAGGGTTGTTGTTTGACTAAATCGATCGCGGTTTCACCATCTTTTGCTTCACTTAAACTCTCGATTTCTGGCTCTTGTTGCAACCTGACTTGCAAGCCGAGGCGAAATAGTTCGTCGTCTTCAACTAAGAGAATTTTTAGGCGATCTGATGGCATTTTTACGAGTTACGAGTTACTGGAAAGCCAACGACTGAAGTCGTGGCTAGTGTTGCAAAGTCCGCCTTCGCGGACTAATTAATTTACTAGTCCGCGAAGGCGGACTTTGCATCATGAGCGGCGGTTTTAACCGCTGACTATATGGTTAATCGCCGATAACCGAAAGCCAAAAACTGCACCTTGAGGAACGCGATTTTCTGCCCAGATTGTCCCATTGTGCGCCTCAATAATTTGCCGAGAAAGATACAATCCTAAACCCGATCCACTAGCTTGACGCTCGCTTTCGCCTTGATAAAATCTGTCGAATAGATGGGGCATTTCATCGGGTTGAATTCCGGCTCCTATATCGATGATTTTAACTACTTGTTGGGAACCTTGGGTACCCAAAATAATCTCTACTTTTGCGCCGCGTGGTGAATGATTGATGGCATTTGTAAGCAGGTTGGTAAAAACTCGCTGTAACTGAAAAGCATCACCATTTACCCAGAGGAAGGTGCGAAAGTCGGAGTCGCCATAGTTTAATGATAGATGAACGCGGCGACTAGCAGCCAGATCGAGTAGATCTGTGGTAGTTGATTCTGCTAATTTAGCCAGATCGATCGGGGTGAGATTTAGTTGCAATCCTTCGATATCGTTACGATAGACATCGAGCAGGGTTTCTACCAATTGTAAGCTATTTTGCTGGCTGCGAACGATCGTATTTAAGACATTTTTTTGAGTGGGTTGGATCTGTCCAAATTGCTCTCGATCGAATGCTTTGAGAGTCTCGATTGCGCCCAGGATCGGAGTCTTTAAATCGTGCGCCAGTGTCGAAGCAAAATCTTCGCGCAGGCTTGCTAATTTTGATTGAATTTGAAGCTTTGCTTGCTGTTGTGCCAGAGTTTGTTGAATATGCCGATTGCGATCGCTCAAAACTCCAGTTACAGCGAGAGCAAAACTAGTAATTAATCGATCGGCTACCATCGCGGGATGAATCTGTTCATAACCTGGAATCCAGATATTTAGCAACGTTAATACTACAGCGACTATCGTTATTTGCAAAGTTGCTCGGCGATTTAGCTGGGGTTTCGCAAATAAGATCGGCAGGATATAAAGATAGCCAATTACATAGTCTGGTGGTGTCAGTATCTCTAGTGTAAATACTAATCCAAACAACCAAATAGTTGCCCACAGCCAAGGCAATTCGCTGATATTAAGACTAATTTTTGGTGAGTGCATCCGCAATGGCATGGGCGAGAATAACTAGGGTGGCATCTAGTACATTTTAACGATATTTTTCCGATTCGATCTATCCTTTAGATTTAGATCGTTCTAAACATCATCTAAACATTGACTAAACACCTGAATCTTAACGATGCTCAGAATATAGATATGACTAGATTAAACTAGGCTAAACAGAAAGTTATATCTTTGCAACATTCAATAAGTGCGTCATGATTTGATGGTGCTTCTAAATAGATCTTTTTTTAAAACCGCAGAGGCGCAGCGATTTGCGCACGCCCTAGTTCCCCGACAGTTTAGCAAATCAAGACAGAGAACGCAGAGAAAGAGTAAGAGAAAGAGAAAGAGAAAACTTAGATATCGACATCGATCCATATCACCAGGAGGATTGAATTATGATGCAGGGATGGATCCAGATCGGATTGACACTAATAATTATCTTGGCAATTACGCCGATATTTGGTGGATATATTGCCCGTGTTTATTTGGGTCAAAGAACATTTTTAGATCGAGTATTAAATCCAGTTGACAGACTGATTTTTAGTTTGAGTAGCGTACAACCACAAGCGCAGATGACTGGATGGCAATATGCTAGGGCAATTTTGTTTAGCAATTTAGCAATGGCAATTTTGCTGTTTCTGATGTTGATGCTTCAAGGCTTTCTACCGCTCAATCCGACGGGTTTAGGTGCGCCGAGTTGGGATACAGCATTGCATACCACAATTTCGTTTATGACCAATACCAATCAACAGCATTATTCGGGTGAAACGACTTATAGTTATTTCTCGCAGATGTTGGGATTGGGGTTTATGTTTTTCACTTCTGCGGGAACAGGAATTGCGGTTGCGATCGCGTTTATTCGCGGTTTGACTGGTAGACCTTTGGGCAATTTTTATGTCGATTTGACTCAGGCGATTACCCGAATTTTACTACCGATTAGTATTGTGGGATCGATCGTTTTAGTTGCCGCAGGTACGCCGGAAACTCTGGCTGGAGCAATAGTTGTACCAACATTAGAAAATCCGAATATCAGTCAATCGATCGCCATTGGACCGATCGCACATTTTGAAATCATTAAAGAATTGGGCGAAAACGGTGGTGGTTTCTTTGCGATTAACTCTGCTCACCCGTTTGAAAACCCGAATGGATTAACGAATCTAATTCAGATTTTGGCCATGATTTCGATGCCGACTTCGTTGATTTATACCTACGGCGTAATTGCAGACAATCGCAAGCAAGCCTGGTTAGTGTTCGGGATGGTATTTATCATCTATGTCGCATTTATCATCGTCACCGCCGTTGGCGAGTATCAGGGCAATCCTCTCGTTAACTCAATCCTCGGCAGCTCACAGCCCAATTTAGAAGGCAAAGAAGTGAGATTTGGGTGGGCGCAGTCGGCTTTATATGCGGTGACAACTACCGGGACGATGTGCGGCGCGGTGAATGCCATGCTCGACTCATTTATGCCTGCGGGGGGCTTTATTTTACTGTCTAACTTGTTCCTGCAAATCATCTGGGGTGGACAAGGTACCGGAACGGCGTATCTGTTTTCCTATCTGATTTTGGCAGTATTTGTCACAGGATTAATGGTAGGGCGCACACCGGAATTTTTGGGACGCAAGATCGAAAAAAATGAGGTGGTGTTGACGAGCTTTTTGCTATTGCTAGTGCATCCGATTTGTGTGTTGTTTCCAGGGGCGATTACATTAGCATTTCCCGAACAACTAGGGGGAATTAGCAACCCTGGTTTTCACGGGTTGGCTCAGGTGGTGTACGAATACGCCTCCGCTGCGGCGAATAACGGTTCTGGCTTTGAAGGATTAGCCGATAGTCAGCCCGTACCGACGGCGTTGTGGTGGAATCTGAGTACTTGTTTTAGTCTACTGGGTGGACGCTATGTGCCGATTGTGGCGTTGTTGTTACTCGCTGAGGGGATGTCGCAAAAACAGCCTGTGCCCTTTACTACAGGGACGCTTCGCACGGATACGGTGTTGTTTACCAGTGTCACCGCTGGGGTGATTTTGATTATGGGTGCCTTGACTTTCTTTCCTGTATTGGCTTTGGGACCGATCGCGGAAGGGTTTCAGCTTCTGAGGGGGGCTTGATTGGTGGCGGAGATCTACCCACCCCCCCCCTTCGGGTACCCCTCCGAGGAGGGGACTTTATACCCAGCGACTGAAGTCGCTGCTAGTGATGCAAAGTCCGCCTACGCGGACTAAAGACAGGAGAAATAACCGAACTGTATTGGGGCTATGCAGGTAAATCCCCTCCTCGGAGGGTTGCCGCAGGCGGGGTGGGTAGATCTCCGCCGCCACTAGTCTCTTAAACATACGCAAACCACAAACCGATATGAAAATCAATTTATCTAATATCAAACCTGTGCCTCGAAACAATAGATATGCGCGCCGAGACACGCCGACAGCCGCACTCGAAGGACTGTATCAACGCGCCATTCGTGATGCTTTTCGGAAGCTCGATCCGCGTATTGCTGTCGGAAATCCGGTGATGTTTTTGGTGTGGGTAGGTACGATCGTTACTTTTCTAGTTACCCTCGATCCCAATTTATTTGGAACGGTGCAAGCAGATCCGAATCAACAGCGACTATTGAATGGCGCGATTACGATTATTCTATTTTTGACAGTGATTTTTGCGAACTTCGCTGAGGCTGTCGCGGAAGGACGCGGGAAGGCGCAAGCGGATTCATTACGATCGAGCAGATCGGATACGATCGCTTATAAATTACTCCCCGATGGTGCAATTAGTCAAGTTAATTCGACTGAATTACGTAAAGGCGATCGAGTAATAGTCAAAATCGGCGAATTGATTCCCGCTGATGGTGAGGTAGTAATCGGGGTTGCATCGGTCGATGAGTCGGCGATTACGGGGGAATCTGCTCCCGTCCTCAAACAGCCTGGAACAGATATCGCCAGCTCGGTTACAGGTGGCACCAAAGTTGTTTCTGATGAGTTGACAATCTTGATTACCGCCGATCCTGGGCAGGGATTTATCGATCGCATGATCGCTCTAGTTGAGGGTGCCAAACGATCGAAAACCCCGAATGAGATTGCCCTGACTGTGTTTCTGGCGGTGCTGACGCAGGTATTTTTGATTGTGGTAGCTACTCTATCGCCATTAGCAAACTACGTGAATACCCCAGTGACGATCGCGATTTTAGTATCGCTCTTAGTTGCGTTGATTCCGACTACAATTGGTGGATTGCTAAGTGCGATCGGCATTGCTGGAATGAATCGAGTAGCGCAATTTAACGTCATCGCCACCTCTGGGCGGGCGGTGGAGGCTTGCGGCGATGTCAATACCTTGATTCTCGATAAAACGGGGACAATTACCCTGGGGAATCGATTGGCGGATGAATTTATTCCCGTCAACGGTCATTCCGTCGAAGAAATGGCGGCTGTAGCTCTTGCTGGAAGCTTATTTGACGAAACGCCGGAAGGTAAATCGATCGTCCAATTAGCCGAAAAATTGGGAGCAAAGATTGATTTCAGTCGAACCCAAGCAACCGGAGTCGAATTCTCTGCTCGAACCCGGATGAGCGGTACCGACTTACCTAATAGTATCGAAATTCGGAAAGGTGCGATCGATGCAATTCGCGGGTTTGTGCGATCGCGTGGCGGTACTATTCCCAGCAAATTTGACGACGCTTATGAGCAAGTCTCGAAACTGGGTGGAACGCCCCTCGGTGTCTGCAAAGATGGGGACTTATACGGCGTAATTTATCTCAAAGATATCGTCAAACCTGGACTAAAAGAACGTTTCGATCAACTGCGGCGAATGGGTGTCAAAACCATCATGCTCACCGGAGACAACCGGATTACCGCATCAGTAATCGCCCAAGAAGCAGGCGTAGACGACTTTATCGCCGAAGCCACCCC
Organism: Chamaesiphon sp. 336R_metabinner_41; assembly: GCA_025359915.1. Taxonomy (GTDB): domain Bacteria; phylum Cyanobacteriota; class Cyanobacteriia; order Cyanobacteriales; family Chamaesiphonaceae; genus Chamaesiphon. The sequence continues at coordinate 6,865 of JANYDE010000114.1, read as the reverse complement.
CGAAGACAAAATCGACGTAATCAAACGCGAACAATCCCAGGGAAAACTAGTCGCCATGACAGGCGATGGCACCAACGATGCACCAGCCCTCGCTCAAGCAAATGTGGGGGTAGCGATGAACTCCGGTACCCAAGCCGCCAAAGAAGCGGCAAATATGGTCGATCTAGACTCCGATCCTACTAAATTAATCGATCTCGTGGCGATCGGCAAACAACTACTAATTACCCGTGGTGCATTGACGACATTCTCGATCGCTAATGATATCGCTAAATACTTCGCAATTATTCCCACAATCTTTGCCGCTGCTGGGATTGGGACGTTAAATGTAATGGGTTTGAAGAGTCCCCAATCAGCGATTCTCGCGGCACTTATCTACAACGCGCTAATTATTCCCGCCTTAATTCCCCTCGCTCTCAATGGTGTTAAGTTTCGCCCATTAACTGCGGATCAGTTATTGCAGCGCAATATTTTGATCTATGGATTAGGTGGTGTGATTGCTCCATTTATCGCGATTAAAATTATCGATGTTTTACTCCCTATCGCCTAGCTAATATAAACCTATGATTTCTGAAAATTTGGTCACGATTTGGCAAGTTTGGTGTCGGCGTAAGTATCCTACTTATTTGTTTTTGGCACTGTGTTTAAATTTGGTGTTTGCCTCGACAGTGTTTGCAGCAACGGGAGATGCTTTCTCTCGTTCCCAGGTTTATGCTTTGGGTGTTTTGGGGATTGGGACTGTGTGTCTTTCGATCTATTTGTTTGTGGTGATGTTTCAACCAGAACGGTTTTAAAACATTTCTTGTATCTCTCTAATCAGCCCTCTGCGTCCTCTGCGCCTCTGTCTTGATTCGCTAAACCGTCGGGGAACCCGACGAGCGCGAATGGCTGCGGTTAAAAAAACAAAACATCGTATATTTATAGTTTGATAAGCTGCGGAGATCTACCCACCCCGCCTTTCAGGCACCCCTCCCGAGAGGGGATTTTCTCTAGTACTTTACGAGATATTTATTAGAATTATGAATCCAGTACGTGAAATTGTCAGAGCGATTCGATCGACATTAGTTCTCTGGCTATTAGTCGCAGTTATTTATCCATTTGCGATGTTAGCAATCTCCCAGATTGCCTTCCCTTATCAAGCCAATGGTAGTTTAATAAAAAATGCTCAAGGTCAAGTAATTGGTTCGGCATTAATTGGGCAACCATTTACGAGCGACAGATATTTTAATAGTCGTCCTAGCAGCACTAGTTACAGTACCGCCGATCCGAAAAAAGACGAAACAGGAGTACTCAAAACAGGCGTTTCTGGAGCCAGTAATCTCGCGCCTAGTAATCGGGCATTACTCGATCGAATCAACGGCAAAACCGACCCCGATCCCAAACAAGCAATTGCTGGAGATCTCCCCAGACTCAAACAGGCGGGCATCCAACCCACCGCCGACTTACTTTACACTTCTGGCTCCAGTCTCGATCCCCACATCACCCCTGAAGCCGCCACAGCACAGATTCAACGTATCGCCCAAGCGCGGAAGTTATCACCCGATCGACTACAAACCCTGATCGCCCAAAATACAGACGATCGATCCTTCGGCATCTTCGGCGAACCAGGCGTAAATGTCCTGAAACTAAACCTAGCTCTAGACGCTCTAAGCTAACTAAATTACGCTATATCCCCGACTTCTCCAAGAAGTCGAGGATATGTCCTACTAGTTCGATCTGCTTACACGTTAATTTCAACTTTCGACTAATGAAATCCTATCGTCGCGGCAAACACAAAATCTTTATCGGCATGAGTCCAGGTGTCGGAAAAACCTACCGAATGTTAGAAGAAGGACATCGACTTCGCGCCGAAGGAATTGACGTGGCGATCGGTTTATTAGAAACACATAACCGCGCTGAAACCGCAGCCAAAGCTATCGGCTTAGAGCAAATTCCGCGCCAGCAAATTACCTGGCAAGGTGTAACTCTGAGCGAAATGGATGTTGCCGCGATCCTCGATCGACAACCCCAATTAGTATTAATAGATGAGCTAGCACATACTAATATTCCTGGTGTCGATAGAGAAAAACGTTATCAAGATGTCGAACATATTTTAGCTGCAGGAATTGATGTTTATTCCACCCTAAATATCCAACACATCGAAAGCTTAAACGATACAGTTGCCCAACTCACCGGAATTGTGGTGCGCGAACGAATTCCCGATCGCATCTTAGAAACTGCCGATGAAGTTATCGTTGTTGATGTCACCCCAGAAACCCTGCAAGAACGACTCAAAGATGGCAAGATTTATGCACCAGAAAAAATTGACCAATCTCTCAAGAATTTCTTTCAGCGTCGTCATTTAGCCGCCTTGCGAGAATTAGCATTACGAGAAGTTGCTAATAATATTGAAGACACCGAGCAATCGAATAGTGATACGAACTCTCAATCAGTTTACAAGATTCACGAACGAGTATTAGCTTGTGTTTCTACCTATCCCAATTCGATCCAATTATTACGTCGCGGCGCACGAATCGCGGGATATATGCGCGGTCGATTTTATGTGATATTTGTCAACGATCCCGATCGATTCTTAACCAAAACTGAGAGCCTACATGTGGCAACTTGCGAACGGCTCTGTCAAGAATTTGGGGGAGAGTTTATTCATGTCCGCGACGATAATGTGGTTAAGGCGATCGCCCAAACTGCGACACAATATCGCATCACCCAAATTGTCATGGGTGAAAGTCGAAAGTCACGCTGGCAAATCTTCTGGAAAGGCTCCCTAACCCAAAAAATCTTGCGCTTGCTCAAAAATGTAGATATTCATATTATCTCAACTGATAAATGAATCGATCTGTGTTTTTTATTCGCGATAGCTCCCAATTTTTTATACTTTAACAAGAGCAATTTCTATTTTTTACCGAGAATTCTAGCGGCTTTACTCAGAGTATTAAGCGTTACTGAAGTATTGTCTGGATCTAGCAATCTATCTACTGCTGCCCGACTAGTACCCATTGCTTTGGCGACATCAGTTTTAGTCATGTGCTTGGCTTCAATCTCTTGTTGTAATTGCCAAGCAATGACTCTTTTAATGGCAATCTCATTAGCTTCTACCAGCAAATTTTCTTCATCCAAAAAGTCGTCGAAAGAAGAACCAATATAATGATTTTTATTTGTCATTTGCTGACCAAGACTATTTTGATAAAAACAAGCAGGCAGTATTTTTTCATCCATCGATCTGTACTGTACCAAAAATGATACGATACGGCAAGGATCTATTCAGTACTGACTATCTCATTATTTTCACCCAAATCTTTCTTCTTTCGCGATCCTGAAAATACAGAATCAGCCAGAGTTTTCACCAAAATATATAGAATTGGAACTAGAAACAAACTCAAAAACGTAGCTAGAAATAGTCCCCCAAATAAAGCCGTCCCCAATGACCAACGACTACTTGCGCCAGCTCCTTCCGACAGCACCAGAGGTAAAAATCCCAACAACGCCGCAAACGAAGTCATTAAAATCGGTCGCAATCTTTCTTCGCCTGCTTTCACTGCTGCGCGCACATAGCTCATCCCTTGCTCGTGGAGTTGATTGGCAAATTCAACGACTAGAATTGCATTTTTCGCCGCTAAACCAATCAAGGTGACTAGCCCTACTTGGCAGTAAATATCGTCTACAACTTGGGGAAACAAACTACCTGCCATGAAGATATTCGATCGAATCCAAATTGCCGTCATTGCCCCTAAAATTGCCAGCGGAACTGTTAATAGAATAATAATGGGGTCGATATAGCTCTCATACTGGGCTGATAATACTAGATAGACAATGACGATCGCAATCCCAAAAATCAGCCCTGTAGCACCGCCAGAAGCCTTCTCCTGAAGATAAGTCCCCGTCCATTCGTAGCCGAATCCTTGGGGTAATACGGCTTTGGCGACTTCCTCCATCGCTTTAATTGCTTCACCCGAACTGGCTCCTGTTGCCGGATTCCCTTGGACTTTGATCGATCGATATAAATTGTAGTGCGATATCGTTTTCGGCCCGACGAAGGGGGTAATCGTCACCAGACTACTCATCGGAATCATCGCATTGGTAGTCACGCCATTGGTGACAACATTATTCGATCTTACGTATAGTTTGCCAATATCATCAGGATTGGCGCGAAACTTGCCATCGGCTTGGAGATAGACACGATACTGTCGTTGTCCCTGCAAAAAGTCATTGACATATTGCGAACCTAAATAAGCTTGCAAAGTGCTAAAGACTTGACCGACATCGACGTTGAGAGCCTTAGCCTGATTGCGGTTGACTTGAATGTCAAATTGGGGCGTGTTGGCAGTGAACTGAGTAAATACACGTTGTAAAGCTGGCTTTTTGTTAGCTGCGGCAATAAATTTCTGAGCATTTTCGACCAAAGTTTCGATCGGTGCTGTCCCTGTTCGATCTTGAATTAGGAACTCAAACCCACCTGTGGCACTCAATCCCCGCACTGGTGGTGCATTCACCGCGAGTACTCTGGCTTCGGTAATCCCCGATAGCTTTTTGTTGAGATTTCGCAGCAAACCATAGACAGATTGAGTTTCGAGTGTGCGCTCCTTCCAAGATTTGAGACTGACAAATCCGATCCCGACGTTGGAAGCACCCCCATCAAACCCAAACCCCGTAATCAAAAATGTCGCTTGAACTTCAGGAATCACGGCGACTTCCTTCGCCACCCGATCCATAATTGCTGAAGTGTATTTGAGCGATACCCCATCGGGAGCCTGCGCGATTACAAAAAAGTAGCCCTGATCTTCCTCTGGGATAAACCCCGTCGGTACCGCCCTGTACATAAAGCCAGTCGCGAGTAACCTCACAATAAACACCCCAATTACCAGCAATTTAGCACCCGTCAGAAAACTGACAAAGCCGATATATCTATGGGTAAACCAAGTAAAACCCTGATTGAACTTCCCAAAAAACCAGCCCACAGGCCCCCGTGCGGGACGAGCTGGGCGCAGGGCGGCGATACTCGGTGAAAACGTCAGCGCATTGAAAGCCGAAATCGCGATTCTCTTTCAGAGAGGCTCCGCCAACGAACATGCCACCGTTAGGGCAAACTGTTTATAGACGATCCCACTCGTGCCTGGAATAAACGCCACTGGAATAAACACCGCCATCAACACCAAGGAAGTCGCCACAATCGCCCCCGTCAATTCGTGCATCGCCTCAATTGCCGCCGCCAGGGGTTGCATTCCCTGCTCCAACTTGACAGAGATCGCCTCTACTACAATAATCGCATCATCGACCACAATGCCGATCGCCAGCACAAATCCAAACAATGTCAGCGTATTGATTTGAAAGCCCAAAGCCAACAGAGCCGCACAGGTGCCAATTAAAGATACTGGAATCGCGATCGTTGGAATGATTGTCGTCCGCCAGTCTTGCAAAAATACAAAAATTACCAATACGACCAAGACGATCGCTTCTACTAAAGTATGTAGTACCTCTTCCAGGGAAATCTCCACAAATGGAGTCGTATCAAAAGCCACCTGCGCTTTGAGTCCTGGCGGAAAACTCTTGGCTAACGTCTCGATCTGCGTCTCTACTGCCTTGGCAACTTGGAGCGCATTACTCCCAGGCAATTGATAAACACCCAAGCCCACAGCCGCTTTTGGCTGCTTTCCAGGCAATGTGAATTTTGCATCAGAACTATAGTTTTCTGCCCCCAATTCGACTCTACCCACATCCGCAAGCTTCAACAGCGTGCCACCTGGACTGACTTTTAGCACCAAATTCTCAAATTCCGAGACATCCTTGAGCCGACTAGTCGCCCGTAATGAAAACTCATAACTTTGATTAGTTGGCGCGGGTTCTTTGCCGATTGCTCCTGCACCGACTTTGATATTTTGCTCTTGCAAAGCGGTGGTAATATCTTGCGGTGTAAGTTTATTTTGCGCTAATTTATTCGGATCGAGCCACAATCGCATCGCATATTTACGCTCTCCAAAAATCCGCACACTCCCTACTCCAGGCACCCGTTTAATCAAATCTATCAGATACAGATCGACATAATTACTCAAGAAAATATTGTCATATTCAGCATTATCTGAATAAAAACCATATACCAACAACAGACTACTAGATGCGGTTTCGACAGTGACACCCGTTCGTTGTACCGCAGTTGGCAATTGAGGTGCAGCTAAAGCTTGTTTATTTTGAACATTGACTTGGGCGATATCTGGATTGACATTACTCGGAAACGAAACAGTAATATTACTCGAACCATCGTTACCAGTACTGGAAGATATATAAGAAACATCTTTCACACCATTAATCTGGCGTTCGAGAATATTGGTGACGGTACTTTCGGTAGTTTGAGCATCCGCACCAGTATTATTTGAAGTCACATTGATCTGAATCGGAGCCAAATCCGGTAACTGCGAAATCGGTAGAATTGGGATTGCAATACTCCCTAATAGTAGAATAATGAATGTACATACTGTTGTCAGAACCGGACGTTTGATGAAGGTATTTACAAACATAATTTAATTATTTAAATCTCTAGAAGGTTGGCGAGAAAAATCCCCTCCTCGGAGGGGTGCCCGTGAGGCGGGGTGGGTAGATCTACGCAGTAACTTAACCTAACGGATGTCAAAATCACCGCTAATATTTGTCGATTAAATTAGATCGATCTCTTCCAACACTTATATTCACATCCTGATATCTCTGCAAACGCTGTTCGAGTGTCCCAGGGTAAGCGCACCTCAAACGCTCTTGACAACGAGGCAGTAGTTGTGGATGCGGGGAAGGCGGAGGCTAACAAAGTAAGCATATAACGATTATCCATGGCGGCACGCTTAGATTTTTGCTTGAGACTACCCTTAAAAGTATGCTCACAATT
>JANYDE010000092.1 GCA_025359915.1 Chamaesiphon sp. 336R_metabinner_41 | reverse complement strand
TCGCTTAGTCCACTTCAGTGGACTTTCGCTCTTAGCCCCAAATTCATTTGTTCGCGTAGCGTCTGCCTTCGCAGAGGGCGTTTGAAGACTAAGAACTAGGGTTTTGACATTATTCTTTTCTTGTATGAAACCACCCTGCCTCCCCTTGGAAAGGGGAGGGCTGGGGTGGGGTAAAATCTGTGCAACTCACAACACCTTATCCCAACTGTGTCCAAAATAATTGTCATCGGCGGTGGCGCGGCGGGATTTTTCGCGGCGATTACCTGCGCTCAAACTTATCCGCAGACGCAAGTCACCCTACTCGAAGCTGGCAAATACCCCCTCGGTAAGGTCAAGATTTCCGGCGGGGGTAGGTGCAACGTCACTCACTCCTGTTTCGATCCCCTTCAGCTCATTCAGTACTATCCGCGCGGCAATAAGGCTCTGCGGGGCGCATTTACACGGTTCCAACCACAGGATACCGTCAATTGGTATGCCGATCAAGGTGTCCAGCTCAAAACCGAAGCCGATGGACGGATGTTTCCAACAACTGATGATTCTGAGACGATCGTCCGCTGCTTAATGGACGCTGCTGCGTCCGCTGGGGTCAAGATTTGGACGGGAGAGGCTGTCGCTGACATTACCCCTCAACCGCCATCAGGATGGGCTGTAAACCTCAAATCAGGACAAGTTCTCACAGCCGATCGAGTCCTATTAGCGACAGGGAGTAATCCTAGTGCTTATAAATGGGCACAAAAACTAGGACACCCGATTTTAACGCCCGTACCGTCCTTATTTACATTCAATATTCCCGATCCGCGTCTGGCGAGTCTAGCTGGAGTCAGCGTCAAAGCTGCCGTCGTCAAATTAGCCGCTACAGGAAAAAATGCCCTGACTCAGACAGGCCCATTATTAATCACCCATTGGGGTGTGAGTGGCCCCGCCGTGCTAAAATTGTCTGCCTGGGGCGCGAGATTTCTCGCTGAATCTCGATACAAGACGACATTGACTATCGACTGGTTGCCAGATTATCGAGCCGATAAATTGCGAGAATTAATCCTAGCTGTCAAATCTCAACTACCTCAAAAAACTATCCAAAATAGTTGTCCTGTGCCGATTCCCCATCGCTTGTGGGAATCCTTGACTAGCTATATTGGCATTCAAGCTACGGATCGATGGGCGGGATTGGCAAATAAAACACTCGATCGATTAATCCAAGAATTAAATCGTGGTGAATATCAGATTACTGGCAAAGGCGCATTTAAGGAAGAATTCGTCACCTGTGGCGGTATCGATCTCAAATCGGTGAATTTCAAGACGATGGAAAGCAAGATCTGCCCAGGCTTATACTTTGCCGGAGAAATCCTCGATATCGATGGCGTGACAGGCGGCTTTAATTTCCAAAGTGCTTGGACAACTGGATATCTGGCGGGATTAGCAATGGGACTTGTTTAGAGAGGGGAAAGGGGAAAGGGGAAAGGGGAAAGGGGAAAGGGGAAAGGGGAAAGGGGAAAGGGATAGATTGGAGATTTTGTGTTGGGAACAGTCTGATGAGCAAGGTAGATTAGACCTGCTGATTCACTCAGACTCCAGCTCGTTCCAATATGAAATTGTGTTCGATATTCTCTCCAATATTCTAGTACTACTAGTAACTGGTCTTCGACACTGAGTTTGCACTGCCCACCTCTTTTCCCCTTTCGATTCAGATGTGGATTCAGTATTTCAACCATCTGATTAAATGTCTCAATCTGCAATCGACATCTTCTTTTGAATGCTTCCGGTTTTAACTCCTTTAGTTGTTTGTAGGTCATGCTTCTTTCCTCTTTCCGCTACTCTCATTCTAATTCTACCTATTCACGCAAGAGGTCTATTAAGAATAGCGTTGGACGGTGATCTAGCTCCCTAGTCTGACTCATGACAAGTGGAAAATCTTTGAGAGATCAGGGTTATTCCTATCGTACTAGTTATTTTAGGATCTGGAGGATCGATTGCATCTGTATAGAATAAGATCTTGACCGAACCGATCGTGCGGAGTGATAAAAAGCGACATTTCCTGTACCCTAAGAAAAGATGTGTAAATTTTTATCAAAAACAGCAATCTATGACCATAGCAACTGAAAAAACACCGACTGCGATTAAGCACGAAGTAAAAGACTTATCCCTCGCGTCTCAGGGTAAACAACGGATTGAATGGGCAGGACGTGAAATGCCTGTGCTGCGTCAGATTCGGGATCGGTTTGCAGCAGAAAAACCTTTGGCTGGTATTCGCGTGGTTGCTTGTTGCCACATTACCACTGAAACTGCTCACTTAGCGATCGCCATCAAAGCCGCTGGTGCTGATGCAATCTTGATTGCTAGTAACCCACTCTCGACTCAGGATGATGTTGCAGCTAGTTTAGTTGTTGATTATGGCATCCCTGTCTACGCTTTCCGTGGTGAAGACGAAGCTACTTACAAACGTCACGTTCAAACCGCCCTAGATCACCGCCCAAATATCATCGTTGATGATGGTTGTGACGTAGTTGCAACTATGGTGCAAGAGCGTCAACATCAATTAAGTGAGTTAATCGGTACCACCGAAGAAACCACTACAGGTATCGTCCGCCTCGAAGCAATGTTCAAAGCTGGCGTACTAACTTTCCCTGCCGTCAACGTCAATGACGCAGACACCAAGCATTTCTTTGACAACCGTTATGGTACTGGACAATCTACCCTAGATGGTATCGTCCGCGCTACCAACATCCTCCTCGCTGGTAAAACCATCGTGGTTGCTGGTTACGGCTGGTGTGGTAAAGGTACCGCTATGCGTGCCCGTGGTATGGGTGCAAACGTAATCGTAACTGAAATCGATCCTACTAAAGCGATCGAAGCGGTTATGGACGGTTATAGCGTGATGACAATGGCGAAAGCATCTGTTGTTGGTGACATCTTTATTACCGTTACTGGTAACAAGCACATCATCCGTGCTGAACACTTCGACGCGATGAAAGATGGTGCGATCGTTTGTAACTCCGGTCACTTTGATATCGAAATCGATCTCAAAGCTCTTTCCAGCAAATCAACTGGTGTTAACACCGTTCGCAACTTTACCGAAGAGTACAAACTCAACAATGGTAAATCGATCATCGTCATCGGTGAAGGACGTTTAGTCAACCTCGCAGCAGCAGAAGGACATCCTAGCGCGGTAATGGACATGAGTTTTGCTAACCAAGCAATGGCTTGTGAGTACCTAGTCAAAAACAAAGGTAATCTGACTCCTGGTATTCACTCGATCCCTGTCGCTGTGGATAAAGAAATCGCGCGGATGAAACTCGAAGCAATGGGTATCCAAATCGACAGTCTGAACCAAGACCAAATCGATTACGCTAACTCCTGGACTTCTGGTACTTAATTCTTTTGCTGCGGAGATATTTACCCCCAAACCCCTTGTAAAGGGGGCTTTCCGGCTCCCTCCCCTTTATAAGGGGAGAGCTGGGGTGGGGTAAAGATCTCCGCCAAAGTCTAAAAGACTAATTAATTTTAAAAAGCATAGATCGTAATTCGGTCTATGCTTTAATTATGTTCGATCGATAAATAAATTACACATTCATGACCAAATACTTACTCTGGGGTAGTTACTGTGAAGATGTCGTTACTAAACGCGCACCCTATCGCGAAATGCATTTAGCTGGATTGGCACAACAAAAAGCTGATGGTATATTGGTAACGATCGGACCAACTCAAGATCTGACTAAAGTTTTCGGGATTTATGAAGCTACTGACGAACAGCAAGTTCGTAACCTGATTGAAGCCGATCCTTATTGGGTGAATAAAATCTGGACAGAGTATCAGGTCAAAGAATGGATTCAAGCAATTTAGTGGATATCAACAAAGAGTTACCCGCGTTCTGGGCACCTGTCGATGTCTCTCGTGCTGCATTTGTAGCTGCTAATTCAGTTTTGATGGGGAATGTGTCGATCGATCCTGGCGTAAGTATCTGGTATGGTGCCGTAGTGCGAGGCGATGTCGAGCGGATTGAGATTGGTGCTGGTAGCAATATTCAGGACGGGGCAATTATTCACTGCGATCCTGGGATACCAACTATTTTGGAGAGTTATGTGACTGTTGGACATCGAGCTGTCATTCATTCTGCTTATATCGAAACAGGTTGCTTGATTGGGATTGGATCGATCGTGTTGGATGGCGTTCGGGTGGGTAAAGGTAGTATTATTGGGGCGGGCTGTGTGGTGACAAAGGATGTACCACCTTACTCGTTGATGGTTGGCGTACCTGCAAAATGTCTCCGACAAGTGGAAAAGGCGGAAGCGGAAGGGCTGATTTTACACGCTCAAAAATATGAAAAATTAGCTTTGGTACATGCTGGCAATGGTAAAGATTTAGGCTTTGTTAAATAGATCCGAATTGATTGATAATGCGTGAAATCTAGTTGGTGATCAGTGCCCACCAACTAGATATTATTACTTATTACTTGCCTTGACGGCGGCTAATTGGGTTTGATAAATATGGCTTTGGTCGATTAAACCAGGGATACCAGGGATATCATAATCGTAGAGTTTGAATCCTTGCCCGATCGATTTAGTCAGGACATCCGAGGCAAAGCCTTGATAATACACAGGGACGGGATGATTGGTATGCTTTCCCCAGCCATATTTGCCTGTTGCTGGCAATTCCTTGCCTTTGGCATCCTTGACAACTACTGGTTGTGAACCCCAATAGTGACCCGCATCGATCGCGTTAGTGGCCGCTGTGAGGGCTTTGGCACCTTGTTGCCGCAAGCGATCGGGGAAATCATCGTTTAGGGTAAAATAATGGTCGTGGTCGGCGGTGACGATGAGTTGATTGCGTTCCCAACCGCCGTGGTTTTCGATCCATTTAATGACTGTACCGACGGATCGATCGAAATCCAGCGTAGCACCGATCAGATTATCGAGGTTATTATCATGGGCAGCCCAATCGATATCGCCGCCTTCAATCATCAACCAGAATCCATCGAGATCTTTATTTAGCACGGTTAAAGCTGCTGTCGCCAAATCGCTCAGGGTGGGATTCTCATTCCATTCCCGCTGAATAAATTTGGCGTTGGTTTCACCTGGAGCGAGCGGACGTTCGGTATCTGGTTGTAACCCTCTCGTGAGATGGACTTTGAACATGTCAAAACCAGTTGTTCCGTAGTCGTGGTTGGCGGAGCTGACGGGAAGGTTGCCATTTTGTCCGCGCGCGCCATAGACTCCAAGTAGCCGTTGTCCGCGATTGGGATCGATTTGAGTGGCGGTTTTGGCTAATTTTTTGGCAGCATTTTCACCACGTTCGCGGAAGGTATATTTGTAGAGATTATGATCGGGATGGGTGGTGAGTTCCCGATAGGTAGTTTCGCTGATATAAGTATGATCTGGTTCTACGCCTGTAGGTAGTGGTTTCTTGATATTAGATAATGGATGTCCGCCGCCGAGTAAGACGGTGGGTTGATAAATGCGGAGTTCCTGTTGAAGGATGTTGTCGAGGGGAGTCGCCTCTGGTGCATTGAGATCGTATTTGGTGCGGCGATTGACGTTTGCTGCAGCAGCTCCGGGTGTGGCATGATCGATCGGTACTGATGTAACCAATCCAGTGGATTTACCCAGACTGGCAGCGGTTCTGAGGATGGTAGTTAGGGGACGTTCGTAGATATCGACGGCGATCGCGTTATTATAGCTTTTTACGCCAGTATAGAGAGTGGTGGCTGTATTGGCAGAGTCAGGATAGTTGGCTTTAATATACTCTCGATCGATCCCTGGAGTCCACGGATTTACACCACCTTTAATGCGATTGTATCCAACTAAATTTCCCGATTTTGGAGTGGTTGAATCGGGACTATTTTGGGTTGAATAAAACTTGGGATCGAACTTGAAGTTTGAGCGAATGGGACTTGCGCCAGTCAGCTTTTTAGAGCCATCCAGGGCACTATGATCGCCACTATATTCGCCCTTACTATCGGCAATTATCGTGCCATAGGTAGTACTGATCGCGTATCCCTTGAGCGTCTGCATATTTAGACCCCAACCGCGCCCTTGGGTATAAAAATCTTTGAGGGTTTTACCTGATTTACCTCGATCGATTAAACTTTGAATTGCAGCGGCTCTAGTCATGTCCCAACCCATTCCATCGCCAATCATCAGAATAGTATTCCGCTGTTGATTGGGTACAGATCTTGATAAAACTGGGGTAATATTAACTGCAATAAATAAAGTGATTGCTCCTAGTATCGACCATCTATAAAGCTTACGCTGAATCCGTTTTAGCATTTTTTCTGAGGAAGAGATGGGAGTTCTAGTACTCAATCTCTGAGGTATGGGTAATTCATGAATTGCCCCTACCTCAGAGATTGGGAAAAAGTTTCAAGTTATTTAATCCACGATCCTAAAATAGCTCCATATCGGTGACAGCACCTAAACTGCTAGAAGAAACTAATTTAGCGTATTTGCCCAAAACACCTGTTTTATAGCGAGGTTCTGGTGCTTGCCAGTTGGCGCGACGAGTTGCTAATTCTGGTTCAGAAACATTTAGCTGTAATAGACGTTGGGGAGCATCGATCGTGATACTATCGCCTTCATTAACTAGGGCAATTGTGCCGCCGACATAGGCTTCAGGGGCAACATGTCCGACTACCATCCCGTAGGTACCGCCAGAAAAGCGTCCATCGGTGATTAAGCCGACGGTATCGCCTAAACCCGCGCCGATGATGGCGGAGGTAGGCGCGAGCATTTCGCGCATTCCTGGGCCGCCTTTTGGCCCTTCATAGCGGATGACGATGACATCTCCCGCTTGGATTTTGCCAGCGAGGATGGCATCTAGACAGGCTTCTTCTGATTCAAATACCCGCGCTGGACCAGTAATTACGGCTTTTTTGACTCCGGTAATTTTGGCGACTGCGCCTTCGGTGGCGAGGTTGCCTTTGAGGATGGCGAGATGTCCTTGAGCATACATGGGATTGTCCCATTGGCGGATCACATCTTGGTCGGCGCGGGGGGTGCTGGGGATATCTGCTAATACTTCGGCGACTGTTTGCCCGCTGATGGTGAGTGCGTCGCCGTGGAGTAATCCCTGTTCTAGTAATATTTTCATGACTTGGGGAATACCGCCAGCTTGGTGTAAGTCGGTGGCGACGTATTTACCGGATGGTTTGAGATCGCAGATGACGGGGACTTTGCCGCGAATGGCTTCAAAATCATCGATCGACAAAGGCACACCGATCGTCCGAGAGATGGCTAGCAGGTGCAAGACGGCATTGGTAGAGCCACCAACTGCCATAATTACCGCGATCGCATTTTCAAAGGCTTTGCGGGTTAATATTTGCGTGGGTAATATTTGATTTTTTACTGCTTGAACGAGGGTATAAGCAGACTTTTCGGCACTTACAGCTTTTTCCTCATCTTCGGCTGCCATAGTAGAGGAGTAGGGGATGCTCAAACCCATTGCTTCAATGGCAGAAGACATGGTATTCGCGGTGAACATGCCGCCACAGGAGCCAGCACCAGGGCAAGCTTTTTTTTCGACAGCCATCAATTCGGTTTCGTCGATTTTGCCTGCGCTAAATTGTCCGACAGCTTCAAAGGAACTCACAACGGTTAAATCCTTGCCATTGTGATGTCCTGGCTTGATCGTACCACCGTAGACAAAGATCGAGGGAATATTCATGCGGGCGATCGCAATCATCGCTCCTGGCATATTTTTATCACATCCACCGATCGCCAGGACAGCATCCATACTTTGCCCTGTACAAGCAGTTTCGATCGAATCAGCAATCACTTCCCGCGATACGAGCGAATATTTCATCCCCTCTGTACCCATCGAAATCCCATCACTGATCGTAATCGTACCAAACATCTGGGGCATCGCCCCCGCAGATCTGAGCGCAGCCTCAGCTCGAATTGCTAATTTATTAATCCCCATATTGCAGGGCGTAATCGTACTATAACCATTTGCTAATCCGATAATCGGTTTAGTAAAATCATTATCCCCAAAGCCAACAGCTCTAAGCATCGCCCGATTGGGGGAGCGTTGTACGCCTTGGGTAATAGCTTGACTGCGTTTGTTATCTGACATAATCTCTTTAAAATCTCAATTTTTACAGCCGCCGCTTCACTTTCTCACAAAGGCAGCGATTGAGTTATCGGCTATTTGTATTCGATCTATTCTACGGGTTATTTGAACTTCTGAGCAGATACCAACACCAGATTTCTGACTTCGGCTATAATTTCCTTCTCTATCGGAAATTTTTCAACTTATGTCTGGAGTAACTGGATCAGCTCACACCAGCAAAGAAATCGTCGAGCGACTCGATATGATTGCCAAAGCCGAACGCAGGAATCGTTTGCGTAGCGTACCGTGGGCAATCGCAAGTAGTTGGCATGGCATTAGATTTATTTGTCGAACTTCCGTCTACGGCTAAATATCAAAGTTGAGTTGTCAAACCAGATCAACCAATAAATACCTAATCTCTTGAAGATAGTGGGTATACGTCTGAATTTAATAGATATTTTAACAGCTCGATCGATCCTACTCAACAATCGATCGCTCTGAGTCTTCACATAATCAATACTTGCGGCTTCGATGATATTTTCCTTGCTTATTTTATCCGCCCATTTGCCTATCTCTAAGCAAAGTCCCTGCTCGAAGTCCCGAATAATTGGCAAGAAAATTAAATCGGTTAAATTAGTCTGAATATTATCGATCAGCAGTCGATCGAATTCTTTCCCATATGATACATCCCAAATTGCTGCTGCTACTCGATCGCATTCAGCCGGACTCCATTTAGCTAGATTTATCGGTAAATTATTAGCAATATCATCAGGTATCAAAAAGTTAAAGTTACGATCTAATCTACTCGCAGCTTCAGTGCGTTTATTCTCATCTTTACTGCTCATTAATAATGATAATAAAGCTGGCATTGTCGAGATTTTAGCGACTTGATTTGGTTCAATCTGTAAATGATGATTGGTTAATAACTTGTCGATTTCCGATTTAGTTTGATCGATAAACTTCTCTTCACTCGCTACCCGATCTTTATCGCTATGAAAAACATTGATGCGATTGAATATAAACCACATATTCTTTGACAAACCACCAATTATCTTCAGTTGCTCTACTACGCCCTGCAAGAGCATATTTACCTTTTGTCGATCAGTTTCCGCACTATTATAAGTAACTAAAAATAATGCTCGATTGCAAGTCTTTAATAAAGACAAATTTTCTATATCTTCTTGGTGAGATAGTCCAGGTAAATCAACAATTCGTAACTTTATCCCTTCGGGTAATTGCAAGCGGCTATCTGGGGATAATAAGCGAATTGGATACTCGATCCTAATTTGGGGATAACTAATATCGATCGAGCCATTATATTTAGCTTCGAGATAACCATTCATTACCCCAGTTAATCGATCGGATATTTCGCGATCGCTGATATTATACCAGTCCCCACACTCCCATAATGCACCAGGGGTTCGATCAATATGAATAGCAGTATTTTGATTATATTCGATCGTTACCAATCCCGCGCTCATTTCTTGCACTGCTACAGGGATAATTTCTGCTCCACATAATAGATTGACTAACGTACTTTTGCCGCTGCTGGTTGTACCTGTAGTGACGATCGTTAATGTTGGCGATTGTAAGTCTACTAATAGTTTGTTGATAGCATTGAAAAATATATCGTCCAACTCTGTCAAGATCGCTCGTTGAGATGGCGAAATTTGTTTAGCTATCTTCCGTCGATGAGTTTGCCATTCTCGTTTAATTTTCTTGACTTCTCGATCGATGTATTTCAGCAGCATAGTTACAATATTTTTTTGCAGACACGGATCTGTAGGGGCGGGTTTATGCTAATATTTCCGCATTAAAAATAACTACCGAACGAACCCGCCCTCCCCAGTATCAACGATCGATAATCAAATACCTTCGTGATGACAGATCCCCGACTTCTCTAAGAAGTCGGGGATCTCGCAGCCCGTTTAATTAGGCATTTTCTTTAAAGCAATAGATAATTGTCGTAACCTATCGCTAACTTCTAGATCGACTTCATGGCTTCTCAATTCCGCTGGTAACGCTGCTAAAAGTTTTGGGTTATCTTCCAACCATTCATTTTGAATTACCCCACTCCAAACCGCTTCAGAATTGATAAATATATCTCGCAATCGATCCAATTCTTGGAGACAATATTGCTGAAATCCGGCGGCTTCAAATATTGCCGATCGCAAGTAAGTTTCTACCGCCATTAGATCTGCTTCCACTTCAGCAATTACCGCCGCTTCGGAAGTCGGCTCTACTATAAATGCTTCGACAATTGGTTCGGCAATACCCAGGATTTTCTCTCTAATAGTGCGATCGTATAGTAAATCTCGCCCGTATTTAATATAGCGTTTGAGACAGCTAAATGCCGACTCTTCGCCCTCATAGTAATTGTCTAAAATATCGATATCCACACCGATATTTTTAACGATATTCTGGCGCATCTCGCTACCTACAGGAGCGCGAACTAGAGATTCTACCATCGGTCTGGCAAATCGCAAAAACAGCACGCTCAAGCTTCGATTTAGGGCTTCTACATATTCATCAGTATTCGCAATTAGTCTATTTTTGACTTCCTCACTATCGTAGAGTGCAGATGTTAGATAGTTTACCAATTCTAAAGCCTGAGCGCGAAGTTCGATCGCTAATTCCTTAGCTATATCCAATAGCATCCGACTGATATCTGCATACAATTCCTCGCGCCAAGCATAATTAGCTGGTACACTATCGAATTGAGGGTGAGAATGTTTCTTAAAAATCAGCTCTCGACGTTGAGTAGTTTGAGCACGCAAATCATTGAATAATCGATCGACATGAGCGAGATAACGGTTTTTAAAAGCTGTCTGAATAGTAGGATTAACTAAAGGCTCACGATTATTTGTGCGAATATTCCCATCATAATAGTCAGCTAAATCTGCTTGAATTCGCTCCCATTGTTCCTTCCACCAGAGCGAAAACTCGATCCGCCGCTGATTTTCTTCCTTCCGTTTCGCTTCTTCGGGATTATCCGAATACCGCTTACTCACCAAATCGCAAATCTTTTGGGAAGTACCGATAATTTGGGTAGTCGAAGCTTCACACCGCTTCTGTAAAATCTTAACTCGTTCGGTATTTATATAACGATCGACCCGATCCTTAATTTCTCTAATCCCCGTTGTATCGATGAGAGCATCTGGATCTTCAATCTCCATTAAAGATTGCAGTCTAGCACGAACCGCATCAACATTTCCAACTTCCTTGATCGTTTGTTCGCTGGCTATTCCTTCCAATACTAAATACGAGCCAGCCGAACCCGAAACCACCCGATGTTCGGGTAAACGAGCGCGACTTTGCCATTCAGTAATTGCTTCCTGAATATGCTCTTGCATCGCCGCTGGGCTGCCCTTTTGGTCGATATTGCTCAGGAATACAAATAGTTTATCTGCAACGGTGACATGTCGATCGCCTTGTTCGGTAAATTTAATAATTTCTAATTCCGCACCCCGAATACTGGGGAATCTTTGCACCACAATTACCGCATCGCAATCGGATAGCATTTCTCGCGATTCATCAACGTGTTTGGCTAAACCCGAATCCAATCCTGGTACATCATAAAAAACTATCCCTTCGGCTTGGGCTAATTTGCTTGTATATAATCTCGCTTCAAATACCGCATGGGCAAATTGTTCGTCAGCAACGTATTTGCGTAAGGGTTCTTTAATCTCTTCTAAGCGGGTAAATGGAAAAGTTTTGCGCCCTTCACTCTGCACTTGTTGGAGCGTACTTTGATAGCGTTTAATTGTTTCTAAATCTTCCTTAGCTTTCTCATTTCCCTGAGCGGCTTGAGTTAATTCGGCGAGTAACCGTGAAAAGTCTGCTTCGGTGCGGGGTTCCACTTCTAAACGTTGCTCTGAGTCATGGGCGACAGAGAATATCTGAGTAGTAGTAAAGGTACAGCGGCTCCCTTTTGCAGGTAATAAATCGCAATCCAACCACGCATTAATAAAGGTACTTTTCCCAGCTTTTTCTAACCCGACTACCGCAATCCGAAATTCGCGTTTCTTCAGTCTCTCTAACTGACGATTGGCGGGGATAGCTTCATCAATCAGGATTTGTCTGAGATCTTGAGAGATACCCGTTTGGGGTAGTTTGGCTAAATCTAATGCGTGTCGTTGAATATTCAAGACATCGGTTAGTTTCGCTTCGTAATAAGCAGATGCTGTTTTCCAATCCATAATTTGAGATGTGTGGGGAGAAATTCAATAATGATTTGATTTACTATGGATGTGTTTTTTTAACCGCAGAGGCGCAGAGAGCGCAGAGAATTAAATTAGGTAGGATGTGTTATCGCGGAGCGTAATGCACCATCTTTGATAGTCTCTGTTTAAGCACGATGGAATCGATCGATATTCGTGAGATCGTTTAATATAGCAATATCTTTAATTGTCGCCTTGTAATCGGGCAGATTTCTTGATAAGCTTCTCTTTAAGTCTTGATCGATGATAGCTTTACCATTTGGTATATGTAGTTGAATATAAACATCACCATCTTCGGTATAATCAATAGATTCTTCGCTTAGATTCAAGGTCTTTCGATTATAGTCGTCTAACTTAGACTCATCACAAGCGATGAAGTAAACTGATTTATCAATTAACAATTTAATTTCATCCACAGCTAATTTTGATTCAAAAATCAAGATTTTCTTTAATTCTGTATCTATTCGACTAATCGGAACTGCCAAACAAAGTACTGCATCGGTTGTGGAATTATCAATTGTATTCGCTGTTGACAATTCTTGCTTACTTGATCGATTGCCTTGCTTTAATGTATAAAGGGCAATGGCGATTAAAGCTATACTAATTATAGAGGCAATCTCTAAATGATTAGTAAAGTTTTGTCTGAAAAAATTCAAGCCCTGAACCAAAATATTATCTGGACTATATCTGATTGAAACCGATCTACACTTTGATTAAATTTAGATAGTTGCTTCTGAAACCAAGATCCAACTTGCTTGAGTACTTCTACTTCACCATAATCTTTTTGAAGTTTCCATCCTCTAGCCAGCTCATCAATTGATGGAATTTTGGCATTTTCACTTGATAACTTTTCCATTCTAATCTCGGTGACATCTCTTTTCCAAATCCACGCAGTCCACCATACTCGTTCGGTGCCAGTTTTAACTGTTTTTGGCTGTTCCCAAGTTCCGATTGTCACTGGAAAACCTGCTTCAAATGAGAAATTAGATTTACCCATAAAATCTACTTTTATCAGCTCAGATTCAGAAAAATTAATCCCTAAATTAATTGAAATTTCTTGAGTTCCATTTTTGAGCGTATCTAGATGAAAAGCAAACAGGTTTTCAAGCGTGTCTCGTACTCGATTCATTTCTCTATTCAAAATTTGTTCGACAACATCATCGATAATTAATTTGAGAACATTTGCAAGCTCATTTAACTTACGGTTGAGTCTTTGAAGATCTTTTTTTTCTTGCTCGGTACGTGCCTCGACCTGTTTACCAGCTTTATTTTTATAGTTAAGCTCGATTAAATCTTGCAAATGTCCTTCGAGTAACTTTACATGGATGCTCTTAGTTGCAGAAAAAGTATGACTGTCTAATAAAATCTTTCCCTTTTCCAAGGAATCCAATACAGGATCTAATGTTTTTTGTACACCTTCAGTTACGGTTCTCTGCCAATCATATATCGGACTCAAACTTCGAGCTATCGGTTGATAATAACCTTCAGTAGTTTTAAGTTTGGTGATAATCTGTTCTACTTGTTCTAATGGATTGACAGTACTATCGCGATCATTTAAAATTGAATCAATTCGATCGAATGGTTCCTTTAACTCAGTGGCTCTAGCTTTAATAAAGCTACTAAGATCTACTTTTGTTGTCTCGATTAGTTTGCATTCTTGCTGGTATTTTTCTTCAGAACTGTTGATAACCGCGCGAGTAGTTTGAGTTGCCCACTCAGTCAATCGATAACCCGCAGCATCTTTGAATTTGCTGATAATTTGTGGTGTAATTAATTGAGGAAAATTGACTTGAACATGATTTCTTAGATGAGAATGGAATCGATCGGCATAGGATGTCTGCCATACTGCATCTGCCACACGTCCACACTCGTATTCACTCCACTTTTGAACATTTCTAGGTAGATCGTCTAAGATATCTTCAGGAATCAAAAAGTTAAAGTTCTTATCTAATCGGGTAGCAGCAGATCGATCACTTTTCATCCCTAGACTCAGAAGTGCAGGTAAAGCACTAAGTTTAACTATTTGAACATTTTCAATTTCATCGGTATATTCTGGCAAGTAATCTGCTAATTTAGCTTTAATATCCTTTTCAGTTCTCTGAACAAATCGCTCCTCACTTTCTGGCCAATCTTTATCAGTGCGAAAGACATCAATCCGATTGAGCACAAATAACATTCTTGCAGGCGAACCGCCCAATTCTTTTACCTGCTCTACCACTTCATCTAAAAGTTTAGCCACCTTATATCGATCGGTTTCCGCACTATTATATGTGACTAAACATAAAGCATCCCGCGAATTTCTAATCACAGCGGCGTTACCTTCATCGCCCACATACGCCAGCCCTGGTAAATCCATGATTTTTACCGTCGTACCTGGCGGTAAATCGAGTAAATTTGACTCTTTTACCAGTCGGAAGGGATAATAAATCGTAGACTGAGGACAAGCTACGCCTGTCTGCTCATCTTCCTTGCTTTGAAGATAAGTCTTCATCAATCGATCGAGTCGATCGTAAATATCCCCATCGCTGAGATTGTCCCACCTCCCACATTTCCACATCGCGCCAGGGGTATCGTGAATCGCTAGAGCGGGAGTTTCGCCATATTCTACCGTCACTACCCCCGCACTCATTTCTTGTACCGCGACGGGTAATATTTCTGCCCCACAGAGCAAATTCACCAGCGTACTCTTCCCGCTGCTAGTCGTGCCAGTTGTGGCTAAAATTAACGTCGGATGCGCCAATTCATCACAGAGTACATCCTTTGCATCTGTCAAATCTGTTGCTAGCTGTTGTAATTCCGCTTGGTAGCTAGCGGGAAGTTCCGCCCCCACCTTCGCGGCAAAGCTTTCCCAATCAGCCGAAATCTGCTCGACTTCTGCCCGAATCGAGCTAAATATCTCAGTCGCGTTTTTCACCATTATGTATCTGTCTCAGCGGCTTTTCGTATATCTAGGGTACCCGCCAGACTGAAACATGTAACATTGGCTTTCCGAAAAATCCCCTCTTGGGAGCGGCGTTTTTATTCGGGGGTTCCCCCCGAATAAGAAAACGACAAGACAGGGGTGCCGCAGGCGGGGTGGGTAAATCTTCGCTACCTATCCAGTCCAAATCTTCTGGCACTGAGCAAGATAACTATGCTAATCCTTGAATGGTGCGATCGTTGGGAGATGGTTTGTGTGTGCCGCAGATCTACCCACCCTGCCCTACGGGCACCCCTCCCAAGAGGGGATTTACACGCCGATCTTGCTAGAAGGGATTTAGATCGGTGTCTCATTTATAGCCAAGCTGCTGCTTCAGCATAGCCTAGACCCTCCCGAATTACTTCGGGAGGGTCAATTGTCATATCGAGGATTGTCGAGCCTTCCATGCCTGATTCTGAGCCGTCATCGATGATAATATCTACCAACTTTTCTAAATGGTCGAATAATCTGGCTTTTTCGACTCCTAATGTCGGCTGATAGCCATCGTCATCTTGAATATGTGCGGATGCGGAAATGATTGGATTTCCCAAGCTCTCCAGCAGGATTTGACAGAGGGGGTGTTTGGGTACTCTAATTCCGGTGGTTTTGCGCTTGGGATCTTGGACGAGTTTGGGGACGAGCTTGGTGGCTGGTAGGATAAATGTATATGTACCCGGAATCAGGTGTTTCATCAACCGATAAGCAGGATCGGAGACGACGGCATATTCGGATATATTAGATAAAGATTGACACAAAAAAGTCAGCGGCTTGTCATTGGACATCCGTTTGATCTGACGGACTCGATCGACTCCCTGTTTTGATTTTAGATCGCACCCGATCGCGTAAACTGTATCTGTGGGATATAGCATCACCGCACCATTTCTCAATGCTGCTACAATCTCGTCTATTTTTCTAGTCTGCGGTGTCTGAGGATGAACTTCGTATATAGTAGCCATTTAATTAATTGATAATTAATAATTGATAATTAAATTATTAGCTTAGATTTATTCGATCGACATCAATTGCAATTAATCGTTAAGAAATAATGATTAAATAAAATCGAGATTCTCCTTCAGCCTAGCAATCACCCTACTTTCTAATTCCCAGATGATTAAAATTGCCTATTTAGAATGCCAAACTGGAATCGCTGGGGATATGTGTTTAGGGGCATTAGTAGATGCTGGCGTACCTGTAGAATATTTAACCACTCAACTCGATCGATTGGGGATTACTGCTGAGTATCAGATCTGGGCAGAAAAGATTCATCACAATGGGCAAATTGCCACTAAGGTACATGTCGATTTAACGGCGATTAAATCATCAAATCACAAACATTCACATGACCACGAACATGGACATTCTCACCACCATCATCCCACACCAGCTAGCATCGTAGCCAAAGATTCCGACCATCATCACCATCATCATTACGATACACCGCAGCGGAATCTACCCGAAATCGAGAAGCTGATTAATGCGGCAAATTTGCCTGCTAGGGCGACGCAATGGAGTTTGGATGTTTTCCGCCAATTAGCGATCGCAGAAGGTGCTGTCCACGGAATTGACCCATCTGAGGTGCATTTTCACGAGGTCGGGGCTGTGGATGCGATCGTCGATATTGTCGGGACTTGTCTGGGGTTGGATTATCTAGATATTGCTAAAATTTACTCTTCACCATTACCGACAGGTGGCGGTACAGTGCGGGCGGCGCATGGAATTTTACCTGTACCTGTACCTGCGGTGCTGAAATTATTCTCGTCTCGTCAGGTGCCAGTATATAGCAATGGAATCGATCGAGAATTAGTCACTCCTACAGGTGCGGCGATTGCGGTGACTTTGGCGACTGAATTTGGCGCACCTCCAGCGATGCAACTTCAGCAGATTGGTTTAGGTGCGGGTACGATTCAGTTACCAATTCCGAATATTTTACGCCTGTGGTTGGGTACTCAAGCTGAAACTGAATCAGTAGTAGCTTCTCCCGTGCGTCCAGATTGTCTGGAAACGATCGAGGTTTTGACTACCCAAATTGACGATCTCAATCCGCAAGCGATCGGGTACATTTTCGATCTACTATTTAAGGCTGGAGCAGTGGATGTATTTACCCAACCAATTGGGATGAAAAAATCTCGACCTGGCATATTACTCACAGTTATTTGTCCGTTAGATCGATCGATTGACTGCGAACAAATCATCTTCAAAGAAACTAGCACGATCGGCATTCGTCGAGATCGACAGATTCGATCAATCCTACCTAGATCGATCGAATCTGTCGTGACTAAATATGGAACAGTCCGTGTAAAAGTTGCTCGAAATAATCTAGTTGATGATGATTCGATCGTTAATGTTCAACCCGAATATGATGACTGTGCTACACTCGCACAAGCACACCAAATACCTTGGGGCGAAGTCCATCAATTAGCACTGATAGCTTGGCATAAATCAATCGATCGAACACCGACATGATAGGATCGATTATTGCAATTCTAATAATTGAGTCAGTTATCGATATCAAAGATCGATCGAATTCCAATACTATCCCAATCTACACACCACGATCGAATCTCAAGGATCTGAAGACTCGATCGAATAACTAACCGATCAATCGAATCCCAAGACTATCCCAATCTACACACCATGATCGAATCTCAATTATCTGAAGACTCGATCGAATAACTAAGCGATCGATCGAATCCCAATACTATCCCAAGCTACACACCGCGATCGAATCTCAAGCATCTGAAGGCTCGATCGAATAACTAACCGATCGATCGAATTCAAAGATTATCCCAAACGACACATCGCGATCGAATCTCAAGTAGCTGAAGGTTCGATCGAATAACTGACATTGCTAATCGATCGAGTAAAATACCTGAAGGGGTGCTTGTCACCCCTTCAGCAACAAACCACCAAAAAATATACTAATCGGTGCGAATATTCCAAGTATTGCACTTAATCCAGCCGTCAAAAATGCTCCAATCCCTGCGAATATTCCTAAGATGGGAGCTAATCCTGTCATGAAAAATAGGGGTATCGCTAAAATCGCTGCTATTATTGCGGACATTACAAATCGTACCAATTAAGTTTATGTCTTATACTCCAGATGCTAATTGGTAAAATCAGGATGTTTTTCTTTCAATTTTGCAAATTGTTTCACAACCGCTAGATGCGCCCAAATTGTTTTTCTCAATCGGCTCCAACTGGGCTATTTAACTGCTGTCGATCGGCAATTTGGAGTAACAATCGCAATGCTTCATTGACAGATGCGTCCGTTGGAAAGGCTTTTGCAATATCGGGATCTAAAAGAACCAAATTTGTTCCAGATTGATATCGCTGAACGTATTTACCTCTGACACCTCCCTGCATCGCAGCAAAATCATATTCAGGGCGTAATTCATCTTCTAATTCGTCAACTTCCTTCTTCATAAAACCTCTTTTCTGGGCGAGTAGCTGTTCTTGCACTAATGATCCGAGTCCGATCTTCTCTGTCAGTATGGGAGACAACCAATAATCGTCCCGAACTAGACATCCCAATTATAACGTAGCGGTTTTCGCCGATAGAATGATCCGAGTCGGGAAATGTCGCAGATAACGAGTCATCAAATACGGTTGCGGCTTCCTGGAAAGAGATACCATGCTTGCTCAAATTGATAGCAGCTTTATCTGGGTTCCACTCAAATTCCATGCAGAAGCTTTCATGACTGACGACGCTGGCATTTTAGCAGATTGTTATTGCTGAAGCCAAAAATGGCACAATAGAGGGATAGCTACTATACTGCCGTCCCTATTTAAAATTTTTATGTCTGCTCTCAAACTCAGTGGTGCCGAGATACGTCAAGCCTTCCTCGATTTTTATAGCCAGCGGGGACATCAGCCGTTGCCGAGTGGCTCCTTGGTGCCAGAAGATCCGACGGTGTTATTGACGATCGCGGGGATGTTACCATTTAAGCCGATCTTCTTGGGTCAACGTCAGCCAGACTTTCCCCGTGCGACGACTTCGCAGAAATGTATCCGTACCAATGATATCGAGAATGTGGGGCGGACGGCGCGGCATCATACGTTTTTTGAGATGTTGGGCAATTTTAGCTTTGGGGACTATTTTAAGGAACAAGCGATCGAATGGGGTTGGGAAATATCGACGAAAGTGTTCAATCTGCCACCAGAGCGGTTGGTGGTCAGCGTGTTTGAGGATGACGATGAGGCTTTTGCGATCTGGCGGGACAAGATTGGCGTGAATCCCCTGCGGATTAAGCGGTTGGGTGCTGATGACAATTTTTGGGTGTCGGGGCCTACAGGCCCTTGTGGGCCATGCTCTGAGCTTTATTATGATTTCCATCCCGAATTGGGGAATGAGCATATCGATTTGGAGGATGACAGCAGATTTATTGAGTTTTATAATCTGGTGTTCATGCAGTACAACCGCGATGTTGATGGCAAGCTCACGCCGTTAGCGAACAAGAACATCGATACGGGGATGGGTTTGGAGCGGATGGCGCAAATCCTTCAAGATGTGCCGAATAATTATGAGACGGATCTGATTTTTCCGATCGTCCAAACTGCGGCGGATATTGCGGGAATTGATTATTTTAGTAGTGATGAAAAAACTAAGACTTCGTTGAAGGTAATTGGCGATCACGTTCGGGCGGTTGTACACATGATTGCCGATGGAATTCGCGCTGAAAATACTGGGCGGGGTTATGTTTTACGGCGGTTAATTCGGCGAGTGGTGCGGCATGGGCGATTGATTGGCATTGATGCTGAATTTACGACTAAGGTAGCCGAAAGTGCGATCGCGATGTCGGAAGTTGCCTATCCGAATGTACGGGAGAAGGCAGAGAAGATTAAGGCGGAACTGCTGCGGGAGGAAGTTCAGTTTCTCAAAACCCTGGGGAATGGCGAGAAGTTACTGGCGAATATTATTGCGGACGCGCTTAGTCAGGGCGTAAAGGAGATTTCGGGTAAGGATGCGTTTACGCTATTTGATACTCATGGTTTTCCGCTGGAATTGACCCAAGAAGTCGCTGAAGAACAGGGTTTAACTGTTGATGAAACTGGGTTTAATGCCGAGATGGAGATTCAGAAAGTTCGATCGCGTGGTGCAGTAGAATCGATCGATCTCACGGTTCAAGGTTCTTTAGATACCCTCGCGAATACGATTAAAGCGACTGATTTTATCGGTTATCACCAACTCAATAGTACCGCTCAAGTAGTGGCATTATTATTAGATGGTGAAGTTCGCGATGAAGTAAATACTGGTGCGAATGTCCAAATTGTTTTAGATAAGAGTCCCTTTTATGCCGAATCTGGTGGACAAGTTGGCGATCGAGGTTACATCTCAGGTGAAAACTCATTAGTCAGCATTAATGATGTCAAAAAAGAATCAGCTTTCTTCGTTCACTTTGGCACAATCGAGCGTGGAAGTCTACGAGTCGGCGATACAATCACCGCGCAAATTGACACAGGTGCTCGTCGTCGCGCTCAAGCAAATCATACCGCGACTCACCTCCTCCAAGCAGCATTAAAAAAACTTGTCGATCCTGAGATTTCACAAGCAGGTTCGTTAGTTTCCTTCGATCGATTGCGGTTCGATTTCAACTGTCCCCGCGCCCTCACATCTGCGGAAGTTCAACAGGTAGAAGAATTGGTGAATAATTGGATTACTGAAGCTCACGTGGCAGATATTGAAGTGATGCCGATCGCATCAGCTAGAGCAAAAGGTGCCGTAGCGATGTTTGGTGAAAAATACGGCGATGAAGTTCGCGTGATCGATTTTCCTGGTGTATCGATGGAATTGTGTGGGGGTATTCATGTGAATAATACCGCCGAAATTGGGGCATTTAAAATCATCAGTGAAGCGGGAGTTGCTGCGGGAGTGCGGCGGATTGAAGCTGTGGCGGGTAATGCAATTTTAGACTATCTCAATGTGCGAGATCGAGTAGTCAAAGAATTGAGCGATCGATTTAAAGCTAAACCAGAAGAAATTCTCGATCGCATCTCGACAATGCAATCCGAACTCAAAGCTAATCAGAAGCAATTGGAGACAGTAAAAGGTGAATTGGCGATCGCTAAATCCGAGCAATTACTAACTCAAGCCCAAACTATTGGCGAGTTTAAAATCATTATTGCCGAACTTGGTGATGTCGATGCCAATGCGCTCCAAACTGCGGCGGAACGGTTATTAAATAAACTTGGAGAAGGCGCGATCGTGCTAGCATCAATTCCCGAATCAGATAAGGTGAGTTTGGTGGCGGCTTTTAGTAAGGGAGTAAATGGGAAGGGTTTACAGGCTGGGAAGTTTATCGGTAATATCGCCAAGATTTGCGGCGGTGGCGGCGGTGGGCGACCGAATTTGGCTCAGGCTGGGGGACGGGATGCGAGTAAGGTGAAGGAGGCTTTAGGGGTGGCTAAGGCGGAGTTGGAGAGTGGTTTGGGTTGATGGTGGGTATGGCGGGGATGGCGTGCGGTTGAAACCGCCGCTCGTGATGCGAAACCCGCCTTCGCGGGTTAGGGATATTAGTCCGCGTAGGCGGACTTTGCAGCATGAGCGACGATTTCAATCGTGCGTATTCGATTAATAAATCTATGGTTCGACCAATTCCTGGATTTGATGGGCATTTTTGAGAACGAAGTGTCTACCATCTTCTATAGCTTTTTGGAGATATTCAGGTAGTTTATTGGATGAAATATCATTTAACACCCACAAGGCAGCGATTCGTTGGTACTCTTCGCCAGTTGCCCATGACTTCTCAGCTAAAGCTTCTGCCTGTGGTGATTTCATTCTCCCAAGAGCGAGTAATGCTCGCCTGCTCACATATTCATCTTCATCGTTGTCATGATATTTAATTTTACTTAAACCAGATTCGTCAGCGGTTAAAACCGCCGCTCATGATGTAAAACCCGCCTACACAGATTAAGAAATCCCAGTCCGCGCAGGCGGACTTCGCAACACCAGCGACGATTTCAATCGTGCGGTATTCGATAGTGCGATCTAAATCGGCTCCCAATCAGGAATCAAAGACTTCCGCCGATGATGTTCCTCCTGCCGATCGATATATTCACACAAATCATCCACCCCACTCTTACTCACCGTCAAAGCACCATAACTCCCCTGCCATTTGAACAAGAAATCTGGTCGAATCTCATGGTTGATAAAATGTGAAGAACTCCCCTTCACCTGCTTGACAAAATCCGCAAGTGAAATAGTTGGATTCAAAGTTGCCAGCAAATGAACGTGGTCGCTAATCCCACCAATTCTAATTATTTCGC
The DNA here is from genome assembly GCA_025359915.1 of Chamaesiphon sp. 336R_metabinner_41. Lineage (GTDB taxonomy): Bacteria > Cyanobacteriota > Cyanobacteriia > Cyanobacteriales > Chamaesiphonaceae > Chamaesiphon. The sequence goes on along the minus strand of JANYDE010000092.1, from coordinate 29,009 downwards.
AGTTCAAAGATTTACATTCTTCTCGAATTACCTTGTACGCCCCATCTCGAACTTCTGGAATTAACATCGGTTGTCTATCCCAAGTTGACCAGATATGGTGAATATAGATGCGGGTAAAATTTGAGGGCATTTTGACGAGCGCGAATCGCTCTAAAATTGACAATCTTAATATGCCCAAATTGAGTGGGAGATCGATCGTGCTAGATAAGTCAGCGGTTGAGATCGCCGCTCATGGTGCAAAACCCGCCTTCGCGGGTTAAGAAATCTCAGTCCGCGAAGGCGGACTTCGCAACATGAGCGACGATTTTAATCGTGCGGAACTCGATCGAACTATGAAGCTACTACTACTTTCGATCATTGTTCGGTAAAAACCACTTTGATAATTCCAGAGAACCGAACTACGACCGCCAAAGAGTCGCGCTAAATTAAAAGCAAGTCGTTAAGCGATGAGTAGTTTTTTTATATAAAAGGTGATTGTTATGGCTCTGATTCGTTGGCAACCATTTGAAGAGACTGATTACTTACAACGGAGTATGAACCGTTTGTTTGATACGCTCAATACAACTAATGGTGAAGGTAAAAATTCTCTTCAATCCTTTGTTCCGGCTGCTGAATTACAGGAAACACCTGAAGCAATTTATTTGAGTCTGGAAGCACCAGGCATGAGTGCCGAAGATATTGATATTCAAGTAACTGCTGATACGGTTTCTGTTAGTGGTGAGCGCAAAGAAGAAACGGTAACGGAAGATAAAGGGATGACTCGCAGCGAATTCCGCTATGGTCGTTTTCAGCGGGTAATTCCGCTACCTGTACGGATTCAAAATACCAATGTTCAGGCAGACTATAAAGACGGTATTCTCAAGCTAGTTTTGCCTAAAGCAGAGGAGGAGAAAAACAAAATTGTTAAAGTAAATGTTGGCTAATATCTAGTTAATGACCAGCGATCCGTCATTTCGATCGATCTCTGGTCATTATTTTGTGTTGATATCGCTCGACATAGCAATAGATTTGTTAGCGGTTGAAAATACCGCTCATAATGCAAAGTAAAGCCTTTGCCGAATAAGAAATCTCAGTCCGCGTTCGCGTAGTGTCTCGTAGAGAAGGCGGACTTCGCAATACGAGCGAAGATTTCAATCGTGCGGCAATCGAATTAGCATTTTTTTACTCTTGCTAACAGCACCATAATTTCATCAACTATCTTAACCATCTGTGATGTAGATCGATCGTGTTGATTCAAAATGATACTAAATACTAATGGTGAATATTCGGGTGGATTAATATAACCCGACAAGCTGACAACACCGCTCATGCTTCCAGTTTTTGCCCGAACTATTCCTTGTGCTAAAGTTCCTTTCATTCGATTTCTTAGACTACCACTCACTCCCGATAGGGGGAGAGAATCACGATAAATTTGTCCGGTTGGTGTTCTTTCCATTGCTGACAATAGTTGAACAAAAGAAATCGGTGCGACTAAATTATGTCGAGATAAACCAGATCCATCACTAATTCGATATGATTGGGGATCTACTCCCATTTCAGTGAGACGTTGTTTGACTAAGGCGATACCTAGATTACTAGTATCTTCATTACTAGTAGCATGTTCGGGATGAGTATGTCCGATCGATCTTAGCAGTACTTCGGCGTAGACGTTATTACTCTTTTGATTGGTTTCGTTAATTAATTCAGCTATTGGCGGTGAATCGATCGCGGCAATTTCTGGTAAGCTAATCGTATTCTGTCCGGTGACTATCCTGGTAGTGCCAATAGTGATTTCAGACTTAGTTAAACTCTGTCGAAATCCAGTGATAAATGATTCGACAGGATTTAGTACTGGTAAATCTATTTGGGTTGGATTGGTATTGAAAGCTAGTTTACCTGTTAATTTTACTGTCGGCTTCCCAAAACTGGCGATTACCTTCGGTACAGCAGAGCTGAACGCATTTATGTTACTATTTTGATTAGCTGGTACCGTCAAACTTTGATTATCTACTTGCCAATTATTTAAACTGGAATTTTTCCATGCATATTGAAGAGGCATCCCGATTTGCTGTTGACTGACGATGAGCGGATTAGAGTTTTGATTGAGCATCAAACTATTAATCGCTGGCGCGTAATCGGTGGATAAATCGCCCCATTCCCAATCGCCGTTAATCTGCTCACCACGAAAATAACTATCGTCGAAACTAATTTGCCCGATTTGTCTTTCGCCGCGCTGTTTGAGTTGTTGCGCGATCGATTGCAATCCTGTTATTGTCAAACTAGGATCGCCTCTACCGACGACTAATAGATTCGAGCTATTGCCTGTAGATGGGAGTTTGTAGACTGATGTGCGTAATCTAGTTGTTGCACCTAGTTGGCGCAGAGCGACGGCGGTAGTAATTAATTTGACGTTAGAAGCGGGAATGAATAATCGATCGCCATCATGATTATAGATCGGATTTGTTCCATTTAATTCTTTAATGACGATGCCCCAGCGATAGCGACGCAATTCGGGTCGATCGATAATACTATTAATTGCAGTTGGGAGCTGATTCGCACAGACGGCTGGTAATGGTGGTGGGGGTGGCGGTGGTGCGGTGAATTGTGCTGGCTGTGCCTGAGCTGGAATCGTTGTTAGTAGTTGTAGAAATAACCATCCAAACGTTGTCGCAATCGGCTGTTGCTTTTGAACTATCTGCTGCATACTGTAGACTGTTACCCAATTTTTCACTTCTCAGTCTACATGGTGGTTTAACTTTTTCTGTAGTCGCAGGTTAAATCAGTACAGATGTTTTAGAATAAGATGGAGACAAATAGCCTAATAGCCCCAAACTCTTCGATATAGAATATGATTCCTATCCATCTATCGCTTAAGAATTTTCTTAGTTATACAGAGGCTAGTTTGGACTTCTCTGGGCTGCACACGGCTTGTATTTGCGGTGCTAATGGTGCTGGGAAGTCATCGCTGTTGGAGGGGATTACCTGGGCGATTTGGGGGCAATGCCGAGCAGTTAGTGAGGATGATGCGATTAGTACTGGGGCGATGGATGTGCGGGTGGATTTCACCTTCAAGATACATGGGGCGATTTATCGGATTATTCGCAGTCGTCAGCGGGATGGAAGTGGGGGTTTGGAGTTTCAGATTCAGACGGGTGGGGAGGGATTTCGCACGATTACTCAAAGGGGGATTCGGGCGACTCAATCGCTGATTGATGAGTATCTGAAAATTGATTACGATACTTTTATTAATTCGGCTTATTTACGTCAGGGAAGGGCTGATGAGTTTATGCTCAAAAAGCCAGCGGATCGTAAACAGATTTTAGCAGATTTATTGAAGCTCGATCGATATGAGCAGTTGGCCGATCGAGCGAAGGATACCGCGAAGCAATATAAGCTTCAGGCTGAGGTTTTGACGGATAGTTTGGCGGGAGATCTGCTACAGTTGGCGGAGCTGGAGGGAATTACTCAGCAGCGAGATGAGGTGAAGATTGAGATCGACGGGTTGCAACTGATTCAGACTCTTGAAGAGAAGGAGTTAGAAGGTTTAAAGGTTGTTGTTAGGCAGCGGGAGACGTGGCAACAGCAGTTAAATTGGGAGCAAAAACGCGATCGAGAATTAGTCCAAGCCGCGATCCAAATCCAAGCAGATCTTCAGGTAATTACGACGGATAAAAATCGGCTAGATGGTTTATTAAATCGGGCGGATGAGATTTCGACGGCATATCAAGCTTATCTCGATTTACAGCAGCAATTAGAGGTTTTAGATCGTAAGTTTGATGCCGACAGATTAGCTCAGATTAAGCAGCAAAAGTTACAGCAGCAATTGGATCGAGAAACTCAGGATTTGAAATTGACACTAGGTAAAAGTCAGGCTGAATTAGCGTTGACGATTCAGCAAGAGCAGGAATTAATCGAGGTGCTGGCTACTGTTGGTGATGTCAGTAAAGGTGTCGCCGAATTGCAATTGTGTCGTCAGCGATTGACGGAATTAGATCGGTTGCAACTAGAGGTATTACCACTCCAGCAGGATCGAGTTTTGTTAGGGGGAAAGATCGATCAAGAGACGGCAAAAATTCAGGCTAAACTAAATGAGCTAATCTTGCGAGAGCAGCAGGTTAATCTTAAAGCTGCTGAATATCCAACATTAGTCGATCGACTTAAATTATTAGATGCTAAAATTATCGAGTTAGACCATAAAAAGGTTTATCAAGGTAGAGTCAAAGAAAAAGGATTAGGTAAAAAAGATAATCTCAGTCGGTTGGAAGCAGACACCCATAATTATCAGCGACAATTAATCGAACTGGATCGAAAGTTGGAGCTATTAGAAATTCCTGGGGCTAGTTGTCCATTGTGTGATTCGGATTTAGATGAGGCTCATTGGCAACAGATTTTAACTAATGCTAAAAGCGAACGAGAGAATATCGAGCAACAAATTTCAGCCACTCAAGAGGAACATTCTCGTTATAGTCAAGAACGTAAAGTTCTGCTGGCTGAATACGAACAGTTAGGAGCTGAAGTCACGGGATATGAGAGCTTACTAGAACAAAGGGGTAAGTTGCAAGCTCAATTAGATTCGATCTCAGAACTCCAGATTAGTCTCCAAGAAATTGGGATTGAAAAAGATACGATTGAATTAGCGATCGAGTCGAAGAGTTATGCCAGTGAGTTGCAGTCTCAATTAATAGAATTGGAAGCTAAATTAGCAACCATTCAATATAGCGAACAGAATCATGCTCTAGCGCGAGGTGATGTCGATAAGTTGCGATGGGCAGAAATTAAACAAGAACGAATTAAGGATGCCGAACGTAAACAGAAACAATTAATTGGACAAAAAAGTCAGTTAGAACTAAAAATAACTACAACGCAACAGCAGATTGATCGACTTCAGAATGATTCCGAGTTAAGAATAGAAATAATAGAAATAGAGCGACAAATCAAAGAACTAGGATACGATCGATCCGCACACGATCTCGTATCTACTAATCTCCGTCAATCTCAGTCGATTCAGCTCCAATACCAGGAAGTCCAACAAGCAAAACAAACCCAGCCACAACTACTAGAACGGATCGAAATATTAGAAAATAATGATCGACAGAACTTAATCGATCGCGGACAAGCTAAACTGGAGATCGATCGAATTAGGATCGAGTTTGAAAAAATTCCTGATAATGATGATGCAATTGGATCGATCGAACAACAACTAGCCGAGCGTCGTCAACAGTTAGATACCAATCTCTCTGTCCTAGGTAGTCTATCACAACAACTGACCCAACTCAATCAAATCCAGACACAACTGCGATCGCAAGAACAGCAACTAAACACCTATAAACAACAGCAAAAAATCTACGACGAACTCGGTAAAGCCTTTGGTAAAAATGGGATTCAAGCCCTAGTGATTGAAAATATCTTACCCCAGCTCGAAGCCGAAAGTAATCAAATCCTCTCCAAACTCAGCAACAATCAATTTCACGTTCAATTTATTACCCAAAAAGCCACCAAAGCCAGCCGCGTCAAAAAAGCAAATATCAAAAATGCTAAGTTCATCGATACATTAGATATCCTCATTGGCGATGCAAATGGTACCAGATCTTACGAAACATACTCTGGCGGCGAAGCTTTTCGGATTAACTTCTCCATCCGCCTCGCCCTCGCCAAACTGCTCTCACAACGCGCTGGTACCCCCTTACAGATGCTAATTGTTGATGAAGGATTTGGCACCCAAGATCGCGAAGGATGCGATCGACTAATTGCCGCAATTAATGCCATTTCTGCCGACTTTGCTTGCATTCTCGCTGTTACACATATGCCTCAGTTTCGAGAAGCTTTTCAAACTAGAATCGAAGTACATAAAACAACTAAAGGTTCGCAGATTCAGGTCATTAGTTAATTTAGCCAAACTGTCTTGAAAAGTTGCTATCGCATGGAAATCCCAAGACCACACTTTTCGATCCCATCTCCAAAACTACTGATAGTTTTAATCGACGATTTGGGTAAGCTAATATACGATTCTCCTGAGGAGAGGCTCCAGCAACGATTAAATAGTACTATCCAATGATGATAAATAACAAGAGAAAGGTAGCATTCATCAAAAATGGAAATTTTTCACACATCAATGCAATGATGTTGGGGATTTTGACAGAAGAATTTCAAGATTTTGAAATAGAAGTAGTCGATATTTTCTCAGAATTAGTTGATGATGAAGATTTAATGACCATATTCAATTCTTTTAGAGAATATGGAACAGAAATCCTCTATCACAAGGAGACGATGATTGGGAAGCAAGCATTTACAAATTATTTCTTTGATCGCATCAAACAATCTCTCGCCAAGAGATTAGTAGATCGAGATTACTTATTTACATTTCAAACCCAATCTTTTTTCGATGCGAGTATTGAGGGGATACCTCATTTTCTCTATACCGATCATACCGCACGGGCAAATCTCAGATATCCTGGATTTAATAAATCCAACTTACCTTCCGACTTATGGCTGGAATGTGAAAAAGATATTTATCATAATGCAACAATGAATTTCACGATGAGCACCAATATCGCCAACTCCATCATTAACGATTATGCTTGCGACTCGGGTAAAGTTCTTTGCGTGAATGGTGGTGCAAACGTTTCTGTAGCTGAGGATGAGGTATTTGACGATCTCCGATATGCTAATATGAATATATTATTTGTAGGCATTGATTGGGAAAGAAAGGGTGGTCCAGTTCTCGCCGAAGCCTTTAAAATAGTCTTAGAAAGACTCCCCAATGCAAGTCTAGATATTTTGGGTTGTACACCTGTATTAGATATTCCCAACTGTAATGTTGTTGGCAAAGTTCCATTAGTAGAGGTATCTGAATATTTTAAGAAAGCTTCTGTATTTTGTCTTCCGACTAGATTAGAACCTTTTGGTATTGTCTTCCTTGAAGCAATGGCACACAAATTACCAATTGTCGCCACTAATATCGGGGCAATACCGGAGTTTGTGATTGGTGGTAAAAATGGATATATTGTCGAACCAGATAATCCACAACAATTAGCCGAAAAATTGCTCGCTTTAATTGAGTCTCCCGAAAAATGTAAGGATTTCGGATCCTATGGACATCAATTTTTGTGGAATACGTATACCTGGAAAAAAACAGGCTTAAGACTCAGAGAAAACATCGAGCAATTTATCTACAATTAGTTAGCTACTGTTGATTAGAATGCGATCAATAGTCCGGTAAATATCTCAGGAGACTAGAATAGGCAGATGGATGAAAATAATAATATTAAATTACTAAAATCACATCAATCGATTCCCCAAGTATACATAATCGGGGTTGGACCTGGAGATCCCGATTTATTAACTGTCAAAGGACAAAGAATCATTGCCACTGCTGAGGTGATTTTGTATGCTGATTCACTTATTCCCGATCGGATCTTACAGCATACTCGCCCAGATGCAGAGATTGTCAAAACCAGTCACCAAACACTCGAACAAATTGTAGCAACGATCGTCGATCGAGTACAAGCAGGTCTAACTATTGCTCGATTGCATTCAGGAGATTTGACACTCTATAGTGCCATTACCGAGCAAATCCAGGCTCTAAAATCTGCAAATATTGCCGTCGAATTAGTACCAGGAATTAGTGCTTTCCAAGCAGCAGCAGCCAAGCTCCAAGTCGAACTTACCGTTCCTGAACTTGTGCAGACGATTATCCTGACTCGTCCGACAGGTAGAGCTTCTGCTGTGCCTACTGCTGAAGACCTAGCTAGTTTAGCAGCACATCAATCGAGTTTATGTCTTTATTTAGCAGCTCGTCATGTGGCAATAGCTCAAGCGAAATTACTTCAGCATTACCCCCCAGAGACGCTAGTAGCTATTTGTTTCCGGGTTGGCTGGGAAGATGAGCAAATCTGGGTAGTACCCCTCACGGAGATGTCAGTGGTGACAGCAAGAGAAAGTCTCATCCGAACGACAATGTATATCATCAGTCCAGCATTAGCTCAAATCCATAGCCAGAAACGAGATGTGCCAATGTCTTATCGTTCGCAGCTATATCATCCTCAACATCATCACCTATTTCGACCTTCAGTTTGAGCGCGAGTATCATTTTTTAGTTGCCAATTGGGTACTCTATTGATGTAAGTTGCTGTGCTGCTGAAATCATGCCTTGATTCACTCCGTGCTACTATTTCCGTCTATTTCTAACTTACAAGCAGTCTCGGAAGTATTTAAAATAACCTTAAATATTGATGTTGCATCATTTAGCGGATGCCTTGCTGCCATTAAATTGGCTAGAATAGGTCGGCGGTATAATATCTAAATTTCAATAAAATTAAAGCATAAAATTAAATCTTCTCTTATGGAAAAAATACTAATGGTCAAAAGCAGGTACAGCTTCTTTTTGAAAATATGCGATCGAAGGGATACTTAAAAAAGATCGACAACTATTTCAATATAAATTCAAGATATTTGAACTTATAGCTTTCGCAAACAATCAATATGTCACTCACCCTATTTCAACTCAAACCTCAAAGAAACAAGCTGCAAGATTTTCTCGATCGATATCAATATATTTTATCGATAGTTGCAACATTTTTGTTTTTCTCAGATCTTCCTGACTACCTGTTTACAGCAGGTATTCTTCCGGTACTTCCACTCATATGGATTTGGGCTTTTGTTTTCTTAGCTATCCCATTTTTCCCAAAAATTAAGACCATCCCCAAGCCACTAGTACTGTGGATGCTTTTCTACGCATTGATATCGATGCTTTCATTAGCAACAATCAATGGTGATGAAGCCGCAATGAAGGAATTCAAGCTCAGAATTACCTCGATTATGTTCATTTGCTTGATGTACATTCTGTACGAGCAAAAAAACTTAAAACATATTAAATATGCCATCATCGTCGTAGTTGTAATGTCAGTGGCTACGGACTTCTACGAACTGGCCGTTCCTAAATTCTTTAGCGAGCTAAATACTGGTCGTCCCGCCGGATTTTATATCAATCCCAACAAAGCAGGTTGCGCATTGATCTTGGGATTAATATTTACCATTGATGTAATCAAGAAAGAGTTCCGCTGGTTCTACATGTTCTTTGTCCTTGCGGGTGTCGGTGCGACATTTTCGCGAGGTTCGATCTTAGGCTGGCTGCTCTGTACATTATTTTTGACGATTGCCAAAGTACTCTCCGAAAGAAGACGGACAGTAGTTGCATCGGTATTTGTCTTAGTTATAGCATTAGCATTAATCAATCCCATCAAGCTAATTGCCGATTATTTTGGCGGATCTGATGGAGCCAGTTGGGACGTTTTAGATCGACTAGAACAGTTTCAAAATCCTTCCCTGGAGGATGATTCTGCCAAGGAGCGAAAAGCGGTAGTCGGCTATGCTTTTATCCTGTTTAGCAATCACCCCTATTGGGGTAATGGATTGGCATCAACTTATAAGTGGACTGTTTCTGACGTATCCACCCACAACATGTATCTGTTCTACATGGCAGATCATGGGATCATTGGTATTCTGTTTTTGCCTGGAGCAATCTTAGCCGTCGTCTGGCGAAATAAAGGTCAACCTACTGTCCAGATTGTGTGTTTCGCTGTTTTTATGACTTTGTGGGGCATCTTTAGCCACAACGTTTTGGAGGAGAGGTACATTCTCTCGATGTTTGCCTTATTAGCCGCGATGAATACTAGTGAAAAATGGTACCTCAAATACTCGGCTGATAATTTCCGCATGGCACAAGCACCCACCAATGGACGAATGATTTTACCACCAGCGCGGAACATTCGAGCGATTGGCACAACGCCAGAGCAGCGGCTATTACCGCCTAGTGAATCGACTTTACCACCAAGACGTACTCGACGAAATCTCCCTCCTCGCAACAATCGTCCGTTGCTACCTCCGAACGAGTAAATAAGGGGGAAAGGGAAAAGGGTAAATGTATCTCCTAGTTCCCCAGTCCCCCAGTCCCCCACACTCCCAAAAACATCTACCTTTCTCTTTAATTGCTTATGTGCGGCATCGCTGGTTATTGGCATCGTGGTTCTCAAATTAGTCAGGAGCAGAGTCATGGCATTGTCACCGCCATGACAGATGCCTTAGTATTACGAGGGCCGGATAGTAGTGGCATTTGGATCGATCCTGCTGCTGGTATCGCCTTGGGGCATCGCCGCTTGGCAATCCTCGATTTATCTCCTGGTGGCGCGCAGCCGATGCTGTCCCAACAGGGTCGATATGCAATGGTGTTTAATGGCGAAATCTATAACTTCGGCGTGTTACGATCGGAATTAAGTCTCCTCGGACATCAGTTTAACGGTCATTCCGATACGGAAGTAATGTTGGCGGCGATCTCTGAGTGGGGTCTGACAGCCGCCGTCGGCAGATTTATTGGGATGTTTGCGTTCGCGCTGTGGGATATTCAGGAGCAAGTTTTACATCTGTGTCGCGACAGATTGGGTGAAAAACCACTCTACTATGGTTGGGTTGGCGATACGTTGCTATTTGGGTCGGAACTAAAAGCTCTGGTAGCGCACCCACAATGGCGCGGAGAGATAGATCGCAATGCTTTGGCTCTATTTGTCCGAAATGGCTATATTCCCGCGCCTCATTCGATTTATGTGGGGATTGAGAAGTTACCACAAGGGACGATCATTAGTGTACCAGTCGAACGGCTTGCCGTCTGCGACAGCAATCGACCACAGAAAGCGAAACCTGTCGCTTATTGGGATCTTCAAGCTGTGGTGGAAGAAGGGATGCGCGATCCCTTTCAGGGTAGCGATGTTGAAGGAATTGCCTATTTGGACAAATTATTGCGCGAGACAATTAACGAGCAAATGGTGGCGGATGTGCCACTGGGGGCATTTTTATCAGGAGGGATTGATTCTTCTACTGTTGTCGCGCTGATGCAAACTCAGTCCAGTCGCCCGATTAAAACTTTCTCGATCGGCTTTACCGAAACTAAATATAATGAGGCGGAATATGCCAAAGCTGTGGCGGAGCATTTAGGCACTGAGCATACTGAATTATATATCACGCCCAAAGACGCGATCGATGTAATTCCCCAACTCCCGACTTTGTACGATGAACCCTTCGCCGATGCATCGCAGATTCCGACCTATTTATTGTCGAAATTAACCCGCGAACACGTCACTGTCAGTCTGTCTGGGGATGCTGGCGATGAATTATTCTGTGGCTATAGTCGCTATTTTACCGGACAGAAGATTTGGGAGAAAATTGGCTGGATTCCGTCAGGAATGCGGCAAGTCTATGCTAAATTACTACTGTCAGTTTCACCCGATCGATGGGACTCGATTATCGGTCAAATTGGCAAAGTTGTCCCCCGCTTACAGCAGCCTCAACAAGGTTTTAGACTGCATTTATTAGCCAATTTTCTCGGCAGTAAACGGCCATTAGATTTGTATGCTCAAATGATGTCGCTGACCAAAGATGTCGAGCAAATCGTCCTCAATAGTACCGAACCAGACAACATTCTCACTCATCCTCCCGCTTGGCTCCAGCAGCTAGACTTCACCAGCCAAATGATGTACGTCGATTCGATGACGTACCTACCTGATGATGTTTTAGCGAAAGTCGATCGAGCGGCAATGGGTGTCAGCCTAGAATCAAGGGTACCATTTCTCGATCGCCGAGTCGTCGAATTTGCCTGGAAATTGCCCATGTCGATGAAAGTGCGTGACGGGAAAGGTAAGTGGCTACTCCGTCAAGTCTTATACCAGTATGTGCCCCAAACGTTAATCGATCGACCTAAAATGGGTTTTGGAGTACCGATCGATTTATGGTTACGTAATGAACTGCGAGATTGGGCGGAAGCACTCCTCGACGAGCAGCGACTCCAACGCGAAGGCTTTTTTAATGTCCAAGCCGTTCGTCAACTATGGACAGAACACCTATCGGGAGAATTCGACAGGTGTTATTCACTGTGGAATATTTTGATGTTTCAAGCTTGGTTGGAAAGTTTAGTTGATAATTGATAATTGATAATTGATAATTATTAATTGGATTGTTAGACGTAGGGTGGGCATTGCCCACCAGCTAGTGAATAGTGACTAAGTATAGACAATAGTATCACTTAAATTCTCGTAAATTGTTAACATGCTAAGACTATAAATTAGTATTTTCTCTTTAATCTTATTTCTGCGTCCTCTGCGGTTTAAAAACAATAATAATCAACATGCAAATTTTAGTAACTGGTGCAGCGGGATTTATTGGGTTTCATTTAGCTCAACGCTTATTAAGCGAAGGACATCAAGTAATTGGGATTGATAGTCTCAATGACTATTATGATGTCAGCCTCAAAGAAGATCGACTCGCCCAACTAACAGACAAAGACGATTTTACCTTTCATAAAATCGATCTGGCAGATCGAGAAAAGATCGAACAATTATTCGAGCGGTATGAATTTGAGAGCGTAATTAACTTAGGTGCGCAAGCTGGCGTGCGTTACTCACTCCAAAATCCCCGTGCTTATCTCGATAGCAATGTTACTGGCTTTGGCAATATTTTAGAAGGCTGTCGCCATTATCGAATCAAACACCTAGTGTATGCTTCCTCCAGCTCCGTGTATGGCGCGAACACCAAAATCCCCTTTTCAGTTCATGATAATGTCGATCATCCCATTAGCCTGTATGCAGCTACTAAAAAAGCTAATGAATTATTGGCGCATAGCTATAGCCATCTCTATCGGATTCCCACCACTGGATTGAGATTCTTTACAGTTTATGGCCCTTGGGGTCGTCCAGATATGGCTCCGATGCTCTTTACGAAAGCAATCTTAGCAGGCAAACCGATCGATGTCTTTAATTATGGCAAAATGCAACGAGATTTTACCTATGTTGATGATATTGTCGAAGGCGTAATTAAGGTCATGCACAAGATTCCTGAACCAAATCCTGATTGGGTAGGTACTGCTCCAGATCCCGCTACTAGCAAAGCTCCCTACCGAATTTATAACATTGGCAATAATCAACCGATCGAACTAATGTACTTTATCGAAGTATTAGAGAAAAGTTTGGGAATTGAAGCCACCAAAAACATCTTGCCAATTCAGCCTGGGGACGTACCAATTACTTATGCTGACGTGTCAGATCTGACCAGAGATGTTGGATTCAAACCCGATACCTCGATCGAAGTAGGTGTCCAACGATTTGTTGAATGGTATCGTGATTACTATCAAGTTTAAATCGATCTCAGTAGTTGTTTATTGAAAATTTTATCAATCCAGATCGACACCAACTAGTATAACTCAATCGTGACGATCAACAAAGATCGGATATAGACAATGAAGACAAATCGCTGGCAAAAAATTGCGAAACTCTGGGAATCAGTAACGACTGGTTCGATTAATCGAAAAATTTTTAGTGCAGCGATGATTGTTGCAGGGGGGACAGCATTTGTAAAAGTAATTGCTGTCGTCAAAGAACTCGTAGTTGCCGCCCAATTTGGAACGGCGGATGAATTAGATGCATTCCTAATTGCCTTAATCATTCCGTCAGTGATCATCAATATCGTCGCTGACTCTTTTAATGCAGCTCTGATTCCAACTTACATTAAAGTCCGAGAGCAAGAAGGCAAACGTGCCGCTCAACAACTATTTTCTGGTGCCACAATTTGGAGCGTCGGATTGCTGTTAACTACAACATTTTTCCTGCTATTGGCAGCACCGCTTTATTTGCCATTAATTACTGGTGGATTCTCTGCCGAAAAAGTAGCCCTGACAGATCGACTATTGTGGGTGATTTCACCCATGATTTTACTCACAGGGATTAACACAGTTTGGGGTGCTATTTTGAATGCTGGAGAGCGATTTGCTTTAGTGGCTTTGGCACCAGTTTTAACTCCTGCTGTCACCATGATCTTATTGTTGGTAATGAAAGATTGGGGAGTCTTTAATTTATCGATTGGAATGGTAGTCGGACAATTATTGGAGATGATTATTGTCGGTAAAACGCTCCAAAAGCAAGGAATTTCATTAATACCTAAATGGCATGGATTTGATGATAACTTAAAACAGGTAGCAGGTCAGTACGCCCCAATGATTGCTGGTGCATTTTTAATGTGTAGTAGTGGTTTGGTAGATCGATCGATGGCTGCTATGTTACCATCTGGTAGTATTTCAGCTTTAGGCTATGGCGAGAGAGTCATTTCATTACCGATTACCATTGCCACAACAGCCTTGAGTACGGCAGTTATTCCCTACTTTTCCCAAATGGTCGCGCTTGACGATTGGAAAGGGATTCGGCGGTCGCTTAATTACTATATGGGATTGATTTTTGCTGTCACAATCCCTCTAGCCGGAGTGATAATTTTATTTTCCGAACAGATTGTACGGATGCTCCTACAACGAGGTTCATTTACCGCCGAAAATACTCAGACAGTGGCTCTGATTCAAGCTTGTTTTGCGTTGCAGATTCCTTTTTATATTGCCAGTGTTTTAGCAGTCCGCCTCAATTCGGCGATGCAAAATAATAAAGTTATGATGTGGGGTTCGGCAGGTAATCTGATTGTCAATATCGGGTTGAACTACTTGTTTATGTCTTGGTTCGGAGTGGCTGGGATTGCCTTGTCAACTAGTTGCGTGTATATGTTCTCATTTCTATTTCTATCATTTTTCTTACTCCGAAATCTCAAAAAAGTAGACGATCTGGGTCTGAGTATAAAGAAGACAACTCCGAAATCAGATAGTGGAGAGCTACTTTGAATTAATTAATAGTTAGGCTATTAAGATGGGGCTAAACCATATGCTAACAATAATCGACCAAAAAGGTAGGGGTTTTCAATCCTTGTTCTCTGTTGAATTTGGTCGAAATTAACTGTAATGGGTAATATAATAATATCCCGATACTCTGGATTAATTTAGTAGATAGATGAAGACTAGTCGCTGGAAACAAATCACTAACCGCTGGCAATCGATTTCTACGGGTTCGGTTAATAGTAAGATTTTTAGTGCCGCGATTGTTGTAGCGGCAGGAACATTATTTGTCAAAGTGCTGGCGGTTGTCAAAGAGCTAGTAGTTGCTTGGAAGTTTGGAACAGCAGATGAACTAGATGCCTTTCTGATTGCTCTCACAATTCCCTCCGTTCTGATTGCCATGATTGCTGGCTCTTTTAATTCCGCCCTGATTCCAACTTTTATCAGAGTACGAGAACAAGAAGGGCGAAAAAATGCGCAACAACTGTTTGCTGGTGCTACTGTTTGGAGTATTGGACTACTGCTGATCACCACATTCTTCATTCTAGTGACAGCACCACTCTATTTACCAGCACTTACGAGTGGATTTGCACCAGAAAAATTGGAACTGACTTATCGCCTCTTGTGGCTAGTCTCACCGATGATTCTGCTCACGGGTATTAATACCGTTTGGGGTGCAGTTTTGAATGCGGGAGAGCGATTTGCCTTGGTTGCTCTAGCACCGATGCTAACTTCGGCGGCAACTATGATCTTGTTGCTGGTGAATGATGGCTGGGGAGTCTTTAACCTAGCGGTAGGCATGATTATCGGTCAACTACTCGAAATGATCGTTGTTGGTGGTGCGCTGCGGCGACAAGGGATGTCTCTAGTCCCAAAATGGTATGGATTCGACGCTAATTTAAGAGAAGTTGCAGGTCAATACGCGCCAATGATTGCAGGTGCATTTTTGATGTGTAGTAGTGGTTTGGTAGATCAGTCAATGGCGGCAATGTTGCCGTCGGGTAGTGTTGCCGCTTTAGCTTATGGGAATAGAATCATCGCGTTACCGATTACCATTGCCACCACAGCATTAAGTACGGCGGTGATTCCCTACTTTTCAAAAATGGTCGCGCTGGATGATTGGAAGAGTATTCGGCGTTCACTTAGGCACTATCTGGGATTGATCTTTGCCGCGACTATTCCCTTAACTGGGCTGATCATTTTGCTGTCTGAACTGATAGTGCGGATTTTATTTGAACGAGGCTCATTTACAGCCGAAAATACTACGTTAGTCGCTCAAATTCAATCTTGTTTTGCATTGCAAATTCCATTCTATATTGCCAGTATGCTCGCGGTACGCTTAAATTCGGCGATGCGCAATAACCAAATCATGATGTGGGGTTCGGCAGGCAATCTAATTGTAAACATTAGCCTGAACTATTTATTCATGCAATGGTTTGGAGTTGTCGGGATTGCCTTGTCAACTAGCTGCGTGTATATATTTTCATTTGTATTTTTAACATTTTTCTTAGTCCGAAATCTCCGAGCTGTAGATGAACTCGGGCTAACTGGTGAGCAAAAAGAACAAATCGACCAACTACAGGGATCTAAATTTGAAGAAATCAATACAATTCTCACACCAGAACAGCATCAAGCATTCAAACAGATGCAACTGCAACGTACAGCGGTTCCGCAAGGGATTGATGGTGTCAATTTAAGTGCAGATCAAAAAAATGAACTCAGAGCGATTCGGCAAGCAAATATCCAACAATTAAAATTAATTTTGACTTCAGCCCAAATATTTAAACTCGAAGGAATGAGTGGATTAGATAAAGGGATATCGATGCTATTTTTGAGAGGATTTAGTCATGGAATGATGAAAGAGATGAATTTTAGCTCGGAGCAAAAGAAAAAAATTAAGCAATTGTTAATTGCAGATCGTCAGCAAATAGATACAGTCCTAACGAAGGAGCAGCAACGGAAAACTATCGCCATGCAAAATCGCAATAAGGCAGTCGATCGAGGCTGGAAACAATTGAATTTAACACCTAGTCAAAAAGCAGAGCTGAAAGCCATTCGGGATGCCAAAAAACAAGAGTTGAATGAAATTTTAACACCAGAACAACAAGCCAAAATTAAAAGCGGCAAAGGTAAATACAAGATCTAGTGAGTACTTGACAAGTAGGCAAGATTATGCATTAAATCTAGCTGGGCACTGCCAGCCCTATACGAATGGTGGACTAAAATTATCAATTATCAATTAAACTATGCATCTTACATTAATTATTCATTCACTGAGTTCTGGAGGTGCCGAGCGGGTGATGTCTAGAATGGCAAATTATTGGGCAGAAAAGGGTTGGGATATTACTTTACTGACTTTTGATGATGGTCGTGAAGTACCATTCTACGATCTTGACGATCGAATCCATCATCTTCCGCTAGCTATTGCCGCAACTTCTACCAACCCACTCACGGGCATCTGGAATAATTTTACTAGCACCCAAGGACTGCGAACAGCAATTATCAAGAGTAAACCTGATGCTGTAATTAGCTTCATGGAACGAACAAATGTCATTGCAATCTTGGCAACTCGTGGCTTAAATATCCCAATTTTAGTATCAGAACGCAACGACCCAGCAATGCTTTCCCCTGGTAAAATGTGGGAAATTCTGCGTCAATGGACTTATCCATTTGCCGATCGAATTGTCGTCCAAACCGAGCGTGCAGGGCATTATTTCGCGGCCAAATTGCAAGATCGAATTTTCGTAATGCCGAATCCGGTGATATTACCGCCGATGGAAATCAGCGAATCTGCTCCTAGTTTACCAGGCGATCGATCTCTAATTGCCGTCGGTCGGCTCGTACCCCAAAAAGGTTTCGATTTACTGCTCCAAGCCTTTGCCAAACTCAAAGATCGTTATCCTGAGTGGATGTTAACAATTTTAGGGGAAGGCGAATTGCGCCCTCAATTAGAATCATTACGCCAGGAATTAGGATTAACAGATCGCGTTCATCTCCCTGGTAGAGTCAAAAATCCCCATGAATTGCTCAAACAAGCCGATATCTTCGTGATGTCTTCCCGCTTTGAGGGTTTTCCCAACGCACTCTGTGAAGCGATGGTGTGCGGACTAGCGGTGATTTCGACAGATTGTCCGAATGGCCCACGGGAGATTATTCGCGAGGGGGTAGATGGGGTATTGGTGCCGACTGAAGATGTCTCAGGATTGGCAGCAGGAATGGAGCGGCTGATGTCCGATCCCTCGCAGCGGCAAGCTATCGCCGCCGCCGCACCAGAATTAGCCGAACGGTTTAGTTTGGCGCGAGTGATGGGAATGTGGGAAGAGTTAGTTAAGCAAGTAATTAAGGAGAAATAAGAAGATGTCCGAAGAACGCCGAATTGCTTTCTTTTTGCCAACATTGGCTGGTGGTGGTGCTGAACGAGTCGCCCTAAATTTGCTCAAAGGGATGTTAGAACGAGATGTGCTATTGGATTTTGTGCTGGCTGATGCAGAGGGGCCTTATTTAGACCAAGTACCGCAGGGAGTTCGGTTGATTGATTTGGGCACAGGTAGAGTCACCAAGGCGATTCCAGCCTTGGCAAAGTATCTGAAGGAGACAAAACCTGTCGGACTGCTTTCGCACATGAATCACACCAATATTGCGGCAATCCTGGCGAAGGAATTGGCGCGGAGTAAAACTAAGTTAGTGGTGGTAGAACACGATACGTTGTCTGCGGCAAAATCCGAGTTACGCCGCAGTCAATTGTTACCACCGATGATGAAGTGGCTGTATCCCCGTGCAAATACGATTGTAGGTGTCTCTCAAGGTGTCTCTGAGGATCTGGATACTGAATTGGGTTTTAAGCCTGGAACGGTCAAAACAGTCTACAATCCAGTGATCGATCCAGATCTGATTGCTAAGGCGAAAATACCTGTGGAACACCCGTGGTTTGAGGCTGGAAATCCGCCCGTATTTTTGGCAGTCGGACGATTTACCCCGCAGAAAGATTTCCTGAATCTGATTCAAGCTTTTGGCATCCTCAGAAAGCAAAAAAATGCTCGCCTAATGATTTTGGGAGAAGGGGACATGCGGGGCGAGTTAGAAGCAGAAATTGAAAAACTGGGCATCGGGGCAGATGTTTCCTTGCCAGGATTCGTGTCAAATCCCTATGCTTATATGTACAATTCCAGCGCGTTTGTCCTGTCATCCCGCTGGGAAGGATTGCCGACTGTGCTGATCGAAGCAATGGCTTGTGGTTGCTCCGTGGTGGCGACTGATTGTCCTTCTGGCCCGCAAGAAATCTTGGCTGGTGGCAAATATGGTATGCTGGTCCCGATCGAGAATGCCCCAGCCTTGGCAGATGCGATGATCAAAATCTTGGATAGTCCGATCGATCAAACAGCATCGATCAATCGAGGGATGTATTTTTCGACAGATCGTGCAGTTACTGCCTATCTAGATCTCCTCACTTAATGATTTCAAGCTTCTCATCAATCGATCGAGGAGTTTGCTGCTCATCTTGTAGTGAAGACTTAAGTAAGGCATCATCTAACACCACCGATGATTCAACTTTAGTACTATCTAAATCTCGCTCGTTTCTACCTGAAATAATTTTAAATCCAGGATATGCTACTGCCAGTACATCGTCTGGGATATCCTTATGGATTACGGCATTAGCACCAATTTTAACATTATTGCCGATCGAGATTTTCCCAAATAATCTCGCGCCTGGAGCAATATAAATATTATCACCAATGATCGGTACTCCTCTTTTTTCACCTTGACCGGAAACACCGATAGTCACATTTTGGGAAATATTAGCCAGCTTACCAATAATTGCTTCCCCTGAAATCGTAATCCCGCCAAAGTGACCAATATACAGTCCAGATCCGATCTGTGCGGACTGTTGAATTTCGATCCCCCACAAAACTTGGATTAATCCATTCAGCACCATATAAATTGGTTGCAAAAGTATTTTCACGAATTTGGGCTGTAAATACACCCAATGCCCAAACCTAAATACCACCACCGCTTGAACTCCAGGTGCAAATACGCAAACTAGGATCTTCTTTAATCTGCCGCCTTCGATTAGTTCATAAGTCCTCATTAGATCGTTTAATAATACGCTCATTCGATCGAATCTCCCAATTAAAAGCTAATTTAGCCCACCTACCTATCCTCACTAAAAATCTAGTTAAGTTTAGATTCCTAGTGAGTCGAGATGGTACTTCTATTAATCCCAAAAGTGGAGGTGCTATTTACTTCCAGCCAAAATCGCATCATTCCAGACAGCGTTATATTTGTCCACCATAATTTCTAGATTAAAATTGGATTGAATTCGCTCCCGACAAATTGCTTGCCGAGCCTTCCAGGCATTGGGATCTGACTTCTCCTTTACAGCCTCCAGCATTGCTGTGGCTAACTGTGAGGCATCGCGAGCTGGAACCACCCAGCCAGTATCACCGACGATGAGAGCGGCATCACCCACGGATGTAACAACGCAGGGTGTTCCGCAAGCCATTGCTTCCGAAACAACGTTCGGAAATGCTTCACCGTAAGAACTAGATAGAATGTGTAAATCCAAGGCATTCATCACCGCCGGGATATCATTCCGAATTCCGAGTAGACTCACCCGATCTCTGACTCCATGTTGCTCTAGCAGTCCCACAAGGGTTTGATTATTATCATCTACATCCGAACCCATCAAGACACAGTGCCAAGGTAAAGTAGATCGATTCTTGAGATGCGCCAACGCAGCAATCAGATTAGCATGATCTTTCTGGGGATCCCAGCGAGCAGCCATCCCAAATAAAGTAGACTCATCAGCGATGTGCCATTGACTGCGGAGTTCACTTCGGCTAGCTGGATTGGGCGAAAATTCGGTGATGTCATATCCATTGGGTATGGTCACCATTTTTGCAGGTTGATAACCAAGTGCTGCATGAACTCGGATTCCCTCTTCAGAACAACTGATAATTTTTTGGGGAATATTGCCTGACAACATCGCACAAGCACGCACAACTAATCGGGTACTGAATGGGGTTGTCTCTGGATCGAGATTTGTGTTATGAATTCCCCAGACGACAATTTTCTTGCCCGCAAGTCTGGCGATGATACTGCCGATTAAATCGCTATGATACATCCAGGTCTGAATTACATCTGGATCGATCTCCCGAATCATTCGATGGAGATTCCTGATACCATCTAGCGTGAGCTTTCCATTTGGCATATTGAGTGCTTGCACCCGTATACCTAATTTAGATAGACAATTGCCATAAGAACCAACACTTACGAGTGATATCACTTGATGGATATTTTTAGGATCGCCAGTGATGAATCTGTATAAAACAGCTTGAGCACCACCGTCGTCAAAATCCGTAATAATGTGAAGAACTTGCATTCGATTTAGCTGTTGAGGTTGGAAGTTGTGTGGAGAATTTGTAGTTAGGAGATCTGTCGTTTGAGAAATCGGCATGTATTCTGGTAGATGCTAGTGTTGATAATACTTATCATTAATATGGAGAAAGTAGTAAACTAATCTTTTCTATCTAGCCATCTATATTTTGCATATACGGAAGCAAGATTCCAAGAACGATCAATTTAATTGCCTAATCTTAAGTCTATAGATTATTAGGTTAATTTTTCGACAATTAAGATAATTCAGACGGCCAGATTGTGCTAAGTAGATAGCAAATATATTGCTTATCGGCGAGGGAATTGTCAATTACCGACTGTTACTCCCCAGAAAAAATCCTTAATTGTGGCGGTATCGGTACTAACATGGATTTTTCGACCCCACGAGTAGATATCAAATTCGACTCGACTGTGATTATTTTTAGTGATTTTAGTCGGTGGCTCAATTGAGATGTTGCCCAAAATCGTCACCCAATGATTGGGGTAAATCCGATGAAAACGGCTAGCCAGAAAGGAATTATTACCGAGTAAACCTTGCGAATTGATCAGTCCGAATGCTACGCCACCAGATTCGATCGTATTATTTGCCTCCTGAAGAGCGCGAAATTCACCAGATATCGGAGTGGGATGGGATTTTATTTGGGGATAGCCCAAGAGTTCGCGCACCCAGCCACTAATCTCCCAGGGTTTGGTGATGCCGCCAAGTTCACGAATTAGTTTCGGTGCTTTGGGATGAACGGGGACGATCTTATTTGCGCAGTCGCGGAGGGTAGCCAGGATCATCCAATCAGCTTGTGCCATTCTCAGATTGCCGTAGCCGCGACACAATCTACCCGCCGCGACAAATTTTTTGGTATGTCCCTGAAAACTACCATGCTCATAAAGACTCTGGCAAATATCGATATAACGGCTAGGTTGCTTGCGAATTAGTTCAAATACTACCGCAGCAGGGCCACAAAAAGGCTGCTCTCCCTGTTGAATCTGGTAAGGGTTATGGAGCCTGTCGCGAATATCCTTAATAATTTGCTGCTTGTCTAAATGATTCCAGACTCCAGATTGGGTCGATCGAGCAAATTTGGTAAGCTGTTGTTCTAGGCTAGCAGGATCTCTCCCCTCAAAAATTTCCGCAGTCGTGTTTGTGTCGCTTCGCATATAATTGATCTAGACGCGAGTAATTTCCTCATTTCTATGTTACCCAAATCGCAGTGCAATTCCCAATTGATTGGTAGATATTCTGAGGACTTAAGAGGATGAGTTTGATGATCGATCGAATCGATGATATCAGTAATTTCCTGTGGTTGTCAGATCGAATTGCTACCGCTGGACAGCCAACGATCGAGCAATATCCGACTATTGCTGTAGCTGGATATCAAGTTGTGATTAATTTAGCACTAAAAGATTCTGCCAATGCCATAGCAGACGAAGCCAAAATAGCCAATGATTTGGAGTTAGAGTATATTCAGATTCCAGTTGAGTGGGATGCACCAACCTTGGCAGATTTTCAGCTATTTGTGAATGTATTAGATACACGTCTGGAACAAAAAATATTTATTCATTGTGTGGCAAATAAACGAGTCTCCGCATTTATCTATCTCTACCGGATTCAGCGGGGGGTATCTGAGTCAATGGCTCGTCAAGATCTCGCCAAAATTTGGACACCAAATCGAGTTTGGCAAGACTTCCTCGATCGCATCGGCTTCGAGTATTCCCAAGGACTGCGGTAAGATCGAAAGAGAATCCTCACCGAGAACCTAATGACCGATCGATCCGAGCCAGTAACACCAAAGGATAACTCTGTAGTTGAAGCCTACCTATCTGCTCAAAAAGATCTTACTACCGATTCAGCACTGGATTTAGGGCGAGGATTGATTCCGGCTGCACCAGAGGGATTTCGATCGGGATTTGTCGGCATTATCGGACGACCGAATGTGGGTAAATCGACCCTGATGAACCAATTAATCGGTCAAAAAATCGCAATTGTCTCTCCCGTACCTCAAACGACTCGCAACCGTTTACAGGGCATCCTCACCACCGATGCGGCGCAAATGATCTTCGTGGACACCCCAGGTATTCACAAACCCCATCACAAATTGGGCGAAGTCTTGGTTAAAAATGCTCAAAGTGCGATCGGCGCGGTAGACGTAGTGCTATTCGTAGTCGATGGGATGGAAATCGCTGGCGGTGGCGACAGGTTTATCGCCGAGCTACTGCTCAATGTCAAAACGCCAATTATCTTGGGTATCAATAAAATTGATGCGCGGACAGATCTACGTCAATCCCATCTAAACGCGATCGATCTCAGTTACCAAGAACTGGCAGCAGAGCGCGGTTGGGAAGTAATTAATTTCTCAGCAGTGACAGAAGCAGGTTTCCCCGAACTCCAAACTAGCCTGACTGACAAACTAGAACTCGGCCCTTATTATTATCCCCCAGAGCTAGTCACCGACCAGCCGGAAAGATTTATTATGGGTGAATTAATTCGCGAACAAATCATCCATCTCACTCGTGAAGAATTACCGCACTCAGTGGCTGTAACAATCGATCGAGTCCAAGAAGATGCGAAAATTACTCGTGTATTAGCCACCATCTACATCGAACGTGATTCCCAAAAAGGCATCCTAATTGGGAAAGGCGGACAAATGCTCAAACAAATCGGCAGCAATGCCAGAGAGCAGATGCAAAAACTAATTGCGGGTAAAGTTTATCTGGAATTATTTGTTAAAGTTCAACCCAAATGGCGACAATCCGGTTTGCGATTAGCAGAACTCGGCTATCGGGTGGAGTAATTAAGTAATAAGTAATAAGTAATAAGTAATAAGTTCGTTTTTGAGACAGGGATTCAAACCCCGTTCCAAAAACTATTTACTTAATGTACTTGCTCTAGTCAACGTAGGGTGTGTTACCGCGCCAGCGCGAGCGTACCAGCGAGCACATGTCCAATCTGCAAGAATTAAATCGACAGTGGCAAAAATGCTGGACAGATCGATCGATCTTCAAACAACAGGAGATCGATCAAATCTGGCAGCTAATAATTACGGCATATACCGAACCCAGTCGCCACTACCACAACCTAAATCATATCCACCATGTACTAAATATTGTGGAAGGCTTTTGCGATCGACTCCAAAATCCCACTGCTGTATTATTCGCTGTCTGGTTTCACGATTTTGTCTACGAGCCTCAAGCTTCAGACAATGAAATTCAAAGTGCTAAGTTTGCAGCGCAGGTACTAACCGATATGAGTCAATCGATCGAATTAGTCGATCGCGTACAGCAGCTAATTCTAGCGACACAGGGACATCAAATCGATCCTGATGATTTCGATCTATGTGTTTTTTTAGATGCAGATCTGGCAATTCTAGGAGCAGATCCAGACCAATATCAAACTTACTATCGATCGATCCGCCGTGAATATAGCTGGGTATCAGATGCAGCCTATCAAGTTGGACGGATCAAAGTGCTCGAGAGCTTTTTACAACGCGATCGACTTTATTATACAGATACGTTTTTCAATGAGCTGGACTCGATCGCTCGGCTCAATATGCAACAAGAGATCGCATTTCTAATCGATGGAAATTGCACGGCAGATTAATTTTGATACAGAGGTGTGAATATCTGTTGCGACAAAGAACTTATTACTTATTATTTAATCAAGCCGATCGATCGAAATGAAAGATCGGAGAGCGTGTATCAAAGGGCAATCGACCGCCTTCAGGGAGCAAGAAAGCATGAGCGCGGCGGCAGGATAAATAGTCGCATTGCCCGTCAGTGATGATTAAAATTGGGGCATCTTTAGGGAAATTAGCGGCTGATTCTAATCGATCGATCGCAGGCTGTAAAATCGTCCCGCCTCGACCTTTTACTTCTACTGTTTCTAGTAAACTTTCTGGTTCGATGTAGCCCATATCATGAATACCAGCATCACACTGAATTACTCGCACCTGGGGTACTTCACGGCTGAGAGCATAACTCGCAATTGCCCCCAAGCTTCTAGCTAGAGTGTTTTTGTCCATCGAGCCAGAGGTATCGAGAACGACACCAAAAGTCCGTGCAGCAATTAGTTCTGGTGGTTTGATATAGACAGCGCGAGGAATATCGGGAGTGGACGATTGACGGCGGCTAGCGCGAGCGAAACTACGTTTTGCGGCAATTGGGGGGAAGTAATTATCTAGCCACTGACCAAGTTTGACATCCCAGGGAATTGGTGGCTGTAAAATTGATTTGATTTCTTCGACTAGATCGCCTGGTAGAAAACCGCGCTGGACTTGGGCAAGGTGTAGCTCCAGCCCTTCGGAAAGGGCGCGGCGATAGAATGTATCCAGATCGCAACCTACCCCCGTCCACCAAGAAGGTGACTTTTCGCCGAGCATATCGCTTTTCCCCAATCCGCGTAGGGTGCGTTCTTTTTGGAGACGGCGCATCAGGCGGAGATCTTTGACAATTCGATCGTACAAAGCCTCTGCGGATTCATGCTCGAATCCTAGTGTCAAATCCAGCATCAAGGACTGAATGGGGATGGTACCAATGCCCATTTCTACCAGC
Organism: Chamaesiphon sp. 336R_metabinner_41; assembly: GCA_025359915.1. Classification (GTDB taxonomy): domain Bacteria; phylum Cyanobacteriota; class Cyanobacteriia; order Cyanobacteriales; family Chamaesiphonaceae; genus Chamaesiphon. Next base: position 3,406 of record JANYDE010000092.1, on the reverse strand, counting down.
CACGCATTGATTACATAATCACAGGCAATATTCCACAAAAACGGATCGCGTCCTTGCATCCGCGCTTCATGGCGCAAACCAACATGCAATAACTCGTGCGCCATCACAAACTTGAGTTGGTTGTCAGTCCACGGAAATTTGGGATTGATATAGATCCGCTGGATTTCGGTATTAACAGCGGCGAGGGAAATATCTAACCGTTGGCACAATTCGGCATCTTCGACGATCTCAAATGCAGCGGCTAAGGATGCCAGCAAGGGATAGTTCGCGACAAACCACCGACGGGCAGTTTCAGCCATTGAATCGGCTTTGCCCTCCTTGTTGCGGGATTTATTGCCAGCTTTTTCAACAGCTTCGATCACCGCGTTGCGAATACCATTCGCAAAAGCATCGGTATGGCGTTGGCGAATGGCGGCGGTGAAGGGTTTCACCTCTGGATGGACGATCCAAGTAGGTTGATCGCGACCAGCACTACTAGGATAGCCTCGATCGAGCCTCGCCCTCACCATATTATCAGCGAGTAAATCGGCGATATCTGCTGGATTTTGGGCGGGGAGTGGTGATGATACGGGATAAATACATTGTCCGATCGTCATTTGATTGAGCCAATCGACAGCAATCAATTCACAGGCAAACCGCCACGGTTCATCACTTCTGACAGGATCGATATGGTTGAGAACGATGTGCAAGTGACATTGAGCGATCGCGTATGCCCATTCGCCAGCACTAGCTTTTTGCCAAGGATTTAGCTCGATGATGATGCTGGGAGTTTTGTCATGACGATTTCTGACGGTAATTCTGACGAAACCATCTTTAGGAAAGTTTTCGGGATAGTCAATATTGGCAAAGGAATCGATAAAGGAGAAAATTGGGTGTAGGTGTAGCATACTCCTACCAGCTTGGATCGCCGCGAGGTTGTCTTTGGGCGGGATGCGTTTGACGCTCATACTGCTATTTTTTCATTGCTAATCGGGGTAAGGCGCGGGCGAGTTCGATCGTGTACCAAGCTGGTAAGGTTGCGCCACTCTCGGTTTCGGTAACGACTAACTGCGCTAGTTCGGTGGAGATTCGCGCAAGGGAAACAATCAGCTCTTTGCAGCGATTGGCTAATTCACGGGTTTCGCGGCGGACTTTAGACTCATCATCGGGTAATTCTTTGATCAATCGATCGCGTAATTGTTGAGTCATGAAGTAGAGTATATCCCGCTCTTCCGGTTTTTCTGGCCAACTTGCAGTACCTTTCAAGATTGCCGATAGATCGTGGGCGCGTTCGCGGATTTTGACAAAAGCGACAAATTGTTGGGCGTGGGATGGAGTCAGTAATCCAGATGCTAAATTTTTAATATCATCAAGGGTAGCTGAGTCGCCGTAGGAAGTGAGGGCGCGAGACAGCATTTCCCAGGAACGCGGTGTAGAAAAGGGTTCTTCGTGCTTGGGTGGTTTCGACCACAGATGGTCGGAACGATTGCTAATATAGGAGAGAACTAATTCATTAATATCAGCACTCCCAGCCCAATTCAGCCAGTCTTTGGCGGATGCACGGAGTTGAACATGCAGCAGGCGATTAATTAGCGCAGAAGAAAGTGGTCGAGTAATTGCGGCATCTTCAGTACGATTTCCCGCCCCAATCACGATCGTTCCTAGTGGTAAGTTGTATTCCCCAATTCTTCGATCGAGAATCAATGAGTAAAAGGCTTTTTGAACTTCTTGGGAACAAGCATTAAGTTCGTCTAAAAATAGGCAGTAAGGACGATCTTGGGCGATCATCGTCGGTGGACAAAATCGCGATTTACCATCGACAATTTGGGGTACGCCAATGATATCTTCAGGGGCTAATTGGGAGCCGAGGAGCGAGACACAGGGCAAGCCCACGGATTCAGCAAAGTTCTTGACGAGGGCAGATTTACCGATGCCAGGTGGCCCCCAAATAAAGACTGGCAGGACGGTAGCGACGTTGAGGAGAAAGGGGGCGAGTTGGGAAGGTGTCAGGCTAGGCGCAGATTGCATGAAGGCAGATTTTTCTCTGTTTGCTGTTGCTGTATCCTAACAGCCTAATCTACTCTTTTCAACTATGGCAATCCGATTTGAGTTCCTATTCGTAATATTAACCTGTCGGAGCTGTAATACATAGCTGCTCTCTAGAAGTTACGCTTCTCATCGGAGAAATGATACTAGACTTTTACAGGATCGCTGCTTCCGATATGAGTATAAAAAAGCTGGACAGTAGCTTTCACACTATCAAGCATCAATCCATTGACATTCAATGAAGCTAAAATCTCATTTTTTTCGGCATATGGTTTTCTAACACGAGACACTTTAAATGCATTATTTCTCAGATAATCTGCATTAGCCTGATCTAAAGGTAAAGGGACAAATTCAGGTCTAATGCTAAATTTTAAATCAATATCATTGCCTGGATTTGAAGGATCAAATCCCATTATTGTCACTTTTTCTAAAATTATCAAATCATTTTCCTCTAGAAAATTTGCTTCTGAGAGTGAAGATTCATATTCATACTTGACCTCAAAGTATACAGCGCGTCGTTGATCGCTACTAGAAGCTCCAGGCATTCTCCCCTCACTTATAACTAGCTTAGGTGGATTACTCAATTTCATTGAAATTCTCTACTTAATTTGAAAGAAAAATTACGCTCAACTTTCCCACTGCAAAGGTAAAATCTCTCCGTATTGCTTTCCTAATTTTAATGTTTTACTGCTTCCCACTAACTTGACGGTTAGACTACTATCAAATTGTATATTTAATTTAATCTCAGAAATTTCAGTGAATTGCGTATTGAAAAAGTCATTTAAAGAGCCTGTCGATTTAAATTCAACTATTTGTCTCAAGGAAACACTACCAACTTTAAAAGATGACTTACTTGGATTATTATCACTAAATAATGTTTCTAATACGACATCATTTATTCCATCAAAATCAATAATATTTCTGTCATTGAAACTGGCTGATTGAGAAGTAACGTTTGTGAAATTAAATGTGCGTGATGACAGGGGCGAGAAATCACCACTAGCCGTACCAGTACCATTTCCGATATTTCTAAGTGGAAATTCTCGATGCCCTAGAAGTAAGTTAATTCCGAAATATAATGTATCACTCGGCTTGTATTTAATGTCGTACTTAAAACTTAAATCAAATGTAATTGCCATTTTAATGCCGTATACTTTAAGTTAATGAATCTATTAGCGTATTTCTCTACGCTCGATGTCTATTTTATTACCTTTAATTGATTGCAACTTAAACCTTAAAATAAAGGTAATTGCTCAACTAGGGGGAGGTTGACAAAACCGGAAAAAACGATAGAGTGAGCTTATGAAAGAACTGCCCGACATCAAACAACTAGACGCAGAAGCAAAAGATGCTCTGATAGTTGCGCTGTGGGAAGAAGTGC
>JANYDE010000081.1 GCA_025359915.1 Chamaesiphon sp. 336R_metabinner_41 | reverse complement strand
ACCATATCCAATTTTCTGGGCTTCAATTGCTGCATATCGCCTCCGGTCTTTCTCTGACAGGGATTCATAGTAAAGTTTCATCTGCTGTTCGCTGATTGAAGTATCTGTTTTTACCATGCTCGTCTTCCCTTAAAGCTATTTCTCGTTTTTACAATACATAATTACTAGTCTTGTAAGTTATTTAATCCTCATTCCTAAAGAACGGATCAAAGCCGCTGCTTCAAAAGTTTCTGGCAAAGCCGAAGAGATGATCGGTAATGCCACCGATGACCCTGCAAAAGTAGCTGAAGGTCAAATGAAACAAGCTCAAGGCAATGCCCGCAATGCCAAGGAAGACTTGCGCTAATCATTCGCCAACTCTTTAATCACCTAACCTCTTTCCAGATTAAGTCTGAGTGGATGTAACTGCTCAGACTTTTTATCCACCATCCTCAAATTCGGAGTTTATTATGCCACGCCTGATTGGAAAACAATCGAATTCAACTATCCCTTTGAGCTTATTGATTTTAGCTTCGATCGCGATCGTCAGTAAGGCAAACTATATCATTCCCGCAAAATCAGATCTGCAAGTAGCCGCAATTCTCGATCGCAATAACATCATGAGTGGCACTCATATCATGACTGTATCTGGTCAAGATTTAGGCAAAATGGTCGATCTTTACTTCGACGAAACCAGTGGTGCGATCGAGGGTTATGAAGTCTCTGGTGGGATTTTTGCTGATGCTTATTCTGGTAGATCTTTTGTCCCCGCTGTCCAAACCCTCCGCATTGGCGAGAATTACGCCTTTGTGCCAGCAATGGTAGCAGAATTGATGGAAGAACAAGTGGGCGGAATTAAAGCAGCGATCCAGGACACCAGCGACAAGGTTCAAGCAGCCGCCCAGAAAGCAGGCGAACAGATCTCGGAAGTCAGCCGTCAGACAACTGCTTACTACGCGATCGATCAAGCATTGGGGCGCAGGGCAACTACCGCAGTACGTACCCGTAACGGTCTAATCGTGGCTGCACCTGGTCAAATTGTCACCGCCCAAACGATCGATCGAGCGCGAACGTATCAGCTAGAAGAGGCACTATTGCGCTCTGTTGGTCTTTCTACCAGTACCGCCGCTAAATCTGGTGCGAATGAGGCATTAGATGCCGCAGGCTATGCCGCAGATCGGATGGGAAATCGGGTTCAGAGCGGTCTTTCTCAATCGATTGAGTGGGCGAAACAAACGGGCGAGAAACTACGGACACAGACCACTCACGCCCTCGAACAGCAGCAAATTAAAGGTGCCCTCGGTCGTCCAGCCACCCGCGTAATTTTAGATAGACAGGATCGGGTGATTCTAAATGCGGGTGAATTGATTACCCATCAATCGATCGAGGCTGCTAGAAGTGCCGAAATGTTGGAGGTGCTACTGTCGTCGGTTTACACCAAAACCCCCGAATTTAGCGAAGCAACTTTACGCGCTCCAGAACCAGGTAGAGCATCACTTCACGCCACTAGTTAACGTTAGTTCGCGAGGGAGAGCCTAGAGATTAAAATCGTTGGCTTTACTCAGGCTAGTTCAATTATCTCAGGAGATAATCTTATGTTAGAAAGTAATCGTCCTGTCGCCCAGAGAGAACGAGAAGTTCGAGCGAAAATTGCTGCAAAATTCCAGTCCGAACCACCGAAAGCCTAACACCAAGATTGAATTAAACCCCCCCACCATATTTATCAAATTTGGATTACCAATTATGAAACTACTACGTTATGTTTTGGCGATCGCGTTGCCCCCAGTAGCGATCTTTCTAGAGTACGGATTGAGCAGCACCTTATTAATTAATATCGGTCTGACCTTATTAGGTTGGGTTCCTGGTGCGATCCATGCTGTCTGGGTGACAGGTCGTTACTACGAAAACGCCGAATCGGAAAACAGTTAATTCTGCTTAGTGAGGTAGGGCGGGTTTTAAACTAAATATATAGCTTCGTTTGAATAGATCGTATAAACCCGCCCCTACAAATCCTAACTTATTTAACTATCCATCTATCTATCAAAAGGAGAACATCATGACTGGATTTTTATTAACCACATTAGTTACGGCACTTAGCTTATTAATAGTCGATACACTATTTACGAGCGTTTCGATTAGTAGCTTCCCCACGGCAATTGTTGCCGCGATCGTCTTGGGTTTAATTAATGGCTCGATCCGACCTGTCCTATCTCTACTATCGCTACCAATTAATTTCTTAACCCTGGGTTTATTCTCCTTTGTGGTTAACGGGATTTGTTTCTGGTTAGCCGGAGTATTAGTACCTGGATTCTCCGTAGATGGCATCGCCGCCATTATTTTAGGCCCAGTTGTTCTTTCCCTCGGTACTACTTTCCTCAATAGTTATTTTGAGGGTCGCACATTGCCCAGCCTGCCTAATTTAACTAATCCTGAAAAGTCTTTAGAATCTGGTCGGGAATAATATCTAGTTTCCAACTTTCCTCAACACATATTATCAACCATCACCAGTTAGCTGTTAAGCTGCTAGTGATGGTTTTTCTACGATATTATCCAGCCCAAACCAATGAAACTAGAAGTAGGATGCCATCTCCAATTTGAGGCGATCGAACCCACGCCAATGATCCTCATGTTAAAACCTCGCAGTGGCGATAGTCAATGGGTGTTGCGAGAGACATATTTGTTAGCACCTTTTGTCCCCGCTAGAGAATTTACCGATGTGCATGGCAATCTCTGTCAGCGGTTGATAACACCCGTGGGCACGTTTGACATTCGCACCGAAGCATGGATTGAAACTAGCGACACGATCGCCGTAGCACCTGGCGCACCGATGACGGCGATCGAATTTTTGCCTGATTGGACATTACAGTTTTTACTACCCAGTCGCTACTGTCAGTCAGACCAATTATTCGATCTAGCCACGGAAATCAGCGCGGATTATGCACAGGGATATGACCAGGTAGAAGCAATTCGAGCATGGATTCACGCTCGCATCGAGTACAAGTATGGCACTAGCAACGCCTCTACATCCGCCCTCGATACCGCCGAGCAGCGCGTGGGAGTCTGTCGGGATTTCGCCCATCTTGGCATCGCTTTATGCCGTGCTCTGGATATCCCCGCGCGGATGGTGGCTGGCTATCTCTACCAATTAGAGCCAATGGACTTACACGCCTGGTTTGAAGCCTATCTGAACGGGCGGTGGTATACCTTTGATGCTACTCAAGTACAGCCACGCGGTAGTCGCGTCGCCATCGCCTATGGACGCGATGCGGCTGATGTGGCTCTCACCACTCAGTTTGGTTCCGTCGGCTCCTTAAATTTAACAAGTATGGAAGTTTGGGTTAAACCGATAGCGTAGTCTCAAACAGGTGAATTGGAGCGTTGAATCGTAAATATAATTAGCGTTGCGATCGCCAATAAGCCACCCAGCGCGATCGCGGGATCGTTTAAATTAGCGATCGTAATTCCTCCGATTGCCCAAATAATTACACCGCTAAAAGCTCGTTGGCGTAGCCTCTCCTCTGGAGAATCGGCATAGATACGCAGTAGGATTAATGCCAAACCCACGCTAATTGCCATCATTAACAGCGTCCACAAACTGGGAGATAAAGGCGCACCTTGCCAGCCAAAACTATCGAGGGTAGAAGCAATATTGACGATCGTCGCAATGCTAATCCAACCGAGATAGATACTAAATACATTCGGCACCCAAGTAGGATGCGATCGACGAAGACTTGCTTGGGGTGAATGGAGGCTACGATAACATTTAATTAATGCCCAAACAATGCCCAGCATTACTAATGAAGACAGAATAATTTGTTGATATAAAAACAACAGAATCCACGCAGATTGCAAGAGGGATGCTAGCACGATCCACAGGCGAGTTTGTTGTAATGGCAGATTATCAGCGCGACGGAAATCTAGTTGATAAAAACCAAAAGCAACTAATCCAATATAAATCAATCCCCAGATCGAAAATGTATAGTTTGCGGGGATGATTTTAACATTAGCAAAAACAGTATTCGATAGTTTGGCGATCGAGACTCCTGTCGGTGGAAACCAATTGGTGAGAAAATTCCAAATAATCGCAAATCCAATTGCGGCTATTGTCGCTATTTGCCACCACGATGATTGCTGGATCGATTTGTTACTGGTATCCATTGTAGTTAAACCTCTTGTAAATATACTAACTTCCCGTTCTGACTAACAAGCTTGGTGACTTCTACGTATCTACTCCAATACCCTACGATCCGAAGATTGCAGGGCATAGTTATCTCGATTCTGCTTTGGAAAGGCTCCGCCAACTACCCCATATAGGTGGGAGAGCCATTCGTTTCTTCACCATACTAATTATTTCTGTCGATCGAGACTCTCTTTAGAAGGATATGACGATCGATACTAAATCAGTCCACTTAGTGAGTGCTTGGTCGTCTGAATCCCAGTTAGTACTTGCTCAGACGAAGGTTTCATCCAAATCAAACGAAATCACCGCAATCCCAATTTTATTAGATGTTCTAGATATTGAAGGTTCGATTATTACGATCGATGCAATGGGCACTCAGATACATGAATCTTCTCAATGGGCTGGATTTCAATCTATTGTTGCTGTTGAGCGAATTCGACATCTTCGCACTACAACTACCCATGAAATTCAATTTTATCTAAGTAGTTTATCTAGTCATAGTTCTCAGATTCCTAGAGCCATTCGCCAGCATTGGGGTATCGAAAATTCTTTACACTGGGTACTTGATGTTACTTTTAACGAGGATGCTTGCCGTGTCCGTTCTCTTCACGCACCTCACAATCTGGCTCTAGTT
>JANYDE010000044.1 GCA_025359915.1 Chamaesiphon sp. 336R_metabinner_41 | reverse complement strand
TCGCCGCGATGCTCGTTCCAATCGATGAGGGGGATATATACGCCCCATTGTCCGTCGCGGGTATCGTTGAAATAATGATAGTCGGGGTTGCCATATCCACCCGCCCCAGTCATGCACAGGGTTTTGATGGTGGGGGTAATTTTACCGTTTTTGGCAGAAAGCTCGTATGGTTGCCAACGACACTTCCCCGAAGTGCTAGCACAGACGGGGCAAGAGTTGCCTAAACCTCTATAGGCATTGAATTTGGAGCGAGCAAATGAACTGGTAGATGGGTTGCCGAGCATTGCTGTGACTTCTGGTGAAGAGCCGCAGCAGAAAAGTGGTAATGCGATCCTGCAATCTGGCGTGAAAATTTTACTGGGAGATACATTGCTGTATTTCCAGCCCATAAAGCATACCTGAGTTTGAAAATCGCTGTTTTAGCTTTTTTTTGTATATTTTTTTAGTACCATTTTTACGATTCCAATGGGTTTGAATATCCCTTGTTCCCAGATACTAGAGCAGTTTGTCCCCAGATACTAGAGAGTTTGTCCCCAGATACTAGAGCGATCTGTAATCACGATTTTTTGGCTCTATAGCAAGGGTTTGAGTGCCAATTTTGCACCAATTTTTTGATTACAGATTTTGCAAAGTTAGTAATCAAGCATTTTTTGGCTAAAAAATCTCTGAAAAGATTTTCCTGTCAGGGTTGTGGCTATATTAACGATTATTAAGTATAGATAAAATATTTACTACGATCGGTTGCGGGCGATTGGGGGCGTTGTAATCAATCGATTGATGGTTGCGATCTAGTGGTGGTGGACTAGATCGATTCGATTGGATCGACTGGATCAAATTCATCGAGCGATCGGTAACACTTCGATCGGAAAATTATAAGCCCAGCATTGTCTGTAACTTAACCACATTTTTTTCATCGATCGATCGATTCCCCCGCTCCCACTGCGCCACCAAACTCTGAGACACTTGTAGCTCTGCTGCGAGTTGTCTTTGAGTCCATCCTTTATTCTCCCGCGCCTGCCGAAGATCTAGGTTGGGAGTAGCGACTTGGGTTTGAGTTTTAAACGTTATGAGCTTAGATGAGGGTTTGGATTCGATTAGCAGCGGCGGCAATTCTGCGGGGACTAAATCGTATAGGTGTCTGTCGATATCCACTTTTTGGGGAAATGTCGAGCGGATATAGACCTGAGCATTTAGTAGTTTCTCTAGATAGCCACGTTGATGTCTCTTGATATTGCTGTCGGGTCTGATTTCTGGTGGATAATTGTCATCGTCAAACTCAATGACCCAGCCTAGTTCCATCAATTTGCCGATCGCCCGATCCCATTGTTCCTTGAGCTTGTGTTTTCGCTTTCGATCGTTACTAGCTAGGTCGATTTTATATTTAGGCATGGCGATCTCCAACAGGTCGCGAACGCGGTACTCAGTGACACGATCGGCGTGGCTATCTAGAGTGAGGTGGATAGCCAGTCTTAATGCTAGTTCGTTGTGATAGGGATCTATCTTGATCACGTCCTGTGCCAAATATCCAAATTGATATAAGGCATCTTGAGAATGTTTACCGCCATCCATAAATCCTTTAGTCCACATTCCCGGTCTGACGGTGATATGTAAATCCTCTGGATTCTTCACATTGCCTTCCAAATCCATTTGTCCGGTCATCTGTACCCGCACGTTCCACATCCTGGATGTGTCGATCGTGACTCTCTTTTTGCCTTTTTTGTGGTTGGGGTTTTCCCAGACGGCTTTAATCAGCAAACAATCGAGGGCGAAGCTGGTATTTGCTAGTTCTAATAATTTTGAATGAAGTGAAATATCAGTGCGGTTTTCCCATCCCAATTCTCTAATAATATCTTTACCACTTAGGGAAAATTCACTTTCCCAAGGTCGTGAACACTTGACGGCATGAGCTGCAAATAATAATTGTAATAGAACGGTATTAAATCCAAATTTATCGATAATTTGTCTAGCACTATCCCACGGTAATACTTGAATATCTTCACTACTGCTAATATAGTGTTCGATATAGTTATTAGAATTAGCATGAGATTCCTGTCTATAGTAGGCGATGCCGTTAGAGTTATCTTGCTGCCAGAAATCATCTCTAAGTTGGCATAGAGTGCTAGTTTTCATGGGCAATGCCGCTGGCAATATCTGATATTTGCTGTTTTCAAATAATCTATTTTCAAGGTTAGGCGGTTGATAAACTCGATCTTTTAATTGGGGGCGATCTTTTGTAATAACTTTAGTTATTTTGGTTTCTATGCTGTCGAATAATTTGTTGAGTTTAGTTTCTAGTTCTAGTGAAGCTGGATCGAGATCGATAATTTTTTGAAGTTTATCGACTCCATCATCAAAAATAGTCTGTAATTGCCTTGCCGATTTGGGATTATCGTCGTTGAAAGCGGTTAAAGTAATTTCTGAAAGTATTGGGAATAATATACGATCGTAACCCACTTTTTCCTTGACTGGATGGCTGTCTCGATTGGATTGAGAGCTATTATTCTGTAGGGTTTGTAATAAATAATTTAAAAACTCTAATCGCTCTGCTTCGTTTAGTTGCTCTGGGAATTTAATTTTTTGGTCATTCATAAGCATCTGATTAGAACCTTAAATTGGCTAGGGCAGCAGCAATATTCAGAACTTTGATATCTCTAGCCGCTCGCACGGTTAGCCGGAGCAAAATAATTATATTTCATTCCCGCGATCGGGATTCATCGGTCATCGACCATCGGAATAAAGTCTCGCTTTTCAGCCAAACAACTCAAGTCGTTCACGGATCGCGCTCTGCATACTAGGAAGGTTATATGTAGAGTTCAAGCGATGACTGACGACGACATGACTGGAGATAGTTGGGATGAAGAGGAAGAGGAACTGGAAACTCCCCAAATGGTTGGTAGTGCCATCGCACGTAGCCTTTACCGCGATCCTACTCTAGCCGAAGCGATCGGACGCGAACAACTGGGGCTGACTCAAATGGTGACTAGATATCAACAATCGAGTGACGATCCGGTTTATGAAATTCTGGAGATGACCAGAAATATTACTACAGTTGTCGGACAGGTTTATACAAATATCCCGATCTTAGTCTCCGATGCGATGAGCGAAAGTGCGGCAAACATCGAGAGTCGCGTGATTCTGGCTGTACGACAAAGTAGCAGACCGATCGATCTGGAGCCATTAACTGCTCAATTAACAGCGGTGAGTGAGGTAACAGCCAAAAATACCAGCACCCAACTCGAAGCTCAAACAGCCGTCCTCCAGAGCATTGCTCTTAAACCGCAAAAAATCCCCTATATTTTCTATGCCAGTGTAGGTGTAGTTGGAATAGCGAGTCTGCTGGCTTCTGCTTTCACCTGGAAGACAGTCAACGAGCGGATGGCATTGGTGCAGTGGGTAGTTACTCCCGATGGACAATTAGCTAAAGCGATCGTGGTGGCGAATAAGGGTCGGTTAGACCAAAACTGTAGAAATACTACCCGTAAACTCGACAGCAAAGTGAAGATTAATGGAATCGATCGCGATAAAATTTGCTTTGTAGCGATCCCTTAGTTGTTGAATTAAGCTGTAATAATCGATCGGACAATTCACGAGTGGATTGCCCCAAATTCTGTTAAGGTCAGGTTTTACGGATGTTTTGTTAATGTTTTTAGCAAATTTGCATCGATCGTCATAAGTTAAGCAATTTGGCGAATCCGAGATCGAGATCTGTTGAGTTAACTTTGGGGCAAAGCAACTTTAAGTCCACGAGACTATGACCATGACAAAATTTAGATCCCAAGACCGCCACAGACCAGAACTAGAAATGGGGATCTTCGATAAAGTTTATAATTCTTTCTCTGTTGATTTCTGGTTGATCGCTGCCAACTTAGTCGTAGTTGCTAATTGGTTTATGCATCCTCATAGTTTAGGGGCAATCTCATTACTCGCTGTAGGTTTAGGATTAGTTATTTTTGCAGTAATTATTACCGACCGTCGGGCGCAACAATTACTACGTCAATTTAAACGCGATTATCGGACTAGTGGTTTGTTAACTTTGATTCTGGGTTTAGTAGTTGCCGTAACTGTATTCAACTATGCCACCGATCCCAGTCAGGCTTTAATTTTGACTACTGGTGGGCAAACTGGTCTGAAAAAACTTCTTGGTGGTGGAACTGCTGCTGTTGGCACAGTTATCGACAGTATTTTCCTGGTTTTCAAAGCCCTATTTTTCATCAGTTTCATGTGGGCTTTATATAAAGCCTATGAAAAATATACCGACCAAGCAGATTTAGGTGATGTCATTAAAACACCACTAATTTTATTGCTCGTAATTGGACTGATTGATGGAGCTGCAACGGTATTTTTGGGTGCATAAGAGGTCACAGAAGGGGGAAGTAATCAGTAATAAGTAATCAGGAATAAGTTGGGAAATGGAGGAAGTCTTAGTCTTGGATCGAAAATAGATCGTAGTGTTAATCCAAACTTCCTGACTTAGATCGAAATCAAACCTTATTACTTATTCCTGATTACTTATTACTTAATTCCATGTCAATTCGCGTCAACCGAGTCCTCTCTAAAAAACAAAACATAGCCGGAATACCAGCAGATATATTTCTGCCTATTGTTGCCTTCGATACCGTGGCAATGGTTTTCCTCTGCTTGTGTTTCGGACTACCCGCAATTCCGCTTGCGATCTTCTGCCTAACTATCAATATCGTCTGGGCAATCTTGGTCGCTAAAGGTGTGTGGCGATTTCTGGGCACTTTCTATCATCCTCCGCGTTACTATCGCCGAAACATCCGCTACAACCCGTTTCTCCAAGAGTTATTAGACCATGACAGTCGCCCAAGTCAAAAAAGTAAAGCCCAGAAAAGACGAACTCGTCCCTGGACGGGGCAAAGAGCAAGTCGTCCCGCTCGAAGACGCATTTAATTTAGTCTGTCACGTTCAATTTGCCGCCGAGGGGCGTGAGTTTGGGGCGTACTTGTTGCGCTGGAAGGAAAATAAATATCGATTGGTGTTTGGGTTCGATTGCGACGGGATTCACCCAAATTTGCCGGATGTTCAGATGGAGTCGGTTTACGACCAAATCTCGAATGGATTTAAGGATCTCCCTGAGAACGAGCTGCTAACTATTCACATGCGCTCGTTTGTGGACGATACAGATCGCACTACTTATTTGGCTGGATTAGTTTCCAAAACAGCTAATCCCGTCCTCAAATATTTAGCTACTAGCGATCTCCGCCGAACGGAGATTTTGAGTAAGAAGAAATTACGCAAAGGTAAGACACTGAGAATGTTTGCTACCTTCACCTGGGATGCAGATGCAGACGTTCAGGACGATAAAGTTGAGAAATTGACGAAAGGATTTCTCAAGGCTTTGGGTAATTTTTCTGGTGCGGAGAAGATTAAGAAGAGCCAAGAGTTTTTCGCTTTCCTCGAAGCGGGATTTAATGCTTTCTTGCTGTGGGAGCAAATTTTTACGAATAAGATGGGACTAACCGTTCGGGCATTATCAGCCGAACAGTTATGGGGAGATTTATGGCATCGCTACAACTCCATTCCCTGTATTCCCGTGCCACAGAAATTAATCTTCGACCGCGAGTCGATTAAAGAAGAAATTAATAGCGATATTCACGCCCTTTCCCTACTGATGTATCGCGAAGAGAGCGTCCCCACAGCGGATTATCGGTGGATGCGGCTCAAACAGAAATTCATCGGCTTACTGGCACTATTAGACCAACCTGACTCATGGGAAACCGAGCGGGATGCGATTAATTTTTATTGGAATAAACTCAGTGAGGATTTAGTTTCGGATATTTCCATCGTCACTCAGTTGAGTAAAGTCAGTCAGACTAAGATGCGCCAACAGCTTACTGACCTCACTAAAGAGCAAATCTTTAAGGCAGGGAAAGCATCCGAGGAAGGCGATATTAATGTCGGTGCCGCAATGGATCTCGATGAGGCTCTAGAAGCTCGTGCCTATCTTCACATGGGGCACGTTGCTCTATCTTGCGCTACGGTTTTTATGGTCGAACGGGATACCGTGGATGAACTGGATAGAGCTTGTAATTATTTAGAGAGCTTATTTCTATACCCTGCCAACCTGCATCGGGAAAATACTTACCTGTGGCGGACTTGGGCGCAAACTCAACCGATTTGTCGGACGAAGTTGCTCAGTCATCCCTATAACCGTGTGGGCAAGGTATTCAGCAGTTATGTGTTGGGCACAGTTCCCCTCGCTCAAGTGCGGACAATCGATCGATCTGGGGTAGAATTCCTGTCTGATGATGGGGGTGTACCGATTTATTTAGATCTGGTTAAAAAACACCACAATATTGCATTTTTCGCCACTACCAGATCCGGTAAATCCGTTACGCTCACTGCCTTTGTCAATAATTTCTTGATGAATAATGTGCCTGTGAGCATTATCGATTATCCGCCTACTGACGACGCATCTACATTCAAGGACTACTCGAAACTGCTAGGGGGAGCCTACTTCGACGTTGGTTCGGAAGCTGCCAATATTTTTGAGTTACCAGATATCGACCATTTAATTGAAGAACAACAACTGGAGCGACGCAAAGATTATGAGGATTTTCTGCTCGAAATCTTGCTGGCAATGGTGATGGGGGCAGTCGTCCAGAATACTAATGTCAACGTTGACATCGTGCGATCGATCTTAGCCTTAGTCCTAGCTAAATTCTTCGATGACTATGAAATTATCTCCAGATATCGGGCGGCACGGACGAGAGGATTAGGATCTCCCGAATGGGCAGAGTATCCTACCCTCCAAGATTTTGTCGGCTTCTGTTCGCCCGAACGCATCGCTCTGAAAACATCGCCAGATCAGATTTCAGCATTAGATTTTATCGTCACCAAGCTGCGTTACTGGCTGACTAGTAGAGTCGGACAAGCACTATCCCGCCCCTCTACTTTTAGTGCCGATAGTACTTTATTTGTGATGGCAATGCGTGGGGTGAATAACCCTGAAGATGCGGCGATTCTGTCGATGTGTATGTATGGAACGGTATTAAGACGGGCATTTAGCAACCCCAAATCAGTATTGGTAATTGATGAAGCGGCAATCCTGCTTCAATTCCCATCCCTGGCTAATCAGGTGGGTAAACTGTGCGCTAACGGTGCGAAAGCGGGGATTCGAGTGATTCTGTGCGCCCAAGAGCCAGGATCGGTTAAGAACTGCGCGGCTGGCGACCGAATTTTAGGTAACTGCGATATTAAGTTAGTGGGGAGGATTCAACCTGAAGTCAGCACTGCCTTCCAAGATATTTTATTGATGCCGCCAGAGATTTTGGCTCCATGTATGACCGACGCATTCTCTCCCAACACAGCCTTGGGCTATTCAAATTGGCTGCTCCTCGACGGGCGTACCTCCACTCGCGTCCGTTCTTACGCGAGTGCGGGCGGCTTGGCGGCGGTGGTCAACAATCCCGATGAGGTTACTCGTCGGAAAGAATTGATGGCTGCTGCCAAGCATCCAGTTCTAGGCTTGCATGAGTATGCCAAAGAACTGATTCCCACTTAACTAACACTGCTGGACTTTTCATGAATAAAACTATTTGGGGCACAATTGCCGTTCTATCAGCATTCATCCCAACTGTGAGTCTAGCAAATCCGCCTGAATCTACGCCTCCCGCACCAACAACAGCCCCAATTAACTATGAGGCAGTCGGTCAATCGGCACTGGGTACGAATACTACTTGCCAGCAAAATCCGGCATCTGCTAATTGTTTGAATGCTGCTACTCAAACTCTCACCACTGCTGGAGTCCAACTTTCGCCTGGAGCCAATGCTGCTATCCAAACGGCTGGTAATGTTGCGAGTTTTGATGCTCAAGCGAATTTAGCAACACTCGCTAGTAGTTGCAATAACATCAGTAATCCAATGGCTTGCGTCTCTGGTGCCCAAGGGATCTTAGGATCTGTCGGCAATCTAGGTATCCCAGGTTTGACTGCGATGACTGCGAACGTCACCGGAATGATGACTCGTGGATTAGCCGATTTAACTAAACAATTTCCATTTTTGGCAGGGTTTTTAGGACAAGGTAGTACCGCTCCTCCAACCAGCCAAGAGATTGCCAAAACTAATACTGATGATATCCAAAAAATTGCCGCTGCATCGCTAGCTTTACAAGCGAAGGCTACTGCTGAGGTGCTGCAACAGGCTCAAACTACGGGGGAATATACGCCTGGGGTTGCCAATGAAATCATCAACCGGAAAAGTAAAGCCTTTGCTGCGGCAATGACGGGCACAGCCGCACTTCAAGCCAATCAGCAAAATAGTAATGCTGCGGCTGCCGATGTCAAGACGACCAATGAAATTGCCGCGACTGATTATGATAGTTCCCTTGATGCTCTGGCTGGGACAAATAAATCTTTAGCAGCAGTTGCTCGTGGACAAGAGCGGATCAATGCCTCACTAATTGAGTCTAAAACAACTCAAGGACAATTACTCGAACAAACGGCTCTGGTGAGAGACACGATTAATCAAGCTAATATCCGACATGATGTGGCAATTGAAAAAAATGTCGAAACACAAACCGCGATGCAGTGTTTTCAGGCATCGATTTATCGCCCGAAGTTGACTTGTAAATAGTGAAAGCTAGTGAGGGGTGAAGGGCAAAAGTAATAAGTAATAAGTAATAAGTAATAAGTAATAAGTTAAGAAAGCGATTTAGCATTTTTGACTTATTACAAACGTATTACTTATTTTAAAGCTCTGTGAGTTTGCATATCTTCTTAAATATTTTGTTTCCTTATTACTTTGCGAACTTATTACTTTTCAAACTTATTACTTATTACTTATTACTTCCATGAACCACCTCTATCTGTCTGCGACTCAAGCCGGAAACATCTCCACTCTCGCTGCTAGCTCTGCTAAAACTGCGCTTGATGCTACCAATCAATTTTGGATTAAAATGTATAACGGTAGTGGTATTTTCGGCGAACTTAGCAAGTTTTGTATGGGATTAGCTGCTCTGTTTTTACTATGGAAAATTTATCAACTGTATGAGGAATATCGGGAACAACCTGACTATACTAAAATCATTAATAGTTTATTGTTGCCCCTAATTGTTTTTTGTATGTTATACAATAGTGGCGCAATGGCTAAAGGTTTTACCCAAAATTTGCGAACTTTAAGTTCTGATTTTGGGATTGATATGATATCGCGATCTGGGAATGACGCTTTTCTAGATAGCACCAAGGCGAATATGCCTCCAGGGATGAAGTCTAGTACGATTTTTAAAGACCTAACGATCGATTTAGATAAATGTAGAATCGATGCAAATCCAGGGGTATGTGGTACCTTGGCTGCTTCAAAAATGATCCAAAAGCTGAATGCGATGAATCCTCCCGCAGACCCTGTAGCCAAGGCTTATGCGCTCGAACTTCAGACTAAAATTGTGGCTAAAATGCAAGCGGCAAATGGAGCGCAAAATAGCGGTATTAACTGGGATAGTGTGATGGGGATATTTTCCAAGGGGCTTCCCAGTTTTGGAGATATCGGCGAACAAATTGTCATCACTTTATTAAATGCAGTTGTTGTCGGATTCTATTGGGCGATGGAACTGGCTACATTAATTGCTTTCTATTTATTCCCAACTGCTTTGGCGATGGCAGTTATGGATAAGAAAGCGGTTGTTGACTGGTTCACCAGTTTTTGGGCAGTTTGTAACGCCAAGATTTGTTTTGCACTCGTTCTAGCATTAATTGGTCAAGTTGCTACTGCAATGGAAGGGGCATCATTTGTGATCGAACTTTTGGGGGCAATTTTTGCGCCGACTATTTCATTTATGATGGCAAAAGGTTCGGCACTGGCAATGGCAGAAGGATTCCAGAGTGCTGGTTCGGGCGCAGTTATGGGTGTAGCTAAAAGTTCGGGAAAAGGTGCTTCAGATCGGTTGAATAAATCTGGAGAAAATAAAAAAGCTAAAGCAGCTCAAGCTACTCAACACAGCCAAGTTTTGAGAGCTTTACGAATTGGTAGAAGAGGTTAGAAATAATAAGCAATGTGGTTAAATGAGCAATAAGTGTAGAGAAATTTGCATATTTTACAAAACTTTATGCTAATGATAACTTTTGCGGCCGAAATCATTTCGTCTATCTTTCAATATTAGAGTATAATAAATTTTGAGGGCTAAAATTTTCCATACAAAGTGAAATAGAGCTACTAAAAAAGCCAGCCGAATCATGTTGCATAAATCCAATTAGATGATATATATCAAGATTTTCTTCATCAACTTCAAATATTGGAGTGGTTAATGATAACTTGCGATGTGAAAATAGTTTTTTAACAGAATTAGCTGTAGGAGAAATCTTGGCTGTGCGCCCGTATGCATGTTGTAAATTCCCTTCATAGTTACTATAAGAATAAGACACATAGAATTTTGATTTTTTATTCACGTCTAAGGGATTAATTATTCTTTTTAGATCCAGGTCAACAAGGTTGCCTACCATGATAAAACTACGCTGAAAAAATTTCTCAATGCTCTCATCTTGATCGCTGATCACGTTAATAGTATCACCAGGACTCTTAATTAGAAAAGAAGATATATCTTGGATCGACTGAGCATCAACTTTACGGGGCAATAGAGCTGCATTGGAAAACATCAAGAGAAAGCTTATTGCCAAAGATAATAGTGCTAATGTATAAACTATACGATAGTAATTTTGAATTGAAGTAATGCGATTTGGAAGTTTCATGCAACATTTGGAAAAATAGTTGAGAAATATCTCATCGAGAAAAGACGACTTCTTCCCGATGAGATAGTCTTATCTACCCTGTTGTATGCGTTGTAAATCTATTTCGATTGCGCTAACTCGATCACGGGTCAAAGTAGAAAAACTTGGTCCCCAAGGATCTACTGGCTTAGGTCCACCTGGAGTAATAACAATCCCTCCTCCATCAACTGTCACACCACCAAGAGTTTTCAATATAGCTTGGATAAAATCGCGACTGATTACGTTCGGTAAATGTATAGTCTCCCACTGCTGCCACCACCAATCTACTAGTCCGTGAATTTGGTAGAAGTATGTACTCAATGGAGAATGAAAAGTTCCAACTATGGGTTCGTTATATATAAAGGCTGCGGCTCCATGTATAAACTGGTTATGAATACCTCGTTCAATAAATGCTCCTAGCTCGTCAGCGTTTACGAAAGCAGGACTGTTACTATTCAGCCTGATCTCATCATTTGCAAAACCTGTAGTCCAACCAGCTCCTGCTACTTTTAGCTCATCTGGCACCTTATGCCAAGGTGCAACAGCTACTTGATCAGCAAAAGGCTGAGTGTCATACCATTTATGAAAAGAAACCATAAAATCGCGATGAAATTGTAGAAATTCTAGGCCAGCGCCTGGTGTTCCTAAAGGGTGAACTCGTCCTGGACCAGATCCTGGATGCTCAGATGGTTGATGCCAATGGTGGTGAAGATCAAGCAACTCATCTGGAAAATTTTGAATTAGTGCCATAACAAACCTCTTTGAATTAAGTATTGAAAATTCGTAATTATTTTCAAGCAGTCCTAAGCTTTAATACCTCCCATTACGATAAGCTAAGCAACCTAACTATTTATTAGACTGACGCTGTCAGTCTAATACCCCCGAATAAGGTATTTAGATGGACATTTGTCTATTTAACACCTCCTAATTAGGTGATTAGGCGGAATAATTTCATTTTAATTACCCAAGAGGATTAGTTTGTTAATTTTAGTATTATTTGTAACCATAGTTAATATATTTTCATAATGATAATGGAAGAACCGCTGAAGCAGAAATTGCTCGATTAAGCAAAGCTATGTTAATTCCAATTGCGTTGGATCTCTTGCAAACTGGCAATACTCGCATCTACAGTAGCTTTACCAGTCTCAATCGATCGATACAGTAAATTTAACAGATCTTTAGGTGCGACTAGCTGATATTTAAACAAATTGTCAAGCAAGGTTTCAAATCGTGCCGTAATCTTCACCCTATATCCCCTTTTATGCAGCAATTTCGGTACCTACCAACCTCAAAGAAATCTGCCATGCTGGGGCAAGCGCAGAATTCAGCATTTAGTCTCAAGGCATTCGATCGATCCGAAGGTTAAAACGGGGTATACGTTTCAAATTCCACCATCCCGATAAATGTCAGATTCATTTAAAGATCTTGTAGTCCTCACCAAACTAGATCGCTCCAGAGGAAATGAGAACAAGATCGGCTTATTTATCTTGGTGACTTTAGGCATTTCTGTTTTCAATCTAATTTTATTATTAGTCCAAGCGATGGGGATAAATGGGATCGCCCATCGTCCCATGCCCACGATGGTGCAGTTAGTTAATGGTAAAACGATCGAGGTTAAAGCCTATGAAGGTAAAGATCGTTCGCCACAGCTTATTAAAGACTTCACCGTCGGCAGTCTGAATAAACTGTTCACTTGGCGGCAGTACTTACCCGTAGCTGCTGGAGACGATCCTCGCCGTCCCCAAGCAGATCCTGGGGTGCCAGTCGAGTCTAAAACTGGAAAAATATTAATCCCCACCTCAGTTTGGGGTGGTTCCTGGATGCTAGCCGATAAATTCCGCGAGGAGTTTCTGGGTAATTCGATCGCACCTTTGATGGCACAGCTTCAAATCCTTCAGGGCAAATCGGAAGTGGCTTTCATTCCCCTAGATATTCAAGATCCGGTGGAGGTTAAAGGCAATGGCGACGAGCGGTTGTGGAAGATTCAGATTGTGGCTAATTTAGTCTATCGTGCCACCTTAGATGCCACTGCCACTGAAAAAGTGGTGCCGTTTAACAAAACTGTCTACCTACGGGCAGTCGTCCCCCCATCTTTAACCGATGTGGACTCAGCAGCTAGTAAAGATCGTAAAGATTTATCCCGTGTCATTGCAATGGCGCGATCGGCAGGACTGGAGATTTACGCGATCGAAGAGTACACACCACAGGATACAAAGCCAATCTTACCAGATTTGACTCCAACGGCTCCCGTAGATCCAGCTAATCCTACACAGTCTCCCGCTGCCCCTCAGTAACTGGATTTCGATCTAGCTCAACTCAATTAATCAGGTAATTACGCTCACAGAATGGATACCAACCCGAAAGTCATATCTTCAGATCCAAAAGCCGCTTCCGAACCACTTTCAGGTAATCTCAACTCCGGTAATTTAGATTCAGACTTTTTTTGTGAATTGAATGGGATAACTACCCAGTTTCCCCATAAATCTAGCAGTGTGCAGTCAGATTCTAGCCAGGAATTAGTGCCATTAAATTGCGATGACTCGATCCCCAAACAGGAGGGAATCGAAGATCAAAGGACGGAGATTCCGCCACATAAACAAGGTAAGAACAAAGCTTTGCTCATCACAGGACTGGTATCGGTACCGATGGCAATAATTGGGTTCATGATGTTTGGGGGAACCAGCGAACCTGCGAAAATTGTCCAAGCAGCCGCAGAAACCCCACCACTAAAGACAACAGTTGAATTTGCTCCAGATCCCCGATTTGCCGTCGCTCAATCGAAACTGGCAATGCAACAGCAAGAACAGCAGTTGTTAGCCGCATCTAGGGCGCAGCAACAAGCCGAGACTGCTAAGTCTGGCGTTCCGCCTACTACTGCGACTAATCTAGCCCCCGCTACCGTTCCTGCAAAAGTTAAGTCTTCAGAGCCAGCGACTGCTGCTCCCGAACAGGTTGTCGCAAGTTCAGCCCCCACCAACGTTCAACCCCCAATTCTACCCTCACCAACACCAACCCCTGTACCTGTAAAAATCGAACCCAAACCACCAGTTAAACCTGTGGAGACGACAATAAAAGCAGTTGTTAAACCTGTAGAAACAGCCACAAAACCAGTTGTTAAACCTGTTTTGGTTGCTAGTCGTGGTATTCCGACAACTCCCAAGTTTTCCCCATCGCCAGCGATTAAATCTGCATCAACACCAGTACCAACAACAGTTACGCCTCAACTAAGTTGGAAAGAAGCGACTAATGGCGCAGTAGAAGTATTTGGAGCGCGTCGGGATCAAACAGTCGCGGCTGCACCTCAACCATCGCTAGTCCCAACAACCAGTTCCACCCAAACTGGGAGGTCGATCATTGCTGGGCAAAATCGGGTTGCTAGCTTAATTACACCGTTACAAATCTTGTCTGAAGAGCAAGGGCAAGAAGTACTCCTTAACCTAGAGCAGGGGTTTGTGAATACTCAAGGTGGGATGTCGATTCCGGCAAATACTAAAATTCAGGCTCAAATTACTGTCGCTAGTAATGGGATGTTGAGAATTGGCGGTGCCAAAGTAGCCATCGGTGGCGTAGAACATTCGATCCCCATTGGGAATTTAATGTTGGTAGGAACTAATAATCAACCCTTGATTGCTGAATTGAAACAATTTAATAACGGCGAGATTAATCGACGGGATATGCAAACAGCTTTGATTGGGGGTCTGCAAGGGCTTGGTAAAATCCTGATTCAACCCAATACCCAGACCCAAATTAGTACAGGGGGAGCGGCAATTTCTACCACTACTAGCAACCCAAATGTACTTGGTGGCGTACTCGATGGGGCGGCATCTCCGCTCGTGCAGCAATGGGCGCAGCGCAATCAATCAGAAATTCAACGACTCGAAACTAACGCTCGTGTCTGGTTTTTACCTGCTGGCTCCAAAATTTCTTTATATACAACTAAGCCTTTTGAGATTAAATAATATGAGAAATTTAGCAGCAATTGGGTTAACAGCAATTCTCTTAATTGGCACGATCGATCGTCCGGTATTCGCCCGTCCAGTTAAGGTAATCGATCGAGTTCGCGATCGCAAACCCATCATCGTTCGCGTTAATTCTCCCTTAAATGAGGTGATGGATATTAATATCTATGCTGGGGTTGGCACGAATATTAATTTCGAGAATCTAGGAGAAACAATTGAAACTATGTTTCTCGAAAACAAGTCTTGGGTAGGTTTAACAACTAATGGTTCGATGAATAGTCAAGACCAAACCGTGACTAATACTGCTTCATTAATCCATTTATCACCGATCGATCCACTGAGTATCCCTGGAGTAATTCAGACTAATAAGAAGACAATTCAGTCGGGATTAACTGTCATCACTAAGGATAAAGCTGGTAAGAGAAAAACTTATATTTTTAATCTTCGATACGCGAGAAACTCCGATGCAGCAGTAGCTCTAGTTGACTTCACCTTGGCTCCACAAGCTCCGGTAAACCCGATTGTCAGTGCTTCGATGATGAGGCAAGAAATTGATGCGAGTAATAAGGAACGCCGCATATTAGTCGCTAAATTAGCATATGGCTTGGGAGAGGCGATTAATAGAGGAGATTTAAAAGACTATTCTCCCAAACAGATTAATGCCATTAGACAGATGATTGGATCTGTATATCAAGGTATTCCCTTAATGGAAGCAGCCGATCGCTATGCTGTGGATGCGACGGTAATTTCTAAAATAATTTTATTAGGAACTTAGATCGTGGAAAATATTCTCAAGCAACTCGCCGATTTCAATAATTCTGTTGCTTTTAACAAAGCTTGTAAATTAGTTTACTACTTTATGACAGCACTCGCGATCGGGTTATTTTTATCCGAACTCCGAGGGATATTGTGAACAAATTTGTAGGATTAACTCTCGCTCTAATTAGTCCATTATTCACCCTATCTGTTCGAGCGGAAACTCCAGTACCGCTGAATAATGTCCTTGCCAAGACTAGCATTGGCAGCATGGCGAAATTCACTCAAGGGATGACAACTAAAATTCCCCCTCAAGCGCAGAGTATTTTTGGCGGACTCACAAGTATTAATTGCGCCAAGGGAGCATCACCAGCTAGTTGTATCCCGATGGCAATTTGGAATACCACCTTTAATACTGGGCAACTAACGACAGCAGAAATCACCCAGAAAACCGGACATTCAGTAGATCCCAATAGCAGTTTAGCTACAGCTACACCCTGGTTATCCCAACTCAAAATTTCTGACGCTCTAGCGGCTAATCCAGCGATGGCGAGTATGCCCGTTACTGCGAATGGGGTCAGAACTACCCTTGGCAGCTTGGCGAGTTCTCAAGGTGGCAAAATCTTAGGGAAGGTGGTGGACTTACGCCAAACTCAGGTTGCTCAATTCCCCCAGATTCAGAATATCAAACTCAGCCAGTTCAAT
Organism: Chamaesiphon sp. 336R_metabinner_41; assembly: GCA_025359915.1. Taxonomy (GTDB): domain Bacteria; phylum Cyanobacteriota; class Cyanobacteriia; order Cyanobacteriales; family Chamaesiphonaceae; genus Chamaesiphon. The sequence continues at coordinate 20,160 of JANYDE010000044.1, read as the reverse complement.
GGGTTGTCAAAACTTCCCGCCAACGTTATTCCCAATCTGAGTCAGCTACCGATTACCGAGATGCCAGGATTCAGTCTGAGCGGGGGAATCGCGTTGATGAAGCTAGACGTAATTCGGACAAAAGAGCGCAAAATCCATCACATGGTGATGTCTGGCTCGAATCGTCAACCTAACGCTAAATGCGATAGTAATTGCGACTATGCCGAATTCCATCCGTGGGTAGGGATGCCCTATCTCAGAGGTGCCAGGATTATTTCTGGCGATAGCCTATCCGTACAGGGCGGTGAAGGGCTACTGGCGATGGTAAATGGGGGAATGGAGCCAACCGGAGTAGAAGCCAATATCGGGGCTGGTGGAGTCAAGTTTGTGATTCGTAATCTCAATGCTAAAACTGGCTCGGCAACTGTAAATATCAACTTCCGTGGCTGTGGCTGGTTGGTAGGTTGTACACCCTACTTCCTTGGCATTCCACTATTCACCATTTCCGAGCGCAATAACTGGTTTCCTTTACCCACTACGAGTGCGAGTGTTTATCGGGTAGTCAAGCTAAAAAAACCGTTTTAAAACTGGTGTTTGATTCATAATTACAAATTTAATTTGACCTCTCCTCATAATTTGATGAGGTATTTAAAGCCCGATTGTTATCATCGTTTCAGGTCAAAGGTAAATGTCTAAATCTGTCGCCCACCAGGTTCCAGGATCTCATCTCTCAGTAGTTCAACAGGCTCAATCCTATTTATTCTCTCCCCTCGGTTTGATTCTAATCTGTGGGACGATTTTGGCGATCGTTAGTATTGGTGGAGGTAAGCCTAAAGGTAAGCTGGCTCATGCGTATTGGGGTGGAGCGACAGAGAAGAGTAATGCCCAGAAAAAAGGTAAGGCACAACTTAGATCGCCCAAGATTGGTTCGACTACCCTATACATCAATACTCCACCGAGTGTGCGTCGCAAGCATCGAAACTGGGTGATTGAGGAGATTAAAACATCCCTGAGAAAACGTGAGATTGACGAGGCAGAAATCGCCCAAAAGTTCCATGATGCCGAAGCTAGTCTCCCCCCTAAAGTTAGTCCCTTAGCTAGCAATAAAACGATCTTTTTCCCAGATGTGCAGCAAGGTACGGCAGTATTTGGGGCTGCTGGTACGGGTAAATCATATGGGGTCTTAAATCCTTTCTTACGTTCGGCAATCGACCAATCATTTTCAGTCGTCCTCTGGGATTTTAAATACCCAGAACAGACTAAAGAAATCGCTGGCTACGCGAAGGAACGGGGTTATAACGTCCAGATTTTCGCTCCTAGTTTTCCTGAAAGCTCTACTCTCAATTTACTCGATTTCATTCGCGATCCTGGGGATGGAGTCACCGCTGGACAGATTGCTGAAACAATCGTCAAAAATAGTAGTGGTGGCGATAAAAAGGGCGGGAATGAGTTCTTTGAGAACGCTGGATCTGCTCTAGTTCAAGGTGTATTTCTGGCTGCTAAATGGATTGGCGAACTCGAATATAGACCGGAACTTGCGGATCTGATGATGAGTGCCTCGATCCTTAATTTACCTAATCTCAGTTCTCGCCTTAAATTTGCGACGAAACGCCTAAACGTGTGGAATGCTCAAGCTTTTGCCCAACTAGTTAGTTCTGGCGGGGGGAAAGAAACTAATGTCACTGAGAGTGGCATTATCGCTACGGCTCAAAAAGTCTTCCAGCAACTAGTCAAACGGGACTTCGTTCCTGCTCTGTGTGGGACTAGTAACTTTAAGCCAGATATTGAGGGTAAAACGTTAGTAGTCGTCGGTTTGAATCAAGATTATCGTCATGTATTGGCACCCATCCTGGCTACCGTCCTCGATACGTTGATCTCCCGCAATATCGCCCACTCCCGCCATCGTACCTCGCCACTAGTAACCAGCCTGGATGAGTTGCCATCGATCTACCTCCCTAAGATTGCTAATTGGCTGGCAGAGGCACGTTCGGCAGGTTTTGTCGGGATTCTAGGTTTGCAGAATCAATCCCAGCTTAAAGAAGCTTATGGGGAAGATCGGGCGCGAACGATCCTTGCTAACTGTGGCACCAAGTTCTTTCTTAACCCTCAAGATGACTCTTCAGCAGAGCAATATAGCAAGTATTTGGGAGAGGAGGATATTAAATACTGGACGAAATCTACCAGTAGCAGTGGTGGGGCAAATGGTCGTTCTACTTCCAAATCCGAGCAGATTGCTAAAGTCCCATTGATGGAAGCGGCGGGGTTTCTCAAACTTCCCCAAGGTAAGGCTGTTTGTATTTCTCCTGGGTATGCAAATAAAACAGAAGCCTATGTCCCCATCCTGCGGAGTATTAAAGTCCAGCAAGAAGATCTCGATAGTAGCAAACGCTCTGTGGAGACATGGAAAAAGATGCTGGGCAAAATGGCAACCGAACCAATGTGTGATTTAGCTATTTCAGCAATGTTGGAGGAACGCCGAGCGATTGCCGAGAGATTGCTCCCCGAACCGCCTTCTGATGCAAATAGCTTGCCACTAAGCAATCTAATTGAAATTGCTGTCAAGTATTTAAACTATGAGCCGCCGCTTCCAGATTCATATATTGATGAAAATGTATCGATTTACGAACGATGGATGACTGCACCAGAAGGCGGTAGTCTCGACTTGAAAAAAATCGAACGAGACTTAGAATTATTAATGATTCTACTGGGTTCGCATGGGATTAATCTCAATTACTCAGATGACATATTAACAACTAAAGAGAAAGTTCATGCCTAAAACTCAACAAGAAAAAGATTTAGAATTTATTATCTATCAACCTGAGAAAATTACTAACTCTCGAATTAAACAACTGGTTGAAGCTAATGGCGATCGAACTCCATTCGACGATTTACCCGATCTGATTGAAACCTTCGATGAATCCATTAAGTTAAGCAGCAGACATAAATATTGCCTACCCGATCTATGCCCCGTATCTCTAGAACATCATTCTCAATATTTACTAGTTTATTATGACGGTCAAATAGTCGAAGTCTCTAAAACATCAACCCAAGAGGTGCTATTTAGAAACATCACTGCCAATTGCCATCAACAACTTAACTATAAACATGACTGGACACCCTTTAGCCAGCAATTTTAGGTGTTGTAGATCGAAACTTATCACTCATTCCTTATTCCTCATTACTTAATCCAAGATGACCGATTTAACCGGAATCCACAGCAACGCCCAAGCTCAGTCAAGTACTAGTGCAGCCGATATTTCAAAATTAGCTGAGAAAATGGCTGAAGGATTAACTGAAGCAACTCTTGATGGACTCGTTCATGCTTTTCAAACGATCCAAAATTTACGAAAGAATAACAAGGAGTCAGAACAACTTCCAGCTAATTCTGTTGTGCCTCAAAGTTTGGCAGAAAGAAAAGAAAATCTCAAGCATTTGAAAGACAGGCTGAATAATGAAACTCGTGAGTTTCGGAGAGATGTTCGGAAAAATGCTGTTAAAGTAGGATTGAATTATATATTATCTCTGTTTAAGAATGTTAAGAAATTTCTGAAAGATACGTGGGAAGCTCCAGGTATTTTTACTAGAGGTATCAAAAATAAATTTAGTTCTCTGAAAGACTTTATGCTTGCAGAGACTAAAGGGGAAGTTAAGATCGGACAGGAAATTAAAGGTAATAAGCAAGAACAAGCTGAAAAGTTTATTAAGTTGCTCAACACCTCAGCAGGCGAACAGGCTCCTGAAGGTTTAGAAAATACTATTATTGCTCCGTGGGGAGAGAATTTAATTGTTGTCGATGAAAATAACAATGTTACGGCAAATTTAATCCAACCACTAATGAATAGTGAGGTCCTTCAATTAGCGATCGATCGAAATACTGTAGCTGCGGCGATGGCTCCTAATATTCAACCTGTTGCTAGTTCATTAGCCAGCCAGGAACTAAACTTACAAGGACAGTTAATCGGGCAAGATGCGATCGACCATTTACTTGAAAATATTCAAGATAATCAATTGAGTAAATCGACTATCCAAGGGTTAGAAGATCTACTCTCTGAGCCATCTCAGGTTCAATCAGAAGCTGTACCAGACTCGATAGAGCAGCCATTAATATCAGTAAGTGTAGAAGCGGAAACTTCGGTGGTGGTGAATGTGGAGGGGTTAATTCCAGATCCTTTTAATGAGCCAGAAACTCAGTCGGTTGTCATCACTAAAGCACAACTAGAAGACTTGTCTGACGATCGATCTCACGATCTCAAAGATGTTGTGTATGCGAGTCTTGACAAAAATGATGAATTTGGATCTCGACTCGAAAAAATGAAAGATGCCGCCGATAAATTCATCACGAATGATGAATATGTTGCATTAGAGCAGTTTGAAACAACTAATTTACAAGCATTAGTTTACAAGCTTCAATCTAATATTGAAGCGGAAGAGGTAAACATCCCAGAGTTTGCACAACATCTAGCGGAAAATCCAAATTCACTTCCGCAAGACCATGAGACAGATCTAAAATCTATTCAGACAAGAACTGAAAAATTAGCAGATGCGAAAGCTTTACTAACCTTCATTGAAGCTAAATATCCCGCTCAACAGACTGCTAATGGTCTGGATAAGCCCAAGTATACATTAATCGATCTGAGCCTGTCAGAATTAATCGTCGAGCGGGATGCTGCGATCGAGCGAGCAGTTATTCCTCACAATTCTGCTTTGACTGCTGAGACACGACAACAGAATTTGGATCGAGTCCTTGCCGATCCTAAGTATGCAGAAATTCAATCGTCTGCGATTGAAACAGTCCTGACAGCAATTCAGACGAACACCGAACGGCTCGAACATAATCGGGGAGAAAATCTAGGGAGAATAGCTCGAAAAAATATCGATCTGACTAAAGCTCAACAATTGGAAGATCGGGGGGAGATCGAAGATCCTAACCGAAAAGATCGAATTGAAGATCTAACACGAGAAGTCGATAAATTAACAAAATTTGATGAATATCACAACCAAGAACTAGCAACTTTAACACAGCTAAAAGAATATATTCAACACCCCGAACTCAAACCAGTAGCGTTTGGATTGACAGAAGTACCCCAAATATCACAATCGCCCAAACCTTTAGTACCAGCAGTTGCAGCCGTAAACAAGCTGTCACCATTGGACGATGTGCAAACTTCGACATCACCACAACCGGATTTTGTTGCAATCGTTGTCACTCCAAAGCTAGCAAATGATTTAGTAACCATTGCTCAACTTCATCAAATTGGAACTCTTTCTGATACATATTCATTACCCTTGTTACAGAGTGCAGACGATAAAGCTCCCCTTCTAATTACTCAGACTGCTACTGAAAATGGGTCGGCTATTTATCAAGTTGTCGATGTTGAAAAAGAATTTAACTTTACTGTCACACCAGAGCAAATTGTGACTAATTTTAATATTAGAAAAGGCAACAATTCTGCTCAGATTCGTAAATTAGTGACTTCCATTGCTAATGTTGTCAAAGCTCCAGCACAGACCGATCTCCAGCCTCATGCTAATTCCGATCTCCAGCGAATTGAAACGGTGCAGCAACTAAATGGTCTTCTTAACGAAACCGCAACTCAAACAGATCGAGCGACCAGAGCTGTTGTGACTCTGGATAACGAACGGTTCGGTATGAAGATCGAGAAAGAAAACCGCAGGGTGGTAATTACTGATAAAACCACTTCCGAAACCGTAGCTTTTGGCAAGAATGGCATTGAAGATGGTGGCTTGTTGAAAAAGATGACTGAGGTTGCCAAAGATAAGAGTAGCTCTCTGGCTCAGAGACTCGCCAGAGTCGTTGTTGAGAAAACAAACGAGGCTAAAACAGTGCTGGAGAATGCCGCACCTAACATCATGGCTGCACTAGACGAACGAGCGACCGCAGACCGGACGACTGCTCAGAAAGTGAGTAAAGCCGTGAATCGGCTGGGTACCCAAGTGGACAGTTTTATCGGACAAGGTATTCGCAATGTGGTGGCTGCAAATCCTGGGATGTTGGGGACTGTCCGCCAGATGAAAAAGATCGAACAGGTTGGAGATGCGACTGAAAACCAAGTTAGTCAGGATCTACAATCGGCGGGTGAGCATTTAGCAGACTCATCTCTAGTTCGTGATGGTGAAGTAAAGCTCGAACCCTCTACCATCGATGATAGAGAGGAGTTCCAACAGCGGTTAAGTGAGGCAGTCGTTCACAAATCTCCAGCTAAAACCAGCGGTCAAGCTATGCAACCATCTCGCTAAGGGTGATACAAGCTTGTATCTAGACACTCACGCAGACCAGTCTTCAATCGTTAAACCTGGCACTTGCTCAAAATCTTTGCGGTTGCGGGTGACAACAATACCGCTGTGAGCGAGGACGATTGAAGCAATGCGGAGATCTTGCGTTCCAATCCGAATCCCCATTTGTCGAAACTGTTTAAAAAAGTCGGCAGCAGTGAGATCGTATGCTAAGATTTCCAACTGAGAGAATAGAGCAAACGTTGCTAAAAGTCGGTCGTAGGCGGCAACTAAAGTTTCAGGGGTTTGTGCTTTCCGAATCTGAGCTAATCGCCCACCATATTGCTCTTCTACTGTTACTACTGTCGTTTTGAGTATCAGACCATTTTGTCTAGCCAGCCTAATGCGGGCGCACACCTGTGGGTGGTTCCGTTGATAAAGACTCAAGAGATCGGTATCCAGAACGTATAAAGTCATGAATGGCTCTCGGCTGTATCGATCTCATTTCGATAGGTATTCACTTCCGCTAAAAAGTCATCAAATGTCGGATCGTCTTGAAAAATCCCCATGTTGGCAATCCAGGGGTCGCTCTTGTCTAACGATCGATCGCTGGGTACATCAATATCGATCGTGACTAGTTTACCGTTCTTAAACTGAGCATCGAGGATACTTTTGAGTCGATCGATCGCCTCTTTCTCTGTTATCCCATTGGCGGTTAGATTGGGCAAGCCAACGACGGAAGCCATGAAGGTGCGATCGGTGGGGTTTTGGACAAAGACCTGATATTGCATCGTCGAGACCTACTGTGAGAATGGGAAAAATGGTTATGACCATATTTTAACTTAATCTAATTTACCCCTCCTAACATATGGGGTGTGCGGTGAAGATCAGTCTCGATCTATGATCGAGCAAACCCTACCAGCGTCACAATAGATCGCGATAGAATGCTTGAAGTATTTGACTAAAATTTAGTTAGAAAAGGATTTGATGATACGGATAGTGCTTACCACACAAAACTACTTTTATGTAATTACAGTTTCAGGGCAATTGCTACAAAAACAATCTATCTGTGGTATAACACAGCATCTGGGAAATCATGAATGAACAACGTGCTAGAAGACGTTACTTTAATATTTGTTCTCGGTTATTAGGTGAGCGCATCATCTTCTTAGGCATAGAAATCAATTCAGATTTATGTAACTTGATAGTAGCGCAATTGCTCTTTTTGGAAGCAGAAGATCCACATAAAGATATCTATATGTATATCAATTCTCCTGGTGGCGTAGTTTCAGGGGGAATGGCCATTTTTGACACTATGAACCAAATTCGCCCTAATGTCTGTACTGTTTGTGTGGGATTTGCAGGTGGTATGGGTGCTTTTTTACTCAGTGCAGGAGTTAAAGGGAAGCGGATGGGTCTCTCTAGTTCACAATTTATGATTCGTCAACCTTTAGGTGGCGCACAGGGACAAGCCGTTGATATTGAAATCCAAGCGAGGGAAATTCTCTATCTCAAGAGTACACTGATTAGTATATTAGCTAAACAGACAGGTCAATTACCAGGGATAATTGAGGAAGATACTGAGCGTGATTTTTATCTGTCTGCTGTCGAGGCTAGAGAATATGGCTTAATCGATACCGTGATTATCTCATCAGCACTTGGAAAGTTATTTTGAAAACCCTAGTAAATATGGACTTTATCGCGTCAGCATTTTGTGATTTAATTCCATCTCTATCAATCCTACTTTAAAGAAAGCAAAGCTATGACCAGTCAAAATTCCAGTGATTTTTCCATGGGCGATAACAAAAATATCGGCAATGTTAACAACATTCAGGGGTATGATATCCGTGCTGTGCAGGGGGATAATAATCATGTTGTTATTGGCGACGGCAATATAGTAAGCCAAAATATAGAAGGAGTCGATAGCCTGATCCAATCTGATATTTTCCAGTTATTAACCAAACTCGAATCTTTAGTAAATAAGACAGAAATTCCTACCGAAACCAAAGCCGAAGTGATAGAAGATTTGAATGCGGCTAAAATAGCTACTAATAGAGAAAAACCGAATAAAAAACGTGCTTTAGACCGTTTGACTACGGTGGCTGAGACACTGGAGAAAACTAGCAAAAGTCTTGATGCTGGACAGAAAATTTGGCAGGTAGCCAAACCTATCTTAGTTAAAGCAGCCACTTTGTTAGGTGCCGCCGTTGGCTCTCATTTACTTAATCTGTAGCACTAATTTTGTGAATCAACCTATTGTCAATAATTCTTCCCTAAACCTAGACATGACAGAAATAAATCCTGAATCTCAACTCGTAAACAATACTACAAATAGTGTTGATGGATTCAATAATCGATCGGTTCAAGGAAATGAATCTTCTAGTGTTCTGGGTGATAAAAACAATGCGGCCCAAGGTAGATTGACTGCGGCAGGAGATTTGAATATTAAAAGTAGTCTGATTGGTAACGTAATAATTATTGGAGAAAGAGCTGATAATTCACTTTCTATAGTGAAGGTAGAAACTAAAACAACAAAGAAAGGATATAAAAAAATTAAAATAGACATAGATTTTAGCACTGTAGATAATACAAAAATTCAACGGATAGAATTATTATTTCAAGAGAAAACAGGAGATTTAGATCTTAAGATTACTGATGTGAAAAAGGGATGTGTAGAAATTAATATAGAAGCTAGTCCGAAATCAATTGAATTATTACAATCCTTAATTGAATCAGGAGAATTAACAGCAGAGTTAGCAGAGATATTAGGAATTTCCATTGAAGATGTACGATTTTTCAATGAAGATATATCCAATGCTAATAACAGTTCAGTTTTAGTTGAAAAATCATCTCCACAAGAAATTGTTATGAGTGGAATTGAACTGTTTAGATCCTTCATGAGTGAAGCTGATTTAAGTGAACTCGAACCGAGTGGGATCGAACTAAGTGAAGCTGACCTGGTTCAAGCTAACTTGCTTGAAGTCGATCTGAGTCAAGCTTTTTTGTTTAGATCCTTTTTGAGTGGAGCCAACCTGAGTGGAGCTAATTTGGTTCACGCTGATCTGGTTCGAGCCAATCTGATCAGAGCCGACTTGAGTGAATCTGACTTGCGTGAAGCCAACCTGAGCGAAGCTAATCTAGTTCGAGCCAATCTGAGCGGAGCTAATTTGAGTAATGCTAATCTGAGTGGAGCTAATCTGAGTAATGTCAATCTGAGTGGAGCTAATCTAGTTCGAGCCAATCTGATCAGAGCCGACTTGAGTGAAGCTGACCTAAGTAGATCTGATCTGCGTGAAGCCAATCTGAGTAATGTCAACTTGAGTAGAGCTTTTTTAATAGGAGCCAACTTGAATAAAGCTGACCTGAATAGAGCCAACTTGAGTGAAGCTGACCTGAGTAGAGCAATCGTCAAAGATGCAATTTTTACAAATGCGATAGGGTTACTAGAAATTGATCGAGCTGACCTAGAACGGAGAGGCGCAATTTTCGGAGATCGTCCTCCATCTCCAGTATTAGTCTCGTGAGACTAAATGACTGTAAAACTGATTTTTCTGGTGAGTAGTAATACTCATACAAATCGTCTGCTCGTTTGCAAACATTATAATACAGCACTTTCCAGCTATATGGAGTACACAAACATTGTTGGAAGACTGACTTAGCAAAGGTTAGCTGTACTTCATGAACAAGGAAAGTGCTGTAACGTGTGTCGTAGGCGGATATCGTTCGCATAGTGTCTCCGTTAGGAGAATCGAGCCGCAATTAATCGTATTACTCCAGTCGATTGATCGATCAACCATCACTCATCAGCAGCCATCAATAACTCTTGCAAATTATCTGGAAAATCACCATTCCCAACCATCTTGGTAAACACCTCATAACAATCTCGTCGATCCCCAGCCTTGCGCGGATAACCCAACCACAACACAATCAGAACTTGCCGCTCCTCACTCGTAAAAGCCCTAAAAAACAATCGATAACGATTCGGTAGCCCCATCCCCTTCATCCGTCCATACCGCCGCAACGAGCCAGTCAAAGCAAACTGAGTAGCCAACGGATCTATGGCGATCTTCTCCTTAATCCCCACCATCACAGCGGCTAAAAGCTTCACATCGGGATGTCCGAGGTAATCTGCTTCCGGTAACTCAGCCTTCAACTGCTTCACCCGTTCCCGCATTTGTCGTCGCTGTTCGCCAAATAGCTGTCGGTGAAAGTAGATTTCCCAACCATTGCGGATGAGTACACCCATTAATCAACAACCACTCCAGCTAAGAGTTCGTCATCTTCATCCGCCATCGCTTCGGTATATGCTTCGAGATGTTCGGAATTAGTCAGCGCGTCTTTAGTCACTAAGTCCAGAAATAGACTCAGCATCAGATCGTCAGAATCTGATTCTGGTTCGATTGGCTGTGGTTCTAACTTAACCAGCACAGTATTATCGCTCAACACCTCTACCCATCCGGTGGCATTCACAAACTGAGGATGATCGCGGTAGAAACTAGCTGGTAGGCGGAAACCAGACGCATTACCGATTTTGGCAGGTGCGAGTGGATAGGTTGGATTAGTCATAATCGAGTTTGCGTTATTACTAATAGTAATAACATTATCCTATCAAAAAAATGAGTCGAGGCGCAAGAGGTTCTGATTCTTTGCCGCCGCAATCCCCACTAGATTCAGCCATCTACCTCAGCCAGATCTCCCTATTGTGAGGTTATGTTTGGGATTGACTTAATGCTTTATTGGGAACTGCCCTGTAGGAGTCTTATTTACTCTCCTGCGGGGCAGTTTCTCATCCCCACTCAAAATTTATGTTAGATCGTCTCCTGTTATCCAAACCCTTAATTGGCATCCAAATCCCTATCATCGAGCAGCAAAATAGTCTGCTCAAGCTGGCGGAAGCTGCGGGTGAGCGGAATTTACCCTTGTGGGTTTGGAGTGCCTTATCGACTGGATTTCACGGGTTGACAGATGCTCCCCAGTGGGATTCAACCATCGATCTGGGACATGAAATTCTCACAGTTCTTCAAAGCCAATCACTGAGGGAGAATGGGGTATATGTTTATGTAGATCTATTTACGGCAATTGTTGCTTTACCTCCACCACAGCAAGTTCAAGCAGAGTTATCGATTACGGCTTTATTCTTTACTCTGAGGCAATCCCCCGACACTAGAGTTGTGTTTTTGGAAACAGGGGAAATTCCTCATAAATTTATTCAATTAATCCACAATTATAATTTTCCGCTCCCGACTGCTATTGAAATTGGCGAGATGTTGACGAGTTATCAGCTTCCACCCGATGGGAAATTCTTGAATACCTTGTCTGGATTGACGCTTGAAGAAATTAGGATGGCACTCAAGCAAGTATCTCCAGGCGCAGATCTCGATACAGCCGCCGAGCAACTTCTAAATTATAAATATGCTCTATTTGCAACTTATGGCTTAGAGTTTATTGGCGATACCACGACCAAAGATATCGGCGGTCTAGATATTATCAAACAGAGCTTAACCTTTGTTCAGAAGTCTTTTTCTCCGCAAGCTAGAGCATATAATATCCCCTTACCTAAAGGCTGGTTAATTGTTGGTGTGCCTGGAACGGGTAAAACCTACTTCGCTAAAATCTGTTCGCAGAAGTTGGGTTTCCCATTAGTGAATATTGGGATCGATGTTGTTAAATCTGGTGGAGTTACGAAATTTAAACAGCTACTCGCTCGGATCGATGCCTGTGAGCCTTGTATTCCCTATTTCGATGAATTTGACAAGTTCTTTATCGGTGAAAAGTCGGGAGAGTTTCTAGGGGTAATTCTCACTTGGTTGAATGAAAAAACCTCTAAAACTTTTGTTATAGCGACACTCAACCGCCTGGAAAATTTACCACCAGAACTTACCCGTGCGGGACGTTTTGATAAAGTCTTTTATGTGGATTTCCCGACAGCAGCAGAACGCAAAGAAATTCTCCAGTTGCACTGTGCCAGATTTGACGATCGCTACAAAACTGGCAATGGTGCTTTAACTCCCCAGGAGTGGACTGTAATTTTAGAGCGGACTGAAAAATGTACGGGTGCAGAACTCGCCCAGATCGCGATCGAAGCTGCAACCGCTCTATTTTATGAGATTGAGGATGGAGGACAAATTAGTATCGATTTGCCCGATCTTCTCGCCGCTCGTAAATGTGTCCACACTCTATTTAGTAGAAATCCAGAAGGTGTCATGGCGATCGAAAACCGCGCCAAAAATTTTACTCAACCTTCAAGTTCAAATCAACCTCACCCCTTCGATCTTCCCAAGCAAGATTTGTACTCTCGCAATACTAATTAATATGTCGATTCCTAATAAAGATAACGAGCCGAAATATAAGAAATATCTGTGGGTGTTTTTCCTCGCTTTCCCATTTATGGCAAAGGCATTTATTGCTGAAAACAATAGTAAGGTAGCATACATTTTGCCAGTTACGGCTCAACTCGATTTTAATGGTAAAGCAATTAAGTTAGAGGTGGCTCGAACCAAAGTATCTCTCAGTCGTGGGTTAACTTATCGCGATGATATTGATAACGATCGCGGGATGCTCTATCAAATTGATACTCCGACTATCTTCAATGGCAAGGGGATGAAATTTCCGACAGCGTTAGTCTTCATTCAGAATGCCAAAGTTGTCGATATCCAGCGAGTTCAACCTTGTGGAGAGCAGGAGCAGAAGTGCTTAGAAAATCGTACTAACGTAGCCTATAACGAAGTTTTAGAATTAAAACAGAATATTCCCGCAATGCTAGGAATAAATATCGGCGCAACTTTAAATATCAATTATACCCCTCAATAAATTAATGACAGATCTGACTCGGTATAGTTTGTTTTCCCAAAAGGTTCAACTCGATCCAGTTGTCCACGAACCTTCTCGGCGAGTAATTCCTGGCAAAACATTATTAGACCACTTTATTCCTGAAGAGCAATTATATTTAGCTCAAAATAACGAATATACAACTCAAGCTGAAATCGAAAATAATGCCCCACCTGGGACTAAATTATTACTAGTCGATCGCAACGATCTAATTTATGGTTCCGAAGCCGCAGCAGCCGAGTTAAAAAAGGTACTGCCCATCGATTATCTGGCTGGAGCTTATGCCAGTGTTTTCAAAGGTGGTTGTGTGCCAATGAACCCAACACGTCATCTGAAAGTTGCGGTGGTTGATTTTAGTAACAACTATGATAGTGGAAATGCAAATATTCCCACTGAAATATCGCGCCAACTCGTGCATGATTCTTGTGGGGCGATCGATCCTAAATTATTGAAAGATTTAGCCAATCGCCAGAATGCGATTCAATTTCGATTAGGTTTAAAAGGGGAACATCCCACCTTTGCGAAGGGAATGCTCAATCCTCTCGATTTCGATAAGCTGTTCCCGAATGGGAATGCTCCAGATCTAATTTTATCTTCAGATAGTTTTAAGGGAAATAAAGTAGCCCCAGGACTTTATGAATATCAACCTGATGAGTTATTTTTAGGAATTAAAAATGATGCTCAACGCACCTCTGCTTCAATAAGCGAACTAATTAATATTTATCCTCAAGCTGCTGCCGATGTATTGCCGATCGTTCACGCTCAAGCACAGATTTTAGCGGCTAATAGCAAGGATGTCGTGACAATTGCCGCGCAAGCACTGAATGATTATTATCTGGATGGGATGCAGGACGATCTTAGCGATGATAAAGCCAATTCCAATACTCAGGATGAGTTCAAAACTCCCAAACTAATTGAGATGGCATTGAAGTCAGGGAGATATAATCTCCTTGACTCTAAACAGGTGCAAGATTGGATCGAAGATCGGATTAATGCTTCTTGGAAAAATCTATCTTATGGGGATATTCCTCAACTCAATAGCAATAACGCTACAGTCCTTCCCGCCTACGATCTTAAATATGGTGAGGTTGCCATTCCTTGGCTGGCTGATGGTGAGGAGTTAATTTTCTACCGTTCTCCCATCGTCAATCGGAATGGGATTGTCACCGTTAAAAATAACCTCAATGTCTGGCAAGAACTCAAAGAGTTAGGGGCAGATCCTAACATCATGTATGTCAACGTCCAAACACTCGATCGCATCGAACGAGAAGACCCCACAACTTATGCTAATTTGCTCGAACAGTACGGGTCTAAAGAAAAACTAGAGCAGGGCTTCCAGTCGCTGATGGAAGCCACTCAGATGGATTTTGATGGTGATACAGGTAACGTTATCGATCGATCGACAGTACCTCATTTATACGATGCAGTAAAACAGAACGAACATCCCGATAACAAACTGGGAAATTTCCACAAGAGCGAGAAGAATTTACCCATTGATTGGACGTTACCGCAGATCGCCGAACACATTCGCCCTGGCTATGTAGGAGTTGTTTATTCCCACAAACGGCGGATCGAATTCTCCAGAGGAGAAATTGATGTAGCGATCGATCTAAATGATATCTGGTTAATGAATCGGTTCGCTGACGACTATTTTACTAGAGCGCGGAAACTGCTATTCAAATCTAGAACCGATGAGAGTCAATTAGTAGGTAAATCCATCACTATTGGCGCAAATAAATCCGTTACTCTCGATCCTCAAGTTCGAGGGTTGGCGACTAATTTTGTCAACTCTTTTGACGAGCTGGAGATCGTTGAAAAACATGGACAAGTTGGCGGTTATTTCGTTCTCGATAAAATGCTACGACTCCGTTCTCAACTCCAGTTTCTCAAAACTGATAAAGCTTACCAGTTCACCAGTCATACTGGAGATATTAAACAAGCCTTCTCTCCTAAACTGCTTCAGGCGATCGATTCATTTGAAAAGTTACCTCTGAAAGATTTATGGGGTAAAACTGATAAGCTAGAAGAGCTGAAAGATTATGCGATTCGATATCAGAAACTATCGAAGCTAATCGAGCAAGAAGTCGATCTAATCCAACCGATCGAATTAATTGGTTCCTTTCAGAAATTCGACCGTAAAACTAATCGCACCGTCCAAACTAATTATTCAGAAACAATTGAAAATTTATCATTAGCTGCACCTAAAACTACTACCCCCGAACGATTAAGGCTGTACCAAAGCGTATTAGACGAGTGCATCGTCGTTACCAGTCAATTAAATCAGGATGCCGTAGATGTGTTTAAATCTGCAAACATCATTCATGATGAAATTTCACACGTCCTATCGACAGAATGCGCTAGAAGTACCTTTGATTCGATCGCTGGCAAAACTAGATCTAAAGCCTACCAGGATGGGCGCAAACCCGAACCTACTGGTTGTACCCTCCCCGACTTGTTGCAGGATTTATGTAATCAGCATTACCAACCGCCATTCGACTCTAAACAACAGGTTAGTAATCCCGATTTGATGCGATCGTTTCGGGATATTCCCGTGTCTAGTCAAGCTTCGGCGATCGCTCAATTTTATCTCAGTGACGACCAACAAATTGTCGAGCGTCTCAAAGAAATTGGGTATAGTCAACGCCTTAGTAATGGCAAAAAGGCATATCTAGAGATTGAAGTCGGCAGTAGTTCGATTAAACTCTTCGATCTCGATGGTGCCAACTTTAAATATTTCAAGGAGTCCACAACCGCTAATATTATCTTCGACTTTAATCTGCGTCAGGCTCTAATTCAGCCGGATGAAGAGCATAATCGATTAGCTAATCTCGATCCGAAAGTTTGCCAAGTGTTTGCTGAGAAATATCCCAATGGCTTAACGATCTCCAAGGATAAATTCGACTTATTAGTCCAGGATGGGAAAATCGATCTTCACTTCCTCAATGATGATAAAAAAGAGATCGGCTCCGAACGTAAGGATAATTTACAAAGACTGCGCCAAGCGTTTGCTAGTGAGGGGATAGAGCCATTAGAAGCCCTAGCTGCCATCGCTCAAGGGACAAATCGATCGAGAGCGGGATATTTAATTGCTGCTTATCCCGATGCTTTAACCGAGCATATTAAGTCGATTCCCGTTGATAATCTCATTTTCAATGCGATCGATCCTGAAGGCAAAGAAGCAGTAAATCGAGCCGTGAAAGCGATGGGAAATAATCCGTTTGAATTTCAGATTAGATCTGATGGCAAACTACTAATTGAAGCTCCAGGCAACTTGACGGTAGGTTTTCTGGGTAATCTACCCGAAACTGGCAAATATCAAATCGACAATCGTATTAAAGCGAGTTCCAGTCTACCCGCAGGTATCGTCGGGGAAGGTAGTTTAGTTGCTGAAGCCTATTGTTTCTCGCTCAAATTAAAGGAGCCAGGGCAAGGATTGATTGCGACTAATTTAACTGCGGCTGGTAAAAAGATAACTAATAGTCAGGAACGATCGGCAGTAGATTTAGGTTTGAGCCTCAATGCCGTTCGGACTTTGCCTTATTCTGTCAATATCATGGGGATGGACTGTCCGATTTCTCATGCCAGTTCTGGCTTGGCGGAGATTTGGGCGACTGAGATCGATGGGAGTGCCGAGCTAGAATTCAAGGAATTTAAGTACAATCCCTTGAATCAAGGTACTGGGAAACCTTCATTCTCTGCCATGCTCGAACGCGAAGGGGTTGAATATTATTTATCTGGGATTATTCCAGAGCGAAACCTAGCGGATAAAAAAGTTGCAGATTTATACCCCAATTATTTCGTCAAGGAGAACTTCTCGCGCCAAGTTTCTCAATCCGCATCAATAGTTACTGGCTACACCCTCCACCAAAATATTGAAGGTACTACCGTCAAGCTTGGGGATATTACTACCGCGTCTGCTAAACAAGTTGGAGTGCTGGCAGATCTAACTCATAATTCTGCTCGCGAAGAGAGCGTTTTACCCATGCCAATCCTCCACTCGTCGATGGCTAAAGTCCAAGACAGGTTGCAGATCGATAATCCTGAAAAAATCTACAACTCCGCACTGTGGGAAGTTTCTACCCCAGGTAAATTGTATTCACCCGCCCTACCCTTGGGCGAAGATCTCAAAGCTAAAATTGATGTGTGCAGAGCGAAATCTCTCAACGATTTGAGTGCCAATCCACTCCTGGTAACTCGGACTCAGCAGCCTGTCATCGTCAATTCAGCCGTGGAGTTTCAGGAGTTTTATCAAATTAGTTGCCCAGATGAAAAAGTTGCTTCAGTCAAAGCTTTTCTGGACTTACCACAGCAAAACGGCAAAAATATTCCCTATCGATTTCATGCTTCAGGTGAGAATCCTCATCCAGCTTACGAACCAGAGTATCAGCGGGGATATTCAGTCTTCTTAGTCGAGCCGCAAGCGGTACGCAAAAAGGGCAATAACAAAGCAGATCCGTTGATTGTCCGCATCAAGCAGCTTGTCGATGCCGATACCAAACAGCCTCTAGATCCTCAAGCTTACCACCAGCAATTACAGGCGGCAAAGGTAGTGCGTCCGATTGTGGCTAAAAACCTCCAGGACTTGGGCGGATGGTTGCAAGATACGGGCGGCTTCACCACTGAACCACCACAAATCGATATCGATAACCTCTCCAGATTGCCGTATACTCTCGCCGGAATTGGAGAAGAAGCACGGGCGAGATTCCATGCACGGGCGGGATTGACTGAAGATAAGCGGCATACCGTGTTCTATTTTGGTAGTGAGTATTTGCGCGACAGGTTTGTCTCTAACATGGGCAATGCGCCCCTACCGCTGAATTGCACATCACAGAAATCCAGACAAGCTCTCATCTATGCAGCGGTAGTTCCCACAACGGATCTAGCTAGCTACTTGAAGGAAGATCGCAACCAGTACAGCTATAACTGCGATGCTGACGGGCAGAAAATCAACCCCATCCTGAGTACCTATAATGTCAATAAATTAGGCTCTCTGCCCGCTCGTGCTGCGACTGATATTTCGATGGGATTTGCGGCTAATAAGTACATCGGGAAATCGCTATTAAATAGCCCGTCGCGAACGGATCTTTATCAAGATAGTTATGCCGAAAATGCTAACACTGACCGCTACAAAGCTGGTGACGTGGTGATGGTGAGTGGGAATAAGTTCGACGGCAAATCGGTAATTAGATCGACCCTGCAACCGTTTTTCGACCAGAATTATCTACCACTACTCAAAGCTGCTCGTCAAGCCAAGGCAACGATCGTATTCGGCGATGGAAATAGCGTTGATGCTCTGGCTAAAAACTATCTCAGCGAGTCTGGATATACGGTGCTAGAACATCCTCACGGCTATAACGAAGCCGTACCCCAGGAACGTGCGAACGAGCGAAAGCAGGAATTAGCGGGAGTTATTGCTCAATCTCCCTTTCAGCCCGATGTACCTACACCTGAACCTGTCGAACCTGTCGAGCCTCCAGAGCTTGAGATTCCAGTTTATACGCGGAAAAAGAAGACAGCAGCTACTCCAGCGGGGGTGTCGTTAGTATGAGTATCCACTTTATTGGTAGCGATCGCGGACAAGCTGGAAAATCCTGGTTCATCCGCGCTCTGGTTGAGGTTTTAGCCTTATCCGACGAGCGAATTATCGTAGTTGATGCCTCGACGGATAAACAAATTGGGATGACCTATTCCCCTGCGTTTAACCGAGCTTTCAATCTTCAGTTTTCAACATCCGCAACTTACGATCTCGACTTACTACTCGACCTGGGATTGGAACATACGTTAGTAGTTAAAATTCCAGCTAATGACAAGCAAGTTTTTATCAGGTGGGCACGAGAAACAGAGATCGAATCTCTGAGTTTCCCTTGTTTCTATTGGTTCGTTGGTACCGGAAAAGAGGACTATCCCCCAGAAATCCTCGATCTGTTCGGTCAACAGGCATTCCTAGTTGAAAATCATCATTTCCGCGAAAACTTTAAAACCTTCGACCAGCCTGATTTTGATGAGATGAAACGGGTAATCCTCTCAGGGATGATTCGTAATCCGGTCGAAATATATCAAATTGAAAATAGCCAACAGCCGCTGGCTATGTTCTTAACAGACCCAAAAATTCCACTGTTGACGAGAACTAGAATTTATCGACTCATCAAAGGCGTAGCTGAAGGGATCGAATTAATTTCTACTCATAGTTCTCATCGGGATCGAATGTCCCATTATGCAGGGCATTCTGCATAGATCTGGGGATGCTCCGGTTGCGTTGCTGGATCTCTACTTGTTGCTCTGCCCAATTTTTCCCATTTACTAATGGTCGTTCGGCATTCATCCGGTGGAAGGTGGCAATTTCTGCCCGTACTTCGGTTTCCATCTCGGCGATCCTAAGTGGAGTAACCCCCGTTGCCATCAACCTACTGCGGTGTGGCTCCTGAAGCTCTCCAGTTTCATCATTGTGCCAATCGCGTTTAAATGGTGCCCATAAGTCTGATGGTCTTGTCATTTCGCTCTGTTTTCCAAGGTGTATGTACTAACTAAATTTTATGGCTCGGAAATCAACTAATTCCAAAATTAAGCATAAACACCCGAATTTTTATCCAATTGTGCTGTTACCCGTATTGATTCAAGAGCATTTGCCCAGACAGATAATCGTGAAGAAGTTCGTACCGATTGAGAATTACTCTGTTCTTACTCGATCTTCGGCTCCAGCGCATGGCTATTCTCTCCAGGTTAAATATCTAGCCCTAACATTTCTAGTGGCTTTAATGGCGATCGTCCTGCGGTTTCTCAATGTTTATACTCACAATGGGATTGCGGTAGCAAGCGTGATGGTAATGGCACTCGCTTTGGTCTTCCTGGGGAAACAGATGGATAGCGAAGAAGCTGCCATTGCCGCCAGACAGCGAAAGACCGTACCTGCTGCACCTCAGTTTCAAACGATCGAAGTCAAACAGTGGCAAGTAGCCGATTGGCAACCGATTTTAATCGATCTAGTTAGGGCTTGCTGAATAAGTCAATAAAATGGCATTCAATTCGATCGATCGAATTGAATCCATCAGCAATTAGGAGCCGATCGGCATCAGTTATAATTTTTATTAATCATCCAAACTCAAATATCACAAAAAAAGT
>JANYDE010000040.1 GCA_025359915.1 Chamaesiphon sp. 336R_metabinner_41 | reverse complement strand
GGTTGGTTTGTACGATCTTAATCCACATTTATTACGGGTCTGTAGGGGTGGGTTTATGCTGTCTAATCTCGATCTTACTATCCGATTTTGAACAAAACCCACCCTCCTCCACCAGAATCTCAAAAGATCTCAAATGGGTTCTATAAAATCATCACAGAAAAATTATGAGTTTTATTTCTCGCCGTAACTTATTAAAGCTGACTGCTACCACCGCCGGAATCGGATTAATTACCAATCAATTGGGGATAAAAGCATTAGCCACGCCCGTGAAAATTGCTACCCAAAGTCTCACGCCTGATGCCGCATTAGCTAAACTATTGGCGGGGAATCAACGATTTGCAAACCAGACGACTAAAAAACCAAATCAAGGTGCATTTCGATTGCAAGAAGTAGCTCAAGGACAAAAACCCTTTGCAGCAATTTTAGGTTGTGCTGATTCTCGCGTACCTGTAGAGATACTATTCGATCGAGGATTGGGAGATTTATTCACCGTTAGAGTCGCAGGTAATGTGGCTACTCCTGAAGAAATTGGCAGTCTAGAATATGCCGCTCTATTGGGGGCACAAGTCATCTTAGTACTGGGTCACGAACGCTGTGGTGCAGTCACCGCCGCGCTAGCAAATCAACCCGTTCCAGGGCAAATTGGCAGCATTCTAGAGCAGATTCAACCCGCCATAGCTGCAACTAAGGGTCGATCGGGCGATCCGCTAAAAAATGCGATTATTGCTAATGTCAATAATCAAATTACCACGCTCAAATCTTCGCCTGTATTGGCAAAATTGATTGAGGATGACAAACTAAAAATCGTTGGTGGTTATTACGATCTCGATACTGGATTAGTCAGTCAAATTGGTTAGGACTCCAAATAATCTTTACTTATTACTAAACCACTTATCATAGATTTCTTGATAGGTGCCTTTTTCTTGGAGTGACAACAGGGCGTTATTAATTGGTTTCCGATAAGGACTGCCGTTTGGCATGGCGATCGCGTAGCTTTCTTTCCGAAAAACACTTCCCACTACCTGAACCTTGCCTTTGCCATCATGAGCGGCATAATAGAGCAATATCGGCGCATCAAATACCACCGCATCTACATCACTATTATTTAAGGCTGTGTAAGCTTGATCGATGTGTTTAACTTCAGTAGCTTCAATCTTTTGTTGTTGGAGATATTTGGCGGAAGTAGTTCCGGCGATTGTGGCTACACGTTTACCAACGAGATCTTGAGGGCTTTTAATATTACTTTGGAGTTGCTCAACAGTCAGCGAAGTCGTAACTGTGGCGGTAAAATAAGCAATAAATACCACACTAATAAACATCCAAATCACCGCCATTATCCGACCCCAAGCACTTTTTGGCATTTCTTCAGCTTGAGTTGCCAGGGTACCTGCTGCCCACCAACAGGCTTTAAAAATACCTGGAAAATAAGCACTATTTTCCAAAAAATTACCTTTGTGCTTGCGCTCTACTAGCCAGATAATATGGGCGGGAATCAAGATAATCATCAACATTATACCTAATAGTTGAAATAATGTTGGCGTAAAAATAGATCCGAGTAATCTGCCGATCGAACTTTGAGAACCTTGACTACGGACTAATATTTGCAAACCCGAATCAAAAATCGGTTGTGAAAAATCAAAGTCCTGTTCTCGTTGAGCTGTAACTGAAATTGCGGCAATACTTACATCGGTTTGTTTCGACTGAACAGCGTTGAGCAGATCAGCAATATTATCAGTTTTTTTAAATTCCGTTTTAATATCTAGCTCTTGGGCAATATTCTTCCACAATTCGATACTAAATCCACTTAGTTCGCCATTTTCTTCGGTCACAAATGGCGAAAGCACCTTAGTTGCTACTTTGAAAGTCTTACCACTAATTACTATTGGGGCTGGATTCGGTGTCGCTTTAATAATTGTTGTTGACTGGGATTGAGCCGCAACAGGCGATTGAATATTCGCAGTTAAAACGATCGAGAGTGTCGCAATGGAAATCATCAATAAAATGATTGATTTACCAAACCATCGTTGGAGATAACCTGAAAAAGATAGATCGAGTTTCATCGGGGTACTAGTCAATTAGGGTAGAGTGTGATGATGATATCGATCGAATTTAGGATCGATCGGGACGTTGAAATCTCAGGTTCAAGGTTTAAAATAGATAAAACCTAAGGAGATCTTCCCGGCTGAAGAAAGGACATCTCCTAGACAGCCCCAAGCATTTTCAGCCGAAAAAAGAATCGGAATAGTAACAAGTAATGATGTGATGTAATCAAAGCGCATATCTAACTAAATTTTTTCTGAATACTCAACGCCACTGCCTCCGCCACCTTAATCCCATCCACCCCCGCCGACAAAATCCCCCCTGCATAACCAGCACCTTCCCCCGCTGGATATAAACCCTGCGTATTCAAGCTCTGATAATCACCGCCGCGCTTGACGCAAATCGGTGACGAGGTGCGAGTTTCTACTCCAGTTAGCACCGCATCGTGCATCGAAAACCCGTCTATTTGCCGATCAAAAGCGGGGATAGCTTCGCGAATTGCCTCGATCGCGTAATCTGGTAAACTCGAACTCAAATCGCACAGATGCACTCCTGGCTTATATGACGGTTTAACTGTCCCTAATTGCGTGGAGGCTGTACCTGTCAAAAAGTCGCCTACCAACTGTCCTGGAGCCTCGTAGGTACCGCCACCGAGTTTAAAAGCATTCTCCTCTAATCGTCGCTGAAATTCAATTCCGGCGATCGGACTACCAGGATAATCTGCGGGTGTAATCCCCACAACAATCCCACTATTGGCATTTTTGCCGCTGCGCTCGTATTGGCTCATCCCATTCGTCACTACTCGCCCGACTTCGGATGTAGCGGCGACAACTTGCCCACCAGGGCACATACAGAAGCTATAAACCGATCGACCATTGGCGCAATGATGGACTAGACTATAATCAGCCGCACCGAGCATCGGATGTCCGATTTGAGATCCGAGCCGACATTTATCGATCAGGGTTTGGGGATGTTCGACACGAAAGCCGATCGAGAATGGTTTGGGTTCGATGTATACTCCAACATGATGGAGCATCTCAAAGGTATCGCGGGCACTATGTCCGACGGCTAAAATAACATGGTTGCTGGGGATATATTCACCGCTGGCGAGGGTGACACCGCAAACTTGGTTATTTTCGATGTTAATCTTATCTACCCGACTTTGAAAGCGAATTTCACCGCCTAAGGATTCGATCGAATTGCGGATATTTTCGACGATTTTTACTAACCTATAAGTACCGATGTGGGGCTTATTAATATACAGAATTTCCGGTGCAGCACCCGCATTTACCAGCTCGGCTAATACCTTGCGCCCATGATGTTGGGCATCTTTAATTCGACTATACAGTTTCCCATCCGAAAACGTCCCCGCGCCACCTTCCCCAAATTGAGCGTTAGATTCGGGATTAAATTTCGCCTTGCTCCAAAAGCCAAAAGTATCGACAGATCGATCGTGTACCGCCTTCCCGCGTTCTAAAATAATCGGGCGAAATCCCATTTGTGCCAATAATAACCCAGCAAACATCCCACATGGCCCACAACCAATCACGATCGGGCGTTGTTCTAGTTTAGCCGCTGCTTGCGCCACATAACGATAACTAGTATCGGGAGTCGGTACGATGTGCGGATCCTTCTTAAATCTCTGAAGTAAATGTTTCTCCCGCGTCGTCTCAACATCGATGACATAGACAAACGACACCGCACCCCGCTTTCGTGCATCATAGCTCCGCTTGAACACAGTATAACGAATTAGATCCTGAGGTGCGATCGATAGCTTCTTGAGAATAGCAGACTGAATATCCGCTTCAGTGCGATCGAGTGAGAGCTTAACTTCAGAGAGGCGGAGCATGAACGATTATCCAAAAGACAGTTGGGGCAATATCTGCTCTTATTCTGCCACAATGGGTATAGATTATTAAAGAGATTTAAAATTAGGAATCGAGAGGATCGATTGTACAGGTAATGTTTTTATTATCAGGACAACCTGGGTTTGAGATAAGTTTTGTTGTAGACACTGGTTTTAATGATTATCTCACATTACCATTGCAAGCAATTAGATTGATGAATCTACCACTATATTCAAGTGTGTCTGCACGTTTAGCTGACAATAGTGAATCTCTACTACCGATACATCTAGCGACTATTCTCTGGGATGGCGAGGAAAAAGTGGTGCCAGTTTTAGCAACTGGATTAAAGCCACTATTGGGTACTAGTTTATTGAAAGGATTTCGCCTGGAAATTGATTTCGATGCAAATGGAATAGTCTCGATCTATAAGATTTAATTTTTACTTGCCACATCTGTAGATAAATATCTGGAAAAGAACAGGAATAAATATATGACTAAATCTAGAACTCGTCTTTACGAATTATCTGCCGCCGCTTATGAAAATGGCGATTATACTGGCTGGTTTGAAACACTATATGCAGAAGCGCAGGGGAATTCTGCTGCAATTCCCTGGGCAGATCGAGGCGTGAATGGATGGCTGGTAAATTGGATTGAAACATCCCAATTAAATCTGCAAAATTTGCGAGTATTAGTTGTCGGTTGTGGATTGGGTGATGATGCTGAATACCTAGCCAAACTCGGCGCGAAAGTAACAGCATTCGATCTGTCTCAAACCGCCATCGATTGGTGTCATCATAGATTCCCCACCTCCCATGTAAATTATCAAGCTGTCGATTTATTTACCGCTCCAGCCGAGTGGAAATTAAGTTTCGATCTCGTAATTGAGATTTATACGATTCAAGCATTACCTGCAAATATTCGTCCAAATGCGATCGACTGTATCGGTAATTTCGTCGCCCCCAATGGCAAGTTATTCGTCGTCTGTCGTGGACGCAATCCTGAAGATGCTTGTGATAATTTACCTTTTCCACTTACCAAGGATGAATTGAATAGATTCACTGATACTGGATTAAATCAGGTTTCCTTTGAAGACTCGATCGACACTTTAGACACCACCCCAACTAGAAGATTTCGGATTGTCTTCGATCGATCTAATTAATTACTCATTACTCATTACTCATTAAATGCCGCCAACTGCTGCTTATATTCATATCCCTTTTTGTCGGCGGCGTTGCTACTATTGTGACTTTCCAGTATTTGTGGTGGGCGATCGACAGAATGGAGCTACCTCTGGTAATATTCAATTATATGTCGAACAATTAGGTCGAGAAATTGCGACTCAAACAAATTATCAGCAACCGTTAGATACAATCTTTTTTGGTGGTGGTACTCCTTCCCTACTGACTGTCGAGCAACTAGGACAGATTATCGAGTGGTTATCGACCAAATTTGGAATTGCTAATGGTGCTGAAATATCGATGGAAATCGATCCTGGTACATTCGATCGCGCTCAAATTCAGGGCTATCTCCAGGCAGGGGTAAATCGCGTCAGTATCGGGGTGCAAGCATTTCAAGACAACTTATTGACTGTGTGTGGTCGATCGCATACTGTCGCCGATATTTACGCGGCTGTGGAGCTACTGCATCAAGCTGGTGTCCAGAATTGGAGCTTGGATCTGATTTCTGGATTACCGCAACAAACTCTTGATGATTGGGAAAATTCTTTAAAATGTGCGATCGATCTCAATCCACTGCATGTTTCATGTTACGATCTGATTGTCGAGGCGCAGACTCCATTCGCAAAACAGTATCAGCCAGGAAATACGCCTTTACCCAGCGATAAAAATACTGCGCAAATGTATCGCATCGCTCAACAGAATTTAACGACGGCTGGCTACGCGCATTACGAGATTTCTAACTATGCTAAACCAGCGCATCAATGTCGCCACAATCTCACCTATTGGCACAATTTACCCTACTACGCCTTCGGCATGGGTGCAGCCAGCAATCTAGAGGAGCGTCGCTTTACCCGCCCGCGCAAAACCCAGGAATATTATCAATGGGTAGCTGATGGCTGCAACTGGAACGAAGCAGCAATTACATCGGCTGAGGATCGGTTTTTAGAAACTTTGATGCTAGGACTGCGATTATCTCGTGGGGTAAGCTTGAGATCGATCGAATCTGAATTTGGAATCGATAAAGTAAATAGTCTCTTGAAATGTCTCGATCGATATCAACAGTCGGGATGGGTAGATTTTGTTGCGATTGAAAATGGCGACAGGTATTTGAAATTATCCGATCCAGAAGGGCTATTATTTTCTAATGTGGTGTTAACAGAAATATTTCGCTATTAAGGTGCAATTTTTTGAACTCGCTCAGTTTCTCTCAATGGAGATATCATTATTCTTTGATTTGATAAATTCCATAATGAATCAAATTCTCGATCTTCAACAGGAGTACCTATTGTCATTCCAAATTTTGTCAATTTTTGTTCACACAAGCCCATGACACCAAGCTCATCATGATACTTTTGATTAGAGTTAAATAACCGATCTCCATAACATTCAATTTGGCGAATCGGCCAGTCATTATCATCAAATTCGATATATTGAATACCGATGCCTAGATCTGATTCTGCTGGAAACTTAAAATATTTTCTCATTTTAGTGTATTTCCCGATCTAATGAGGGATATAACACCTTGCTTTCTATGATAGCAAGTAAACTAGATTCGGTCGTGTAGTGATAAAGACTATTAGGGTAATTTACTGTCAATGTCTCTAGAGCGAATAAGTGCTAAATAGATCGTTAATTCTGGAGATCGTAGCTTAACATGAGTAAAGACACGATCTCCAAGAATTATTAAAATCTAGTTTTTCTTCAACCAGCTAAACATAGCGCGGAGATCCTTACCGACTGTTTCGATTTGGTGCTCGGCTTCGAGACGACGGATGGCGGTGAAACCAGCGTTACCAGATTGTTTTTCGAGGATGAATTCGCGGGCAAATTGTCCGGTTTGAATCTCGGAAAGTACCTTTTTCATCTCAGCTTTGGTTTCGGCTGTAACGATGCGAGGACCACGAGTGTAGTCGCCATACTCAGCAGTATTTGAGATACTATCGCGCATAGTTGCTAAACCACCTTCGACGACGAGATCGACGATTAGTTTAACTTCATGACAGCATTCAAAGTAAGCGAGTTCGGGTTGATATCCGGCTTCTACAAGGGTTTCAAAGCCAGCTTTGATTAATGCACTCAAACCGCCACAGAGAACTGCTTGTTCGCCGAATAAGTCGGTTTCAGTTTCTTCGCGGAAAGTGGTTTCGAGGATACCCGCACGGGTACCACCAACGCCTTTAGCATAAGCCATTGCTCGATCGCGTGCCTGTCCAGAAGCATCTTGATATACCGCGAATAAAGCTGGTACGCCTTGTCCTTTTTCGTATTCACGGCGGACTTGGTGTCCAGGGCCTTTTGGTGCGACCATGATCACATCAACATCAGCAGGGGGGATGACTTGTCCGAAGTGAATGTTAAAGCCGTGGGCGAAGGCGAGAGTATTACCCGCTACCAGATTGGGTTTAATTTCGCTTTCATAGATCCCCCGTTGGACTTCATCGGGAAGCAAAATCATGATTAAGTCAGCGGCTTTAGCAGCTTCGGCAACTGTTTTGACTGTCAATCCTGCGGCTTCTGCTTTAGCGGTGGATTTACTACCCGCGTACAAACCGATAACTACATTTACGCCACTTTCCTTGAGGTTGAGAGCGTGTGCGTGTCCTTGGCTACCATAACCAATAATTGCAACGGTTTTGCCGTTTAATAGGTCTAAATTAGCATCGTTGTCATAATACATCTGCGCCACGATCGATCTCTCCTTAACCTTGTACTGTTTCTATTGTGTCCTGTCTTGCATGATGATTGGGCGGGAATAATCTCGCTATGCATTACCGCAGGCAGAACATTTTACCATGTAGAGGTACCTCCCATCTACTGACCAAATCTACGCCGATAATTAGCGACAGATTCTACTAACCCGATCGCGATAAAATTGGTAATTAATGCCGATCGACCATAACTAATCCAGGGTAGAGGAATTCCGGTTACGGGGGCAATTCCGATCGTCATACTGATATTGATGATAACCTGAAAACCAATCATCGAGAGGATTCCAATCGCGAGCAGCGAGCCGAAGTTATTGGGAGCTTGGCGGGCAACTCTCATCAATCGCCAGCAAACAATCAAGAAAGTCACTAACAGACAGATCGAACCGACAAAGCCCAATTCCTCACCAATTGAAGAAAAGATAAAATCTGTATGCTGTTCGGGGATGAAATTTAATTGTGTCTGAGTACCTTGATTGAGTCCCTGCCCCCACAATTCTCCAGCACCAATCGCAATTCGGGATTGGATTAAGTGATAGCCAGCTCCGAGTGGATATTTGTCAGGATCGAGAAAGACAATAATCCGGTCTTTTTGATAATCCTTGAGCACATGCCACAAGACCTGTCCGAGCAATCCCGATGCAATATTCATCCCGATCACTAGCAAGGAACTTACCCATCGCCAAGGCAACGTAAACCAGCCGACAATGCCCATCAAGATGGCCCAACCAATCCAAATGGGAAAACTGAGGCTGTAGAGAATTGCTGCAGCTAGGGGCGATGCTAGCAGGACTAGCCAACCTGGATTGGCATTCGCCCAGTACAACATGCCTAAAGCAATTGCCCCAAAGACTAAGGATGTCCCCAAATCTGGTTGGATAAATACAAGTAACCAGGGTGGTACTGCGATCGCTAAAGCACGGAGAAATGTTGGTAAAGTGTTGGCTGGACGACGATGTAGAATTGCTGCCAGAGTAATAATCAGTCCGATTTTGGCAAATTCTGACGGTTGAAATTTGAAACCAGCAATGTTAATCCATCGCTGCGCGCCTTTGGCACTATTCCCTAGAGCCATGACTGCGATCAACAGACCATTTGTCAAACCATATGTAACCCAATGCCAGCGCAGCAGATGATTGTAGGATATGCGGGCAATCCCTAAGACAATCAGCAGCCCAACCCCACCAAAAACCCAGTGTTGCGACCAATCAGTGACTGGCTGATTCAATTCGGTACTGCGGATCATCACGCCACCAAAGAATGTCAAACCTAGTGCCAGCAATAGTAGCAGCCAGTCCATTTGCTGCCAATTGATAAATAAATCTTGCAATGGAGATCGACGGGATGAGTTGCGCTGCATGTGGGGGACTGGGGACGGGGGGACGGGGGGACGGGGGGATGGGGGGATGGGGGGATGGGGGGATGGGG
>JANYDE010000023.1 GCA_025359915.1 Chamaesiphon sp. 336R_metabinner_41 | reverse complement strand
TTTTATACATTACTTGTACGGATATATCGATTTCTTCACTAATTTTAGTTGATTTTAGCCGATTTCATTGAACTTGACTAACTTTTTATTGTTTATATCTCTCTCTGTGTCTGGGTTTTGGCTTTTGTCAGCAAGCCCTATATAGGGGGGTTCCCCTGTCTTTTCTTGACGCGAACAACCTGGAGGAAACCTCCCTGTCACGCGTCGCTGCCGCACCTTTTTTGACGGGGAACCCATCCGTTGGCGGTAGCGGCTACGGCAGGCTAACGCCAAAGCAATAGCCTTTCCGAAAGGATTAGTGCGCCGCTGCTCAGTACTAGCAATTTGAATATATAATTTCCATGTTTCCAGTCATCTATTCAGACGATTTTTTGTTGCATGAAACAGGGACATTTCATCCCGAAAAACCAGGGCGACTGACTGCGATAAAATCAGCACTGGAACGGGCAAAATGGGCGAACCAAATTGATTGGAAATCGCCAACATCGCTCGAAGCTAGATCGCCACTAGTTTGGATTGAAAAAGTTCACACTGCAAAATATATTCGCACAGTCAAACAACTCTCCCAGCAAGGTGGATTTATCGATCCTGACACACCTGTTTCCCTGAAAACTTATGAAGTTGCTCTACTCGCTGTCAATGCTTGGCTGGATGGCGTAGATCTTGCCATGACGGGCGAACCCTCTTTTGTCTTGGCACGTCCGCCTGGACATCATGCCGAGCCATCTGGGGGGATGGGATTTTGTGTTTTTAGCAATGCAGCGATTGCGGCGACATACGCGCTAGAACATGGTGCGGAAAGGGTGGCAATTCTCGATTGGGATGTCCATCATGGCAATGGTACTCAGGCTATAGTGGCGCAGCAACCCCAGATGGCTTATTGTTCTTTGCATGAATTTCCCCACTATCCAGGTACTGGTGCCGAAATAGAACAGGGAGTCCATAAAAATCTCTTGAATTTGCCGATCAAAGCGGGAAGTTCGATGGCGGATTATCAACCGTTGTTTGAAACCAAAGTTATCCCATTTTTGACTGATTTTCGCCCAGATTTATTAATTGTTAGTGCAGGATACGACGCAAATCATGACGATCCTTTGGCAAATATTTCGCTTAAACCAGAAGATTTTGGGGTGTTTACCGACTATTGTTTGCAGGTGACTCGGAAGATTGTGTTTGGGTTGGAAGGTGGGTATGATTTTAATTCTTTGGGTGCATCAGTTGTCGCTACAATCGATCGATTTAGATATCTAGAGTGAATCGTGGTTTAGTGGTTTAGTTAGGATAGATAACCGACTTCTGGGAAAAGTCGGTTATCTCGTCGGTTAATGTAGGAAGTGACGAACACCTGTAAATACCATCACAATTCCTAATTCATTGGCAGCAGCGATCGATTCATGATCACGCATACTACCACCAGGTTGAACAATTGCGGTAATTCCAGCGGCGGCGGCTGTCTTCACTGAGTCGTCAAAAGGGAAAAAACCATCGCTGGCGAGGATTGCTCCTTGAGCGTGGGTTCCAGCTTGTTCTAAGGCGATTTTAGCAGAGCCGACGCGGTTCATTTGTCCCGCACCTACGCCAATGGTAGCGCGATTTTTGGTGACAACGATCGCGTTGGATTTGACATGTTTACAGACTTTCCAGGCAAATAATAATTCCTGTAGTTCTGATTCGGTGGGTTGTTTGGTGGTGACGACTTGCCAATCGGCGGTAGATTCGATCGATTCGTCGGCGGTTTGAACTAGAATTCCACCAGCAATGATTTTGACATTATCTTTGGCTCCTGTGGCTAAATCTGCCAGGGTTAAGATGCGGAGATTTTTCTTGGTAGCGAAGATGGCTGCGGCTTCAGGGGTGCATTCCGGTGCGACGATACATTCGAGGAAAGTTTTGCTCATCGATAATGCGGTATCGGCATCGATGGGACGATTGACGGCGACAATTCCGCCGAAGGCTGAGGTAGAATCGGCATTGTAAGCTCGATCGTATGCTTCGAGTAAAGTATCGCCTAATGCTGTCCCACAAGGATTGTTATGTTTGATAATCGTCGCGGCTGGAGTGTCGCCAAATTCAGTAATAATCCGCCGTGCAGCTTCTAAATCGACGAGATTGTTATAGCTGAGTTCTTTACCCTGTAAAATTTTGGCAGTCGTCCAACCTGTGGCTACAGATCCAGTCTGATACCATGCGGCTGGTTGATGGGGATTTTCGCCGTAGCGGAGGGATTGCAGCGGTAGGGCAGCAATCTGATAACTGGTAGTTTCGCCTGCTTGCGCGGCTAAATAACCCGCAATGGCGGTGTCATAAGCGGCGGTATGTTGGAAGGTTTCTAATGCTCTAGCTTGACGAAACTCGATTGAAGCTTGTCCGTTATTTTTGGTCAATTCCGCGAGATAATCAGCATATCGATCGGGATTGGACAACACTGTCAAATGGGCAAAATTCTT
The DNA here is from genome assembly GCA_025359915.1 of Chamaesiphon sp. 336R_metabinner_41. Classification (GTDB taxonomy): domain Bacteria; phylum Cyanobacteriota; class Cyanobacteriia; order Cyanobacteriales; family Chamaesiphonaceae; genus Chamaesiphon. The sequence continues at coordinate 18,909 of JANYDE010000023.1, read as the reverse complement.
CGCCGAAGCGCGGAGCATCGCGGGGCCACCAATATCTATTTGCTCGATCGCATCTGCTAAACTAACTCCAGGCTTGCTAATCGTCGCGGCGAAGGGATATAAATTAACTACTACGAGATCGATCGGGCGAATTTGATGCTGCTCTAAATCTACTAAATGTTCGGGTAGATCTCTGCGCGCGAGGATCCCCCCATGTATTTTCGGGTGCAAAGTCTTCACCCGTCCACCCAATATTTCCGGCGCACCAGTATATTCAGCCACTTTCATGACGGGAATCCCCTCCGCCTTCAATGCTTGCGCAGTACCCCCACTACTGACAATCTCAAAGTCAAATTTTTCGACTAATTGACGGGCAAATTCAATCAATCCGGTTTTGTCCGATACACTCAGGAGTGCTAAACGAGTCATATGCTTGGTGAGGAATGGCTAGTCGCTAGTATATCGGGTTTAAGTCGATTCTCCAACGCAACCCCCTTCCCCTTTCCCCTTTCCCCTTTCCCCTTTCCCCTTTCTCCTATTCCCTATCCCCATATCCCCAAGACTGATAAAATAAGATACCGATAGTTCTCTGCAACAATAGAAATATTCATGATTTCCAGTAATGACTTTAGACCTGGTGTAACGATTGTGTGGAAAAATGGCGTATGGAAAATCGTCGAATCCCTCCACGTCAAACCTGGGAAAGGTTCCGCTTTTGTCAGGACAAAACTCAAAAATGTCCAGACTGGTAGCGTCGTGGAAGAAACCTTCCGCGCTGGGGAAACTATACCCCAGGCGACACTAGAAAAAAGCAAAATGCAGCACACCTATAAGGATGGCGATCAATTTGTCTTCATGGATATGGAATCTTTTGAAGAATCCAATCTCACGCCAGCTCAAATTGGTAATAACTTCAAATATCTCAAAGAAGGGATGGAAGTTAATATCATTCGCTGGGGTGAACAAATTATGGAAGTGGAACTGCCCAACACAGTAGTATTAGAAGTTACTGAAACAGATCCAGGGATGAAAGGCGATACCGCTACAGGTGGTAGTAAACCTGCCATCGTCGAAACTGGTGCCCAAGTCACCGTTCCGCTATTTATTAGTATTGGTGAAAAAATCAAGATTGATACTCGAACCGACCAATATGTTGGACGAGAAAGTTAAATCTACTAGGTCGAGTTGATCCAAAATTCACTGTCAGCTCGTTTTCCCTACAAGAGCGGCTGTGCCAGTGAATTTTGGATCGTTCGCATTCGCGTTTGCAGAGCTTCTGCCTGCGCAGTAGCATCTCGAAGAGAAGAGAAGCGCGCCACTAAGGTGATCGTTTGATAATATAAAAATTGACTAAATATGACAATTAATTTTAAAGAACTTAACGAACTATTAGCAGCGATCGCCACTAATAATATTACTGAACTAACACTCAAAAATGCTGACTTTGAATTGACTGTCAGCAAGGGACATCCACAGTTTACGACAATCTCCACGATCAGCGCGGATGTCAACCAGCAAGTCGTCGCCGCATCTGCAGACTCCCCCCTATCGACCACAAATCCGCCTGTGGCACCCGCGATCGACAAAAACTGGGTTGCGATCAAATCACCGATGGTTGGCACCTTCTACCGCTCTCCAGCCCCCGATGAGCCAGCATTTGCATCAATCGGCGATCGCATTCGGATCGGTCAAACTGTCTGTATCATCGAAGCCATGAAGCTGATGAATGAGATTGAAGCAGAATCAGCGGGGCAGGTAATTGAAGTGTTGGTCGAAAATGGTCAACCGATTGAATTTGGGCAAACACTCATGTATGTTAGCCCTAGCTAAGTAATTTAACATTCCGAGATTGATATCCCTCGATCCAGCAACGTCAATATTTTAAGGCTTTGTAGATCGATCTGGATTGATAGGGAAGTCTTGGTTGTAAGTTTGACGAGTGATTGGTTGTCTAATTTCTACCCCAACACCATCACCAAGTAGTTCTAGCTTCTTCCCTTCGATGGTAATCCATACAGGTGCATCAGGATTTTGGGCTGTAGCTGTATAGATTACTTGACCCAATCGACCAATTACCGATGTTGCACCGGATACTTGGTTAAATTCTTTTGATAAATCGACGTGAATACCGTCAGCCATAATCCGAGTGCTGAGTAGCTTTGTACCGACAGGGATGGTTGAAGTGAGTTTACCATCTGGTTTACCTGCGGAGGCCAGTAAATTAGACATCGATCTTTGTACACGCACTTCTGGATTTGAGGTACTAGCTTCAGGATCTTTGAGATCTTGAGGTACTAAAATAGTCTTTTTACCATCATCATCTAACCGCCAAATCTTAACTGTATTTTCCTCTTTCTGAGCAACAGTTGGTGTTTTTGGCTTGGTAATAACTGTCGGAAGTTGTGACGGGGTGACAGGCGTAACGCTAGTTGGATTAGGGACGATAGGCATTGGAGCCACAATCGGCGGACTAATTGGAGTGGGATTTACGGTAACTGGATTGGAGAAAGGAATATTGCTGGGTACAGTTGCCGCAGGACGATTGTTTTGAATGGTAAACCAGGCTAAACCCCCACCAATCCCAATTGCCACTAGAGCTAAAGCTGAGACAGTAGCAACTACGCTTTTAGATATAGATTTTTGCTCTTCCATGATTAAAATTCCTCTAAATTGTGAGAATCGGTAAATAATAAACAGTTATGATGATAGCGTTAGAGATTCTTTGCTTCGACAAGCCAAAGAGTAGCCGATAACTAGCAAAGGGTAAGTGTTCGATTTTACCGACCGAGTTGCTCCACTACTAGTTTAACTGGTAGAACACAGATTAGGCGATGAGAAATATTCATTACGAAGCAGTTAGTTTAAAAAAATTAGGTTAGGATCGATCCAGAATTAGCAGATCCCTTATTTACTGCCAGATAGCCGGATAAAGGCGGCTAGTTCGAGTTCTTGGGGATTAACTTTGAACTGGAGAATTCGCGCAGTCACACCGCGCTTTTCTAACATATCTACATTCAACCGCTCACTGATTCCGGTAGTCAAGCCAGATAGGAGAAATGGCGGAACTTGGGTATCGCCAACTGTCGCTGTTGGCGATACCAGTTGAAATTTTCGCCCACCGATGACGCTGACACCAGTTTCGAGTTTGACAGCTAGTTTTTCCCCCGAACCAGGATCTTTTAATTCGGCTTTAAATGCTAGTCGATTATCCCCTAGGAATTTGATTTGAGGATTGGTAATCTGGTAATCCTTGTTGAGAGAGCTAGCCGCACCACCGACAGTGCTAGTAGTCATTTTCTGGAGTTTCGCGATCGAATCGGGAGATTTTAAGAAATTATTTAGATCGTCTTCATTAAACTTAAGCTTTATCCCTGCCTGAATTGGCTGCTGAAGGGATGAAGCGCGAGGATTTTGGCCATCCTCCTGAATTTCTTTGACACTAATCGCCAGCGGATCGGTTTCTACTTCTAGGGTATCAAGTCGCAGATCTTTTGTCATCCACAACCCCTGTCCGGCAATTCTTAGTTTATTGATTTTACCATTGATAATCTGATGCATTGGCGCATTATCAACCCGCACTTGGAGTTGCTCCGCATGGTCTATCTGAGCCAGGAAGGCAGCTTCGACGTTTTTGTCCACAACTACCCCCGTGAGTGAAAATAAGGCGGTAATACCGGAGAGGAGGATGGCTAGGAGTTCCATGGAGGGGAGAGGGGGGAGGGGAGAGATGGGGAGAGATGGGCAGGGTGCTTAGTCTTCAAACGCCCTCTGCGAAGGCAGACGCTACGCGAACAAATGAATTTGGGGCTAAGAGCAAAAGTTCACTGAAGTGAACTGAGAGATTTTTCTATGGGTGGATGAAACCACCCTGGGAGTGTGGGGAGATAGGTATTATCTTTAACCTTTCCCCTTCTTCCCTAAAGCCTAAAGCCTAGAGCCTAAAGCCTAAAGCCTAAAGCCTAAAGCCTAAAGCCTAAATCCCTATCCACTCTTTAATCGTTGTACCAACATCCTCGACGAGGATATCCTGGGATTGTTTCGTGGCGCGTTGGACTACTTCCACTTTGCCATCTTTGAGGGATCTTCCAGTGACGATGCGGAAAGGGATACCGATCAAGTCAGCGTCCTTGAATTTGACCCCTGCGCGTTCATCTCGATCGTCAAGGATAGTTTCGATGCCCATCTGATTTAACTCGGTGTAGAGGCGTTCTGCGACCTCCACCTGTTGAGGATCGGAGATATTGGGGACACAGATAATTGCGTGGTAGGGAGCGATCGCCACGGGCCAAATTATGCCATCTTTATCGTATGATTGTTCTACTGCTGCTTGGGCTAATCGGGATACGCCGACACCATAGCAACCCATGACGAGGGGTTGTTCTTCGCCTTGCTCGTTGGTAAATGTGGCTCCCATTGCGGCGGAATATTTGGTTCCGAGTTGGAAGATATGTCCGACTTCGATTCCCCGTGCGGTTTCAATCAGTTGGGTAGGATCGTGGATGGCGCGATCTCCGACTTGTGCTTTGTGGATATCAACGATCAATGGTAGGGTAAATTGGGTGTTCCAATTCGCACCGACGACATGTTTTTCGGCTTCGTTGGTACCCGTGATAAAGTTAGTCAAACTCGCGGCTGTAGGATCTACCAATCGCAGAAATTTAGGATGGACATTTAGCGTAGAGCTAATATATTCGTCGCTTAAATCTGGGGCAATATAACCTAATGGTAAAGGTTTTGCTGCCCATTTCTCAATAGCCGCCCCATCGGGTACATCTAGAGCGATAACTGTTTTCGCGCCATAGTTCGGAGCTAATTTACCAAGTTCGTTAGTTAATTTTACTTGATTGACATCTCGATCCGATCGAATGCTAATCAATACCAGCACAGTCATCCCATTATCAAAGACTACCTGCTGAAGAACATTTTTGACGATCGAGGTAGAGTCACATTCAAAGAATTTAACTAGCTTCTTAATCGAATTGGTATTTGGTGTCTCCTTCACTTCATAGCTAGTAAAAGTTGACGCAACCGCTTCTGGCGCAAGCGATACAGCTTTCTCCACATTCGCGGCGTATTTACCATCCGCCGTATACATCACATCATCCTCACCCGCATCCGCCAGCACCATAAATTCCTGCGAACCAGAACCCCCAATCGCGCCAGAGTCCGCATCTACCGCCCGAAATTTCAACCCGCACCGAGTCAACATCCGACTATACGCATGGTGCATATCATCATAAGTTTCCTTGAGACTCTCAGTATCTGCATGGAAAGAATAACCATCCTTCATGATAAATTCCCGTCCGCGCATCAGCCCAAACCGAGGGCGAATTTCATCACGAAACTTGCTCTGAATCTGATAGAGATGTTGGGGTAATTGACGGTAAGACTTAATCAAATCGCGGGCGACAGCCGTCACCACTTCCTCATGTGTAGGTCCTAATGCTACTTGGCGTTTTTGTCTGTCAGTAAAGGCGAACATAATCCCCTCAGACTGAGTATAAGTGTCCCAGCGTCCCGATTGTTGCCACAGTTCGGCGGGTTGAAGCTGGGGAAGCAAACACTCTTGCGCACCTGTTGCATCCATTTCTTCTTTGACAATCTGTCTTACCTTCGTCAATACGCGCCACATCAGGGGTAGGTAAGCATACAAGCCACTCCCAATCCGGCGAATGTACCCAGCCCTCAATAGTAGTTTATGGCTGGGGATTTCGGCTTCGGCTGGTTCTTCGCGCAGGGTGACAAATAAGCTTTTAGACAGTCTCATCGTGATTTTTTTCGTTGGTTCACTCGATTGATATTATCGCAGGCTAATGGCTGCTGTGGATCGATCGAGCGATTCGGCAATACTCCTAAAATTGTGAAAATAATTCCATTAATAGCTCTTCGGCGGAAGCTTGCTGCATTTGCTGGAAAAAAGATGGCCCTTTCATAAAATCTTTGATAGTCATTTTTTTATCGCGAAAATCGGTCACAAACTGATAAAGTTCAGTAATTACCTCGATTTGTTCTTCTGTCTCTGACACCATTTCGCCGATCGGGTCTATCCCCTTTTTAGTTAGCTTCTTATACTCCGCTACCATCGATCCTTGAGGAGTACTTTTTGCTTCGCGGATTTCTTGTTTGAGATTGGCAAATTGACTATTGAGAAAATCATTTTCTAGTTCGATTTGCGCACATCTACGAGTGAGATCGTCTTCGCTATTGCGATCGATAACTTCGCCCATCTGATGCTGTTTCTCAATAGCAAGTAACTTAGCCAAGTCTCCAGCTTGGTAAGCCTGATTGATTTCTTTCATGACTTCAGTATAGTATTCGCGCTTATCATCTTCGAGTACTTTATCAGGATGAAAGACATCAGCTAATCGCAAGAAAAGCTGTCTAATTTTCTTCTGCTCGTCTCTATCTATCGATGGCGATTCTGGTTCTGGCTGGAAACGAGATCGCGATCCACTACCAAAAAAATCATCGGCATTCCACTCAGCTTCTGGATCGTCCCAATCTTCTGGCTCATCAGCATCTTCATAGCTAATCTTGCTAGGACTAATTAATCCCGACATCTGAAGCGTATAGTAGATTCGATTAATATTTTTGCGCGACTGTTTGCCTAATTTTTTCTTCGTGAAAATTTCGGTAAATACAGCATGAATCTTCTCATCTAGTTCCAAAAGTTGCTTCAAAACAGGCGCACTGCGTTGAGCTACTTCTACCCCAATTTCACGAATGCGATCGAGTAAATTACTTAATTCTGTGCGTTTTTTCTCGATCTGTTTGAGTAATTTCTCGTTGTCTCGCTCCAGAAATTCTAGTCGAATTCGCAGATCGGAAACTGCTAGCCCGTCTGAACTAGGTACTGGAACGCTAACAGTTTTAGCACGATTGCGAGTGGTTGCGGTGGTAGATTTCCGAGCCATAGAATTGAGTACGTTGTGTCAGGATGGCAATTAGACCATTCTAGTCCAGTTGCTCGATCGAATGTTAATTTCTAGGGAAGATGGGAGATTGGAGAGATTGATAATTAATTTTTTGGGGTTGGTGTTGGAATGGAGAGGGGAATTGGTTCGAGCGTGTTGTCCAGATTCGGGGTTGTGATGAATTCGTCAGGGAAGATAGTATCCTGAGGAAGATCGATTTTGACTGGGGATTTTGGTGCGACGGGAGGTTTGGCTTTGCTGACAGTAGGACGATTGAAAGTTGGATTAGTGAGGTTTTGATCGAACTTTCTGGTTGGAGAGGTGGGAGCTGGCAATTTGCTGATGTAGGCGAGTGATTTGCCTAAGGGTTCGATCGATTGAGCTAGTTTAGCTTGCTGCTCCAATTGTTCGGCGGAGGAGACTAATTTGCCCAAGCCATTAACTAAGTTACGCAGGTTCGATCTGAACTCTGGACTTCCGGTGAGATCGTCGATATCGGCGGTGATTTTCTGGGTATTTTGAAATGTGACTCGTGCGGAGTCTAATGTTTGTTGCAACATTAATAATGTTTTGGGATCGTTTAGATTGGCGGAGAGATTTTTGAGATTGAGAGATGTTTGATTGGCGTTGCTTAGAGTTGCTTCCAAATCTTTGGTCAATTTATCTGAATTGAGTTTTGTTACAGTAGAATTGAGTTTGACGACAGCAGGATTGATTGCTGCAACTGTTTTTCTCAAATCGAGACTGAGCTTGTCAAAATTATTTAGCGAAGATGAAAAAGTCTTGCGATTTTCGGCAACTAAACTGTTGATGGAGGTTGCTAATACCTTATATTCAGCCGCCGTTGAATTCAACTGGGTAGCGGTGGTACTAAATTTGTCGGCAGTATTGCCAATTTTAGTGCTGGTTCGATCGAGTGATATTGTCAGCGTATTTGCCTTGGCTGACAGGTTATTTAAACCAGATTCCACGCTTTTGGGTAAACTAGAAAATTCGGTGCTAAGTTTGCTAACACTTTTACTTAATTTAGAAACATCTTCCGCCGCAGTTCCGGCTTTAACTACGGTACTATTGATATTCCTAAGTAGCTCAGGATTATTGTATAACTCCACCAATTTCGTCGCTCGTCGGAGCAATTCATTGAAACTCGCGCCGATTTGTCCATTGACTTGAGCATTATTGCAGAGAATTAAATTGCGATCGCATTTACTATCTAACGCTCTGGCGATCGAACTAGTATTGATTACAGCATTACTAAGTGGGGTAATTTCGACAACTGGCTCACCAATTAATCCAGTTTGACTGATTTCTACCGCTACATCCTTGGGGATAATTAAATTGGGATCGTCCATCTGAATGGTGACAGCCACCCCATTCGCGCCAGGTGTGATTTTGGCAATTTTACCAACTCGAATCCCCCGAAATCTGACAGCACCTCCAGATTGAATTCCTGGTGCTTGGGCAAACTGAGCGATAATATTGTAACTCTCACTCCCAGGAGTCAACCCTTTGAGCCATAAGAAAATCCCGCCAAAGACTCCCAATCCAGCGATGAGCATCAATCCAACTGAACCTTCTCTGACTGCGCGTGATTGCATCTTAATCGATTACTCCTAATTTGAGATTCCCAATGCTCGATCTATAATAGTCGGGTTCTGGTAATCTTGTTCGTGATGAACAGATTCCTCGATCTCTATGTTATCTCGTTGCTACCTTTAATTATTCCCACTCGATGATGATTTTCGATCGTCCCTGGTATACTCACATCTTGCCCCAATGCGAAAATCTTCGTAATTAGCGTAGATCCAGGCGCGCCCCTACAATTAAACTGTAGGGGTTCCCCCCGTTGGCGGAGCCTCTCCCTTAGGAGATATAAAAACGCCGCTTCATGGGTACCCTTAGATCTATGCTTTTACTAGTCTGTATGTATTGGTGCAAGATGTGAATAAGTGGATCCGACTCGAACAGGTTCAAGCAATTTCCGATCTAGTAAAATGGCTATTTATCGGCTGTTTGATCGGGATGCTCACCGGAACATCGTCAGCGGTGCTGTTAGTCGCATTAGATTGGGCTACAGGATTGCGGGAATCTTATCACGAGGCTTTACTGCTCTTACCAATGGGAGGGCTGCTCAGTGGGCTAATTTACCACTATCTGGGCAAAAGTGTCGAGGCGGGTAATAATTTACTGTTGGAAGAAATCCACAATCCTCAAAATATCATTCCATTGCGGATGGCGATTTTGGTATTAATCGGAACGACAATCTCGCATTTATGCGGTGCATCGGTAGGCAGAGAAGGAACGGCGGTACAGATGGGTACGGCATTAGTAGATAGATTGACACCGATTTTGCGGTTAAATAGGATCGATCGACGAATCGTGCTGATGGCGGGAATTAGTGGCGGATTTGCGGCGGTATTTGGTACGCCATTAGCGGGGATGGTGTTTGGGTTGGAAGTACTAGCGGTGGGGCGGTTTCGCTATGAGGGACTATTTCCTTGTGCGATCGCGGCGATTGTTGGCGATCGAATTACGCTAGCATGGGGATTGCACCATCAAGTCTATCAAATTCCGATCGTTCCAGAATTGACGATTTTCAGGTTACTAGCCGCAATTGTGGCGGGAGCAATATTTGGGCTGACGGCGATGGTATTTGCGACTTTGACGCATCGGATTGGCGATTATTTTAAAGCTAAAATTAGTTATCCACCTTTGCGTCCTTTTCTAGGTGGGATCTTAGTCTTGGGTGCAATCCAATTAGTTGGTACGACCAAGTATATCGGGTTAGGGATTCCCTCGATCGTTAGTGCTTTTCATGCCCAACTCCCTCCCTGGGATTTTGCAGCCAAACTTGGCTTTACTACTCTGAGCTTGGGAGCTGGATTCAAAGGCGGTGAAGTCACACCTCTATTCTATATTGGTGCAACATTGGGTAATGCTATTGCCCCGATCTTAGCACTACCCGCACCACTACTCGCCGGAATGGGATTCGCGGGAGTCTTCGCTGGAGCCGCCAATACGCCGTTGGCTGGGACATTGATGGCGATTGAATTATTCGGCGTTCCGACGGGTATTTATGCCACGATTGCTTGTGTTGTTAGTTATCTATGTTCTGGACATGCGGGGATCTATCGCTCTCAGCGTGTGAGTTTGAGCAAATATACTGGAGTGAAGGATCGAGAATTGGATGTATCTACTTGAGTTGATGCGGAGATCTTTACCCCACCCCAGCCATCCCCTTGTAAAGGGGAGGGAGCCGGAAAGCCCCCTGTCTTGTCGTTGTCTTGGGGGGGAACCCTAAACATAAAAACGCCGCTTTACAAGGGGGTTGGTGGTAAAGATCTCCGCTGTAACTCTCAAAAACTGACGGGAGAGGGGACTGTGAATTCAGCTCAAAAAAAAATCGACAAATGTGAACAGAGTTGAATCTGGTGGGCAATATAAGAAGAGTAGTACCCCATCCCTTAAATCTGCGCTATGTCAGTAACTATCATTGATGCGATCGATCGGTTAATGCCATTGATTATTCATTCTACCTGTGTAAGCTCCAAACTCTGGGATTCTCCCCATGAGGAATTACCATTGCGGGATTATGCACTGAGCTGGGTAATTGTCGATCGAAATTCCAAAGGCAGAGTTGCTTATCAAGATGTTACCTCAGAAATGGTTGAGGTTTGGGAAGATGAAGGAATTGATTGGCAACAACGTGCGGTAATCAATCTCAAAGTAGCGTCTCAAGAATTGTGGACGCATCAAAAACTCCGCGCAGATGGTAGCGTTGTCTGGGCAATTATGATGCACCATGATGGATTTGGTTCGTCGAGAACTTTGCTTTCTCCCTATCTAGATAAATATTTTCCTAACGGTTATTATGTAGCCATTCCCGATCGCAGTATCGGTATTATTATCCCTCGCGATCTCTCGATTGGTGAAATGCAAGAAACCCAAGATTTACTCGAATCATGGTACGACACTGCCTCTGCACCAATGAGTCCACATTTATTTGCACCAGACGATTTGATTCCCGAACATCATCACTGGAACTAAGTCATAAAATTTAGCTGAGAGCTAACTCGATTATAACGACGCGCAATTAATAGTGAAGAAACACAGTGAATAGTTAACCTGTCTGTATAATTATCGAGGACAGGTTTTCTGCCAGCCCAACTGCTGCCAATTCCAGTAATTGTTAGATCTATTTGTCTAGAAACTCGCTCAATTTCAACAATTGGATCGATCTCATCAATCGTTGAAATTTTAATTCTGGTACTTATTTCAGTTGGTAAATTAGCTAATAATCGACCTATCTCAGTACTAAATTCGCCATCTTTTGGGTTAGGTGAGTTAATTTGGATTAGTTCCAATTGTCGATCTCGATCGTTCCAGAGCATTCTCAGGGCAATTTCCACCGCAAGATCGTCGTGGTGAGTCGCAGTATATGGAACTAATAAAGTTTGATAAGATTTAGCAATTGAATCATCGTTATTTGCATCGATAAATACCGCCATATCAGCAGGAGTATTTCTGAGTATTTGGGCAACTCTACCGCCAAAACGGTTGTTAGTAAAAGTCGGACGGTGCCAGCCCAATAGAACGAGATCTGTTCGATCTAGTGCTGCGATTACCGCAGTTTTCTGAGATACATCATAGCCGATTTGGACGATAGGTTGAAAGATCGATCTAGATTGAATTGGTTCGAGTGTTTCAATTAGAGCATTTAATTGCTCTAATCGGCGATCGATCAGTCTATTTGCCTCAAAAGGAGTACTTTGAAATAGATAATCTTCTTCTAATTCAATCAGACTTAATGGATTGATAATAGCTGATTGATGATCGTTTTGAGCGATCGATGTAGCCAGTTGAAGTAGTCCAGTCTGAGTATTGGGATTGGCAACAGGAACTAAGATTCGATAACTCAAGGATGTTGAGATTAAGGCAGATCTAGTTGACAGTTGAAATTCCGAGCTAGTACTACTACTGAAAGTCTCCTCAACCGATGGGGAAAGTTCTGTTTGGCTGTGAAGTCGGATCGATTTTTTAGGATATGTCCACTCCAATAATGGTGAAGTCATAAAAGTAGTCACCAATGCCATAATCACTAACATTGTAAATAATATTGGTGAAATAACTCCTAACTCCAAACCGATATTTAAGACAATTAATTCTGTTAATCCACGCGTATTCATTAACCAACCTAGTGCAGAAGCTTCTTGGTGATCGATCTGACAACTTCGAGCTGCATAATAAGTGCCTACATACTTACCAACAATTGCCACACCTAAAATGGCCGAACATAATATCCATAGTTCGGGAGTATTTAACAAGCCAATTTGAGTTTTCAATCCACTATAAGCAAAGAAAATTGGTAATAAAAATATCAAGACAAAATCTTCCGTCTTCTGCGCAATTTCTCTAACCAATCTCGGTTTTTTGGGCATCGCAGCACCGAGTATAAATGCCCCAAAAATCAAGTGAATCCCGATTGTTTCCGTAATCAGAGCCGAAGAGACCACTGCCATATAAATGACCGCCAACATCAACTGTGATAGCTTTCCGGTTCGATCGTAATAAGTAGATAAAATATTCAATAACCACCGACCCACTGTCAACATTGCCCCAATGTAGAGCACAGAATAAATAATCGTCGGCACAGCCGCAACCATACTATTCGTTCTAGTAACTGCAATTGCCAAAGCTAATAGACACCAAGCCGTTACATCATCAACCGCAGCACAAGTCAATGCAAGCGTACCCAATCTAGTATTCTGAAGATTATTTTCAGTGATAATCCTCGCCAATACTGGAAATGCCGTAATCGACATCGCCGCGCCCATAAACAAGGCGAATGCCGTAAACGAAACACTATTATTAGAAAGGATTGGATAAATTAATAATGATAAAACTCCAGCCAAAGAAAACGGAACTAAAATACTTACGCCTGAAGTGACAATTGCTGTTTTGAGATTGCCACGCAAGTATTTTGGATCTAATTCTAATCCAATCAAAAACATGAAAAAAATTAACCCTATCTGCGACAACACATTTAAAAAAGGAGTTGCAGATGGTGGGAATAATGCCCCCGCTAAATCTGGAGCCAGCCACCCTAATAATGAAGGTCCTAGTGCAATACCTGCAACAATTTCACCAATTACTAAAGGTTGACCGATCGATCTAAATGCCCAGCCAACTAATCGCGATCCAGCAATCACAACTAGTATTTCAATTAATGTTAGGACAACAGAGTTCATGATGGAATAGGGGATAGGGGCTAGGGGGTAGTGGACTCCATCGATAATTTCAGCTAATGATCATCAGCCTGATTTTCCAACTCAATAACATCGCAACCTTATTACTTATTACTTATTATTTACTTCCATTTTCTAATAAATTCCGATCCCTTTTCTCTTCCATGACGATACACCGCCACCAAGCCATCTGGAGTCGCCTTGGTAAAGTCTACGCCCAATTCCTTGAGATGAACATCGGGACGGATAATATGGATGGGTACACCGTGACTGTGAGTGGGAATCGGCTCGATATGAAACATGTCCCGATACATTGTCCCTGGCTCATTGGCGATTGCGATCGTTTCCTGATATCCTGCTGATACCATCGCCAATGCCGGACATAGACAAGTATAAGCCGCATCTACATAAGGCTTACCATCAATCCAAGCGGGAATCTCCCAAGCGTGCATAATCCGCGAGGAAGCATAAGCGACAGCCGGAAAGTTGTTCGGCGTAATTCGATGCTGAGATTCGGGATGGTGTGTACTAAATAAGGTGAAGCGCAAATTCGCATCCACCCAACTCCGATCTTTTTGCACCGAAGCGCGAAGCAACCGTTTTCCTAAATCTTGTGCGAGGGAAGTCTGGGTTTGAGCTGCGGCGGTGGGATCGATTACTGCATTTGTGGCAATGTAGAGGGTAGGAGTTTGGGGTTGATATAAGTGCTGTCGCAACTGGTTGCTAAAAACGCGAATTCCTCGCTGCACCACCTTACTCATATTTTGAGCCGGATTTTGCAATGCTGACAACCCTGCTAACCAATAGTCTACCCCTAAATTGCTAGCCTGACCGATCGCTGCCCAACTGGTCGGAATTACTGATGAAGACGCTGCTGCATAGGCATCAGCAACGATTCCCGCTTCTTCTAGTGCAGTCAAGACTCCATGAGCAAAAGCTCCTTTAAAACTACCGACGGGAGTAGCGATTGCTAAAGATTTTCGCTTCACTATCTATTCAACACAAATTTAACCAATCTCTATTTTAGGGCACGATCAGCTTCCCCAAGCAAAAAACAGCTAGTACTGAGCGGCGTAAATCCAGGTACTATTTCGGGAAGAGATGGGAGATGGGAGATGGGAGAGAAGAGAACAAAGGTAATGGTTACTTTACTTACGCCGCTCAGTACTGGCATGTAAATCCCCTCTTGGGAGCAGAAAGTGCGGTCTTGGGGAAACCCCAAATTGCCGCTGCTACTGTTAATTTAAACTATCCAATCGGGAATCATATTTAATAGTATGAAAGATGCTGCCACTTTTGCTAGTGATGGAGCCAAGATCCAAACAACCAGTTCAGCGAAGATTAATAATCCTTCCTCACCAACTGTCCCAGCTCTAACAATCAAGATTCTAGCCGGATCAAGTTAGTATTCTCATACTAACCTGTCAACAACCCCTACCATTTTCCTCAAATAAAAGTTAAAGTGAAATGTAAAGTTATATCGTTTCAGGTATAGATGGAATTCCTATCACTAGAGACAATCCAGGAACTGGCAAGTCAATACGGATATCTCGCTGTCTTTGTAGGTATTTTGTTAGAAAATTTGGGGATTCCCTTGCCTGGTGAAACCATCACAATCGTAGGTGGTTTTTTAGCTGGGAGTGGCGAACTAGATTATTGGATCGTGCTAGGATGTGCTGCGATGGGTGCCTTTATCGGTGGTATCTGTGGCTATTTTATCGGCAAGTACGGCGGCTGGAAATTGATTCAGGCGTTCGCTAAGGTATTCCGCGTCCAGGACGTACAGCTAGAAGAGCTTAAGACCAAATTTAGTGAAAATGCGGTTAAGGCGGTCTTCTTCGGTCGATTTATTGCCTTGCTGCGGATATTTGCCAGCCCGATGGCGGGTGTGGTAGAGATGCCATTTGGGAAGTTTTTGGCGGTCAATTTGGCTGGAGCAACTGCTTGGGCGACTGTGATGACAACAATCGCGTTTTTTGTCGGGCGGGTAGTTTCGCTGGAACAGTTGCTGGGCTGGGTGAGTAAGTTTGCGATTGGGGCGTTATTGATTGCGATCGCGTGGATTGTAGTACCAATCTGGTTGGAGTCTCGCGCGGCTAAGGCGGGTGAGGAGTAAGTAATAAGTAAATTACCGCTATCGTTGGTTTCTGGATTTGGGGCGGAGATCTTTACCCCACCCCAGCCCTCCCCTTATAAAGGGGAGGGAGCCGGAAATAGGAAAGCGGGATCTCTCTAAATCTCCCATCTCCCATCTCCCATCTCTAGCAACACCAGAATATCTATGAACTGTCATCAATGCGGGGGTATAGTTACTGTAGACGATCGATTCTGTGAAGAATGCGGGGTTAGTCTCGCCGCTGAAGTGGTTGGCGATGGTTGTCAAAAATGTGGTGCTGCGCCGAGAAATATCGATGTCGATCGATATTGCAGTGAGTGTGGATTTCGGCAAGTGGAAATCTCAAATGATTGTATCGAACTTCAGCCTGGTGCTAATTTAGCAGGTGCAAGCGATCGAGGGCGCAGACATCATCAAAATGAGGACTCGATCGCGCTCAAAATAATTGACTCTGACACTTGTATTATCGTAGTTTGCGATGGGGTGTCTAGTTCCCAACATCCCGAACTCGCCTCTCAAGCTGCGGCTACTGCTTGTATTCAATCGATCGAACTTACCATTAATGAAGGGATCGAAGATCCAGCTATTGCGCTCGAACGTGCGGTAGAATATGCACTTCAAGCTGTGTCTAGTATCCCGCTCGATCTGGCATCCTCGATCGATTCATCTTCCACTACAATTGTTGCCGCGATCGTGCATAATAATATTGCGACCATTGGTTGGTTGGGCGATAGTAGAGCCTATTGGATCGCGGCAGATAAATCGCTCCAGCTCACGCAAGATGACTCCTGGATGCGCGACGCAATCGAATCAGGAACTTTCACTCCTGAAGAGGCGGAAGCGTCTCCCTACGCCCATGCGATCGTCCGGTGGCTCGGTGCAGATGTCGCTGACGAGGATCGGATTCCGAATATCACCACTTTTCCCATCCCTGGAGCGGGTTATCTCCTCCTCTGTACCGACGGCTTATGGAATTACGCCCCAGATCCCGCCTACCTCCACCATCTGATCCAACAATCTCTCAATTCTGACTGTCTTTCGATCTCCCAGCACCTAATTCGCTACGCTAATCAACAAGGTGGACAAGATAATATCACTGTCGGTATTCTAGGGGTAATGAGTAAGTAATTTTTGCATAATTTTCTTATTTCCACCCAATCGTAAGTTAGATATAGCAATCCTAAATCATTCCCAAATTTTATAGTACTGCCACACTAATGTTTTTTAACCGCAGAGGGCGCAGAGAGCACAGAGGAAGAGGAAGAGGAAGAGGAAGAGGAAGAGGAAGAGGAAGAGGAAGAGGAAGAAAAGCTAGCTTATCATTTAAAGATTGCTACATAACTAGCTTGAGCCAATTAATCAAGATAAAAATCAGATCTCTTAGCTGTCAACTGTCAACTGTCAACTGTCAACTAATTAACTTATGTTTAACGCTGAAGTTTTTCAAAATCCCTATCTTCCTCAAGGTGCGAGAGAAGTAAATGCGATCATGACAATTACCACTATGGGTAATGATTGTGAGATTATTTCCGCGCCTACAAATCAACGTTTGTTTGGTATTATTTGCGATACATCTGGCTCGATGGGTGGAGCGAAGATGATTGCAGCAAAAAATGCGATCGTTCAAATTATTAATTTGCTACCGACAGATGCAGCATTTTTTATTGTCACTGGATCTAGTCGATCGAAATTACTAGTACCATTAGTAAATGCAGTACCTGAAAATAAACTGCGGGCAATTAGTCAGGTAAAAGAAATAAATGCTAATGGTGGAACGGTTATATCAAACTGGCTGCATACTGCACTGGGTGAATTTAATAAAATGCCTCAGGCAATTTGCCAAGCTTTGTTACTCACCGATGGACAAAATGATGCGAGTGATGAAAACGATTTAATTCGGATTTTAGATACATGCGAGGGTAAATTTCAGTGTGACTGTCGCGGCGTTGGTACGGATTGGCGCGTATCGGAGCTGCAAAAAATTGCGGCAAAATTATTGGGGACTACTGATATTATTGCATCACCCGATCGGATTGCCGATGACTTCCAAGAAATTCTCACCAAGGCAATGGGGAAAACGATTAGTGATGTTAGTCTGAGATTGTGGACTCCTGTCAGCGCAAAGGTGTTATTTTGCAAACAAGTAAGTCCTGAGATCGTCGATGTGACTGATCGATCTAAAATGATCAGTGAACGAATCGTAGACTATCCGACAGGCGCGTGGGGAAATAATGAATCTCGCGATTATCATTTCTGTATCCAAATTGATGCGGGAAATGTCGGCGATGAAATGTTAGCCGGAAGAGCGAGTTTAATTACGCAAACTAATGGACAAGAAACCAAAATCACCGAAGCAAAAATCCTAGCAACTTGGACAGAAGATGAAGCAAAAACAGCTAAGATCGATCGACGTGTTGCTCACTATACCGGACAAGCTGAACTAGCGCAATCGATTCATGAAGGTTTAGAAGCCAGAGCGCAGGGTAATATTGATGTAGCTACCGTTAAACTTGGTAAGGCTGTCAAACTCGCTCATGATTCTGGAAATGAAGCCACCGCAAAATTATTGCGCTCCGTCGTCGATGTCGATGATGCGGCTACTGGTACAGTCAGAATTAAGCGCACTGTCGCCAAGGAAGACGAAATGATGCTAGAAACTCGATCGACCAAAACAGCTAGAATTCAAAAGTAGATAGATTTTAGATCGGATCTCGATCTCAGCCGTGATTGTTGGGGTGGGCGGGTTTGAATTAACTCTCTAGTACAAACGTTATTGATAGCATAAACCCGCCCCTACAGATCTGTATGTATATCTGTCCAAAAAATCATAACTCAACAGAAGCCGATTTTTGCTCTGAATGTGGGGCAAAAATTATGGGTTTAGGGATTGGCGAATTGGTGTCGAATCCTACTAATCCAACGCCGATATCTATTGCAACAATACCTGTTGCAAGTGAATATTGTCCCGATTGCAGTACACCCCACGAAGCCGCTACTGGTGGCTTTTGCGAGATTTGTGGTTATAACTTTCTCACTAGTGCGAAGGGTGGAAATCCTTTATCCAATTTTCCAGCTCCAATTAATTTATCAGCTAATTTAAATCTGGCACCAACAACCGCTACTATTCCAATCGGACAATGGCAGCTTGTGATTTCGATCGATCCTAGTTTAGCCACGCCTGACAGCCCCACAGCCCCCACTCAGGCACCAATTACCATTGACTTAAACCAGGGTACCAATTTAATCGGACGTACCAGTCAAGCGCGGGCGATTCATCCCGAAATTCCGTTAGATTTTGATGACGCTGTTTCCTCTCGTCACGCCATTATCACCCTTCACCCCGACGGCTCTTTAGTGCTCAGAGATATTGCTTCATCGAATGGCACAATGGTAAATGGTAAAGAGATTGCCATGATGGCAGATATCTCGATCTCATCTAACGATGAAATTACCCTCGGACATTGGACGAGAATTAAAATTAAGTAATAAGTAAGAAGTAATAAGTAATAAGTAAGCTCACATCTTGCACCAATACATAAAGACTAGTATCAATCGTGACCAAAGTGTGAGAAAAAGGGCACAGAACAATATTAACGAGAACAGTGAACACCATTCTCCCGTGTGCCCAAGCTCTACTCTACACATTGATGGGATT
>JANYDE010000017.1 GCA_025359915.1 Chamaesiphon sp. 336R_metabinner_41 | reverse complement strand
ATGAGAGTTGAGAAAAGTATTGCGAACTGGTATGAAGTACAAAAAAATTTATTTACATCTGTTGTCCGTGAATATATTGTAAATAATCTTGCCAGTACGTAAAATCACAACGCGATCGTTTTGTCAATGCGTAAGTCCTAGTTAATAGGACTTTTAAGTTTGAGCATATATCTTATCGTTTAAATATTTAGTTAAAATTATCTAGTTAAGGCACTATCTTCAAAGATTATGCGACCATTCTTAGTAACGCTTATCATACCTGCGCCGATAATATATTCATACTGACCTTTTTTCCAACTAGCAACTTCACAATACTCAGGCTTTCCAGCTTTAAACTGGATACGATACTTTCGACCTAAAGTGATGCAACCTCCGCTATTTAAACATCCACGATAAGTACTAGCATCATAATCTACGGTATATGTACCTTTCTCACCGTAATGAACTATGGGGTTAGCAAAAGCAGAATCTACAGAAATCATAGTTGCGATCGAAGCAAGTGAAAAAATAGACAAAAACTTGGTTAGTGCTGATGTAGTCATCTTCGAGTCAGATCATAGTACTTACCTCTATTCTTCCCCGCAAAGCTTCGGATGTAACATTACTAGCCCTTCTCTCCAGAGATAAAAAAAGCTGTTTCAGAAAATGGGGACGAAACGTTAATTGAACAAGTGCAAATATGCCATAAACATATACTGCTTACCCCGCTTACTACCAGTGATTTCCTCTAGTATTCCAAACTGCACCAAATCTGCAATCAGCTTGTAAGCCGATGCTGGCGATAGCTCCGCTACTGCTCCCACCTTCGCCGCATCGATGATTGGGCGTTGATACAAGTAATGGATGACCTTTTGAGCCTTGATCGATCGACTACCAAGTGTCTGAATTTGACTCTCCACCTGCTTCTGCAACTTCAGAATATTGTCAAAAGTAGCCACACTGTTACTCGCTGTCTCGATAATTCCCACCAGGAAGAACTTGAACCACTGCAACAGGTCATTTTTTTCCCTCGCCCTCATCAGGTTGTCATAATAATTGGTGCGGTTGCGCTCGAAGAAGTCTGATAAGTACAATACTGGCTGCTTTAATATGCCTCGATCGACCAGATACAAGGTAATCAATAACCGCCCTACTCGACCATTCCCGTCTAGAAATGGGTGAATAGTCTCGAACTGGTAATGTACTAGTGAAATCTTTAAGAGTTCTGGAAAGTACTGCGTGTCATTGTGGACGAATCGCTCGATATCGCTCATTAAGTCACCAATCGAGTTATGCGTAGGCGGCACAAAGATCGCATCATCAATGGTGGCTCCACCAATCCAGTTCTGGCTTTGTCTAAATTCACCAGACTGCTTATTCTTGCCCCGCACGCCTTGAAGTAAGGTGCTGTGAGTCTCACGGATTAGTCGCGAAGAGAAGGGTAACTTCTCCAAGTTAGCAATTGCCTCCTTCATCGCCGCAACGTAGTTTTGGACTTCCTCCCAGTCATCTCTATTCTCTGGGGCAACATCTTCTCGGTTTAGGAGTGCTTCCGCCATATTCGTCTGGGTGCCTTCAATTTTGCTCGATTGAGTCGCCTCCTTGAGGACGTGCATACTGATAAACAGATCGATGTTGGGAATGTAGTCAGAGTACATATCAAGCCTGCCCAGTTCGCGATCTGCGCGTCCTAGTAGCTGAATCAGCTCCATGTTATCCAGCGACCACACTCGATCGATTAGACTGGGCTGAAAGCTCTTGTAATGTCCTTGCTGAACATAATCACCAGACTGAAAATTTTTCACTTTAAATCTAAAATAGCAAAGACTATTATTCTAGATTTTACTGCAAAACTAAAATAGTATGTGAGATATTGGTTCATTACCGCGTATAATGATCGAAATAGCCCCCATCAGTGAAGGCGAGGGCTAGATCGATCGAAAGACTGTTATCAGCAGCGCGATCGAATTAAACAAGACTACTTACGAGGTTAACATGACTCAAGCCAGAGAACCAGACGATAGAGATTTAGGCCGAACGCTGAGATTGTTCGATCTCAAATTACAAACAAAAAGGGTTGGTTGATTCTCGCCTGGAATGACGGCAATCGTCGCACGATGGCAACAGGTATCCGCGCTGACATCATTGGTGCTAGAGCTTTGGCTCAAAAGATAGCAACACGAATAGAATTAGACTTTCTCCAACGGGATGAAGGGCGTTATGACAAAACATTATTGGCTTATAAACCTCGTGTATTAGGCAAGACTGCTACTGAGATATCAGTCCCAGAATTGTTCGATCGATATACCAAGCAAAACGCCAAGACGAAGAATTTATCCGCGTCTAGCATCAATTCGCGTTATGTTGTATTGCGCAAGATGCTGGAGAAAGTTCTCAATGTCCCAGCTAATACGACCACCCTTGGGGGTGCGCTTGCGCGTTCGAGTTCTTATTACTCACCGTATGCCGATTTTGTAGCATTCCTATTTGGGGTTGGATGTCGAATTGGTGAGGCTGTAGGACTCCGGTGGGAAAATGTGGCTGATAATTTCACTAGCGTCTATATCTGCGAATCTATTTCTAGGGGGGTGCTTGGTGGTACCAAAACTAAGCAATCGAGAACGGTACAACTATCACCCTCGATCTCTGCGATGCTAAAGCAGCGGAAGGATAATTGTCAGGCTAATCCGGTCGATTTAGTATTCACCACACCAACCGGACTATCGATTAACGATCGAAATTTCCGCCGCCGCGCTTGGACTCAGGTGCTGAAGGAGGCTGGGGTTAAATATCGTAGTCCATACAAAAGTAGAAGTACGGTAGCAAGTCACTCGATCACGTCGGGAGTGGACTACGTTAGCGTAGCTAAAGCCTTGGGTAATTCACCAAAAGTTCTCCACGACCATTATTTAGATATCATCGAGAGTCGCTCTATTTTCGTGGACTTTTACTAGTTTCAAAATGTATTTCCTGGAAGAGACATGATTATGTTAGGCGATAAGTTCACTGGCAAACAAAAGAAAGATTTTATCAAGAGAAATAAACACAAAAAAGGATGGATAGAGACTAAATATCTTCGTTCCGGCAATATGTCATCATTAGAGACAAGAGAGCTTGCAAAACTAATATGCAAAAATTTTAATATTGCTTTTGATAATCAGCTTGCCTTTCAAGATGAGAGATATAGGATTTGCTTTGAGCTAGCTCTGAGAGATCAGATGATTGAAGAGCTAGATCTTTTTGACGATTCAGTTTTAATGCATCCAGCTTAGTGGTGCAGAGAAGTCTAAAAAGGCTGACAGAGTATAAAGGAGGAATGATTAAGAGAAAAGGGGCGAAAGCGTGGTTCGATAGTTTTAGCGAAAAACAGAACCACATAAAAAAATGGCTACGCCCCAACTCTATCGTCAACTACTGAAACAACTTGGTCAATGGATCATTCCAAAAGATTTACGCCATCTAAAAAACTGTGCGGAGATCGTAGCAGCAATAATAGAATCGGAAAGTGCTTGTTTAGCACACTGGATTCCATACTTGAGTCATCGAGATTGCCAAGCCCGAAGCCACATGGAGCGATTATCATATTTTATGCACAACCCATCAATTAGTGATGAAGTACTCTATGTTCCATTGCTTAAACAATTTCTAAAAGAATGGACAGGACAAGAACTAATCCTCGTGATGGATACCAGTATGTTTTGGGATACTTATTGTATTGTAGAAGTATGTGTGGCATGGGGTGGCCGCTCAATCACATTAGCTCAAGCGGTGATTGAACATGGCAGTGCCACAGTGGGCTTCGAGCAATATCTACCTGTGCTAGAAGCAGCTAAATCTCGATTACCGATAGGCTCACAGCCAACTCTACTAGCGGACAGAGGCTTTGAGCCTGGAGAGCTGATGGGTGGCTGACGAAACAACAATGGAACTGGGGAATCAGAGTCAAATCTAATCTCCAAGTCACTTTGAGTAATGGCAAGACACAATCTTTGAGTGAACTACTCCCACTTAAAGACCAGGCGCACTTGTATCACAGTGTTAAAGTTCTTGGTGATATTGAGTGCTGTCTTGTTGCGCTTCCATGGTCGGGAAACCCGACCGGAGCGCACCGCAATTTAGCCACGGCTAACTGCCGTGGGGTCAAAGCACCATGGGCGGTGCTTACCAATAAACCCATCTCACCTTAGTGGTGCGGAAAACTATTTTTCCTAATAAGCAAATGACATAACCTTGGCAAACTCAATCCGCTTTTCTAACTTGGCTCTTTTTTTGAGTGAAGCACAAACTGGAGGGATTTTCAGCCAAGGAATGGGGGTAAGAACT
>JANYDE010000016.1 GCA_025359915.1 Chamaesiphon sp. 336R_metabinner_41 | reverse complement strand
TCGCCGCGATGCTCGTTCCAATCGATGAGGGGGATATATACGCCCCATTGTCCGTCGCGGGTATCGTTGAAATAATGATAGTCGGGGTTGCCATATCCACCCGCCCCAGTCATGCACAGGGTTTTGATGGTGGGGGTAATTCTACCGTTTTGGGCGGAAAGGTCGTATGGTTGCCATCTGCACTTTCCTGAAGAGTTAGCGCAGATTGGGCAGGTGTTGCCTAAACCTCTATAGGCGTTGAATTTCGATTGGTTGACTAGATCGGCAAAATATCTCACTTTCGACTCCTGGGGTGGGAGTCACTAGTCGATCGGCTGGGCTTTTCTTTAGTTCTCTATCTTTCTCCTTCAATCCAAACTGAGCGGGGGTGTCATTATTCCCCTTTTTTGGGGTATAATGACGGTACTTGAGGGGGCTACAACAAGTTTAGTTACGCTTTTTGGATTGATTGATTGAAGGTGGAAGGATAAAGAAATTTAGATTTTCAACCAGGACAATTCTCCAATGACTTTTAAATCTGGTCGTTTGACCTCAACAAACCCTCTGTTCCATTTATGTGACGGAGGGTTTGTTGGTGTTACAGGTCTATACGCACTGGAACACTATTCAAATAATATGCCCGAATGCGTCCTGTCGATCGGTTTTTTTTAGTGAATTCTCAAAGATTTATTTCTTCAGTATTTAATGATGAGTTCGTGAATTGTACCGGAAGTAATCGATTATACCTGCTCTCTTTCCGTAGTGTTGTTAAGCAAAAATACAAAATTGAGGATCTGGCACTTAAAAATCCTCAATAGTATCGAAGCGCAGAAGCGAGAACAACTTTTCTGTCTCAATTACGCCAGATCGCACTGATGTTCTGCGGAATCTGTTGTTAAGATCGGAGTTGATGAATAAGTATGGTAGTTATGAGTAACGTTAATGGGCAGAGAATTTTTGAAGTTGATTCTAGCTCCATATTGTCTCCAGATAATTGTTGGAGTTTTTATCAAGATGGAACTATGATTCCATCAGATCGCGATCGGTTTTTGAAAGAGAAACTTGATGGAGATTGCGATCGAGAAAAAGCTCTAAGAATACTTGGAAACTATGAGAAAAGCGCAGTAGAGGAAATTGCTGAAATCCTCAAAGCGGAAGCTGAGTGGCAACCAGAGACAGAAGCAGAGCGCAAAGCGAGATGGATTAAAGACCAGAAGGAAGAAACTAAACAATATCTATCTAGAACCGCAGATCTTAAAGAAGCACTGCACAATAGAATGAACAATTAAGAATTGCTTGAATCAAAGTTAAGCATAAAAATAGAGAGGGATATTATCCCTCTCTGTTTTTTGTAGTTAGATTACCTGTTCGAGATCGTCTTCTATTGTCACTGTCAGTTCGCCAACTACATCGCCATCTCCATGTCTTCCTGTTCCTGCTCTTGTTCCTGCTTTGAGATAAAGGCAGGGATCGATTGCTCTGTTTGAACTTGCGATCGATCGTCGTTAGCTTCGGCGCAAGCTTCGATCGCTTCATATATCCCTGCCGAGTTGAGGTGGAGATTGTAGCCAAGTTCGGATAGGCGATCTCGCACCATGAGATCGATCCCCGTGTCATTGCCAACAAGAATCTTCGCTTTAGCTGCGATTGCCAGATTGAGCAGTGGTAAGTATTGAGTGCGGAAATGCTGTGCCAGTAGCTCGTTACTAGTGTCTTTTCCAGTCCGATTTCCTGTCACCATCACCACATCAGTCGATTTATAAGTGGTGGTATTAGCATTAGTCGCCCAGTTGTCTCTGTACATGGTAGTGCGACTTTTGGCTTCTAAGGGAATGCCGATGTACTTGTTTGCAGCAAACCCCATGACAATATCTACTTGAGAACGAGAGGGCAGTTTAGTCCAATCTTTGTTAGTGCCGTAGGATGCGAGAATCGGGTTGTCTCGCTTGATTCCATCTTTGACTAGGACATGATTGACTGCTCTATCGTTGAGATAGGTTTGCAGTGTTGCAGCTTCAACTATAGGACTTACGCATTGACAAAACGATCGCGTTGTGATTTTACGTACTGGCAAGATTATTTACAATATATTCACGGACAACAGATGTAAATAAATTTTTTTGTACTTCATACCAGTTCGCAATACTTTTCTCAACTCTCAT
>JANYDE010000165.1 GCA_025359915.1 Chamaesiphon sp. 336R_metabinner_41 | reverse complement strand
TCAGGATTCTCTCATCGAGATATAGAAATCGAAGACGGAGATTTGGGTTAAGGATTAACTTAATTGCAGGAATTTATAATTACGAGCTATATTTATCGTCACAACAGGCGATCGCTTGACACTTTCGCAGGAGGTCTAATAAAATCCCCTCCTCGGAGGGGTGCCTAAAAGGCGGGGTGGGTAGATCTTCGCTACTCACTTACTAATTATCGATCGCGGGTACACTAAATCCACAATTTGATTCTACTTGAAATGTCAGAACTAGAAGACTCGATCGAGTGTAATCCCCATCCTTTAGAAAAAGACCATTCGGATTTGATTGGTGCAAGCGGAGATCTACCCACCCCGCCCTATGGGCACCCCTCCCAAGAGGGGATTTTACATGCGGAAGTTAATAGTTGGGGGATAATATGAATGCTTCAGTAAATATCGGTTTTCAGTGGGATTCAACTAGAGACTATGGGAAAATCGATCGTGTATTTACATTATCGACTTTAAGTACATACTATATGGAGATTGAGAAACAAATACATTGAAAGGGCTGGCACTGCCAACCCTACGCTAACTCAACATCCTAATTATTAATTAAAACACTTCCCCTTCTATCCCTACCCACCATTCACCAAGATTCATCATTGCTTGGTAAATATCTTCCAAGCTTGCCTTGTATTCTTCTGGCGACAAATCTGGCTTTGCTTCTGCTAACTTTTGCAATCGTAGCTGTACGAGCAACCATGATTTACCAATGCTATCTGTATCTTCGATATACTTAGCTAATTTTTCGCTATTCATAGGGATGATTGGAGATCTTTGAATAAGTAATAGATAATCGGTTCTTTCTGTAACAGGATTTCAAACATGGAGCCATCGATTTTGCCTCAAAAACTTTCCGTTTCTGGCAACAGGGTTTGAAATATTGCTCTTCGATAAGTAAATTTACAGTCAATTTTTTGTGTTCACACTATATGGAGTGAATTTTAATACTTTAGAGCCTTATCAAACCGATGATTTACCTCAGTCCAATTAATCACATTCCACCAAGCTGATAAATAGTCAGCACGACGATTTTGGTAATTTAGATAATAAGCATGTTCCCAGACATCATTACCCATAATTGGATACAAACCTTGACTAATTGGAGTATCTTGATTATTTGTAGTGATGATTTCTAGCTTACCGTTGCGAGTTACCAACCACACCCAACCGCTACCAAATAATTTCGTTCCAGCTTCGTTGAATTGGGATTTAAAGGTATCAAAAGAACCAAATTGAGTTTTGATAGTACTAGCTATCGCACCTGTTGGCTTACCGCCACCTTTGGGACTCATTATTTGCCAGAACATACTGTGATTGAGATGTCCACCACCATTATTCCTGACTGCAGTTTGAATATCCTTGGGCAATTTATCGAGACTGATTAGTAGTTCTTCTACAGTTTTAGTCTGAAATTCTGGGTGTTTATTTACCGCCGCATTCAAGTTTTTGATATAAGCAGCATGATGCTTATCATGATGGAATTTCATCGTCGTTGCATCAATATGTGGCTCTAGCGCGTTGTAATCATAAGGCAATCGTGGCAACTTAAATACATCTACCCCAGTTGGTGTTGTGGTGACAGACGTTGCCAAACTAGATCTGGTGGAAGTCCCAAAGAAGGCAACTATAGTACCTGCGCCGAGTAAGTAAAGAAAATTGCGTCTAGTAGTTATCATAGATGAAGAAGCGACTGGAGATACTACTAGTCTGACATATTTTACGACTCGATCGAATGGATATATTATAGGAATCTGCAAATGAATCCCAATCCTCAACTTATGACGGCGGTGGAAGAACTCGGCTATCGAGTGACTTGTGCGGATGTTGTCACCCATACGGGTATTCATCTCGAACAAGTGCGTGCGGGATTGCTGACTTTAGCCAATCAAACAGGGGGACATCTTCAGGTGACAGATACTGGGGAGATAGTTTATGTCTTGTCTCCAGATTTTCGGCAAGTTTTGCTCCGTAAGTATCTAAGATTACAATTTAATGCATGGTTCGATCGAATCTTCTCGATCGGATTTTACCTGGTTCGGATCTCTTTTGGGATTTTATTAATTTCCTCAATTAGTGTCGTCTATCTAGCTATTTTAGCGATTACCCTAGCCGCAATATTTGGGAGCGAGGGTGGTGATTGTGGTGATTGCGGTGGTAGTTGTGTTTTAGATATTTTTAATTGGGGTGGAAGTAATTCTACGTCTACTACTGTGACAACATCAGATGCACCAGTCATCAAGAAAAAACAACGAAAACAACTCAATTTTTTGGAAGCAGTTTTTTCCGTATTATTTGGTGATGGTAATCCCAATGCCGATCTCGAACAGCGACGCTGGAGTTATATTGGCAATCTAATTCATCGTCAACAGGGGGTAGCCATTGGCGAACAAATCGCTCCATATTTAGATAATTTGGGGCAGGGATATGACAGAGAATATGAAAACTATATGTTGCCAGTGTTAACGAAATTTAATGGTATTCCTGAAGTGAGTCCTACGGGACAATTGGTTTATCATTTTCCCGATCTGCAAGCTACGCTAAAAGAGACAGCCGAGACACCAAAAAAAGTGCATCAATTTTTGCGAGAGCGTAAATGGAAATTTAGCAAAGCATCACCAACTCAAACTCGGTGTTCGCTGGTTTTATTTGCTGCAAATTTAATTGGAATCGGCATTTTAGGCGCAATGTTAGGTGGTAAAGCTAGTATTTTAGTTGGTGGCGTGATGACAGTATTGTCTCTATATGGAGTTGGATTGATTGTCATTCCATCCTGTCGCTATTTCTGGGTAAAATATCAGGATCTGCAAGTCCAAAAGCGAAATCTTCGTCGTCGTCAGGAGCTGAAATTATTGCAGCAAGAAGATTTGATTCAATCGAAATTAGACTATGCTCGACAATTTGCCAAACAATATAAAATTAGCGATCGAGATATTGTCTATACCACTGAAGAAGATGTTTTATCTCAAGAGTTAAAACGGTTGGAATAGCTAGAGAGGACAGAAACCCGACTTTTCCGAAAAGTCGGGTTTCTAGCGGGTTTCTAGTTGGGACAATTGCTAATCAGCAATTGCACTTAACAAGACTTCTTTGAGAGTTAGATCTTCCATGTCATTCATGGTGATTGTATCGACGATATCAAACTTTGCACCTGCACGTCCGAGATCGTCATCGAGAATTTTTAAGAACTTAGTCGCTGTTTCATCAGTCCCAACTTGAATGAAAGAAATCGCTAACTCTTCATCGCGATCGAGCTTCTGAGTAGCAGCTAAAATCACATCCATCACCGCCTTGCGATCGTCTGGCTCTCCATCCGTCACAACCAAGATTATCTCCCCATTAGCAGGGGTTTGTCCAGCAGCTTTGCGTTGAAAATAGTTATTTATAGCATCGGCTAAAACCGCTGCTAAATCTGTTCTACCAGAAGGATCGTTCTCCTGAAAAATCAGGCTAACTTTAGCAGCGGTGACATTATCATAGCGTTTGAATTTACCTGAAAATAGATAAATCGTGATGCCGTCGGGATCTAATTCTTCACATTTACTGGCCAGGGCTAATGTTGATTCCTGCATTATTTGCCACCGACTAGCACCACCTGGTTTATCTTTGGTAGCCATACTACCACTTTTGTCAATAATTAATGTGTAATCGCGATTTTCTAACATAGGTAAATTTTGGTAGTGCTGTCAGTCCTATTTTAACGTACACTTTAATTGCTGCGCTTGAAATTATCAATCATGTCTAAAATCATTTAGGATGATGATAGATCGCTATTAATCTAAAAAGTATGCGCTTCCCCCGTTCCTGGATGATCGCGATTACCGTAGTTTCGATCGCAATTCTATCACTGTGGTTAATTAATTCTATCTATGCTCTCTATGTCCAAGTTAGTTGGACGACACCGTGGCTGGCAACACCGATTTTAATTGCGATATTACTGCTGATGGCGATCGCCATTGCGGCGATAATTTACTATGGTGGAATATTTCAAGGCTGGTGGGGTAAGTCGTCAACTAAGTCGCAAAAATTACCAGAAGTTCCAGTTGAACGAAGTGCTGCTGCATCGGTAAATCTCCAAGCAATCAATCTCCAATTGCAACAGATTCAAGATGAAGTTACCCGTCAAGCTTTAATCGATAAATCGCGAGAAATTGCCGAGAATTTTGCACGGGGACAGATTAGAGTAGTTGTCTTCGGAACTGGTTCTGCGGGTAAAACTTCACTAATCAATGCCATTATTGGCCGAATTGTGGGAGAGGTTGGTGCGGCGATGGGGACGACGACGAGAGGAGAGACATATACACTTGAATTAAAAGGTTTAGATCGGCAAATATTACTCACGGATACTCCAGGTATTTTAGAAGCTGGCAGTGCCGGAACTCAACGAGAAGCGATCGCTAGAGAGCTAGCAACAGCCGCAGATCTGTTATTATTTGTGGTAGATAATGACCTCAGATCTTCAGAATATATCCCGTTAATGGAACTGGCTGAAATCGGTAAACGATCGTTATTAATATTTAATAAAACTGACTTATACCCGCCAATTGATCGATCTAAAATTGTCAAGCAACTTCAAAGTCGTGTTCAGAGTAAGATCGAAGCTCAAGATGTCATTGAGATCGCGGCGAATCCTCAGCCAGTAAGATTAGAATCGGGGGAAATGTTTACTCCAGATCCCGATATATTGCCGTTGCTGCGCCGTCTAGCCGCCGTCCTCAGAGCTGAAGGCGAAGATTTGATTGCCGACAACATTCTGCTCCAATCTCAACGACTAGGGGCAGAAGCACGAGAGCTGATCGATGCCCAACGCCTTTGTCAATCCGAACGAATTGTGAATCGATTTCAGTGGATTAGTGCGGGAGTCGTGACAGTTACACCTTTGCCCGTTGTGGATTTTTTAGCGACAGCGGCGATTAATACTCAGATGATTATTGAGATCGGCAAGATTTATGGTTGTGATTTAAACAAAGATACTGCGCAAGAATTAGCATTATCACTGGGTAAAACGCTGACTAGTTTGGGCATTGTCAAAGGGACAATTCAACTTTTATCGACAGCTCTAACGGTAAATGTGGCTACCTACGCGCTGGGGAAAGGGATTCAAGGGATTACGACAGCTTATCTCACTCGCATTGCTGGACGGAGCTTTATCGAATACTTTCGGCAGAATCAAACTTGGGGTGACGGCGGGATGACGGAAGTGGTTCAACAACAATTTCAATTGAGTCGCAAGGATGAGTTTCTCAAGCTCTTTGTACAGCAAGCAATCGAAAAAATTAGTAGTTAAGGAGAGTAAAATTCTTGCAGAAATATCTTAACATTAGATGTAAATATCTGCTTGGATGCCCTCAGATGATTGTAAATTTTAAACTAGAAAAGCAATAAAAAAGGGAGAGAATCATGATTCTCTCCCTTTTTATTTTGACCTGGGATGTTTTTATTGTCGTTGCTTTGGTCTTTGAGTTTTTGGCGGAGCATCTGAGTCCGTTTCTTGAGTTGGCGTTGACGTGCCGAGCCACCTTTTCCTTTATCATTTCTTCCTTCATTGCGGGGGGATTCCCAACGCTTTAATCTTTGCGCCATTGGTAATAGTAGAATTGAGTCTAGCTCTATCATACCAGAAAAAATATTTGAGCACAAGAGATTTGTCAAAGGATCTGAAAGTTTTCTTCCTTGTCGATCCGAGGAGAGTTCGAGCGAATAAAATAACTGTAAAGTTGCCAAAGCAATATATATTAGACCTACTTGAAGATATCGATTTT
Source organism: Chamaesiphon sp. 336R_metabinner_41 (assembly GCA_025359915.1). GTDB lineage: Bacteria > Cyanobacteriota > Cyanobacteriia > Cyanobacteriales > Chamaesiphonaceae > Chamaesiphon. The sequence continues at coordinate 16,793 of JANYDE010000165.1, read as the reverse complement.
TAAGTTTGGGAGCAAAGAATGTTTTCCACAGATACTTTAGATGCAGGATTTGGAAGATCTTTAATGAATAGATGGCAGCAGATTAGCTTAATTTCGTTTCTCCAACGGAGACGCTCCAATGCATTGCACCACCTATGGTTGGTAGCTTTACTAGTAGTAACAGGTTGTGCCCCAAGCAGTAAATCTCCGACAGCGGTTGTCGGTGGAGATGAGGGGAGAATCATTGTGGGGACAACTCAAAAACCGCGAACGCTGGATCCTGCGGATGCTTACGAATTGAGATCGATCGCTTTGATTCGGAATTTGAGCGACAGGCTGTATACTTACGATCCTGGTAGTACCGAAATCAAACCCCAATTAGCGACAGCTTTACCCAAACTGAGCGCGGATGGATTGACATATACCATTTCCCTGCGGGAGGGTGTTTTGTTTCATGATGGAACTCCATTCAATGCCGCTGCGATGGCATTTTCACTCAACCGATTCATTCAAAATAAGGGCAAACCATCGTTCTTATTAGCCGAGCGGGTAGACAAAATTACCGCAACTGGGGCAAATGAGCTAACAATTAAGCTCAAAAAGCCGTTCGCTGCTTTCCCCTCGATGTTAGCCTTCCCTGGCACCTGTGCGCTGTCACCCAAGGCATATAAAATTGGCGCGAATATATTTGAGCCAAATATATTCGTCGGAACTGGGCCTTATGAACTCAAAGAGTATGGCACCGATCGCGTAAAATTAACAGCATTCGATCGCTATTGGGGTGCAAAACCACTCAATCGCGGCGTGAATGTCCAAATTTTTAATGGCAACTCTGCAAACTTGTATAACTCTTTCCGTACCGGAGCTGTAGATGTCGCCTTCCAATCCTTAGAGCCAGATCAAGTTAAAGTACTTGAAGAAGGAGCCAAAGCCGGAAATTGGCAATCGATCGCGATCGATGGTAGTGTGACCAGTTATCTGATCCTCAACGTCCTTCAGAAGCCCCTAGATAACCCCCTAGTCCGTCAAGCACTGGCCGCTTTGGTGGATCGACCAACCGTCAATGAACGTATCTTATATGGGCAAGGAAAGCCCTTATACAGCATCGTCCCCGATACCTTTGCAGTATCCCAGCCAGTCTTTAAAAATGCTTATGGAGACGGTAATATTGTCAAAGCTAAACAACTCCTCACCCAAGCCGGATTTTCGCCTCAGAATCCCGCTGTTATTGAAGTTTGGTATCCCTCTGGTGGTTCTGCTTCCCGCCGTCTAACGGCGGGATTCCTGCGTGCCTATGCCAATAAAAAATTAGGCGGAATGCTGGACATCAAACCAAACACGATCGAGTCAGCATCTTTCTTTAAGTATGCCAGTAAGAATGTTTATCAATCAACACTCCAAGATTGGTATCCCGATTTTCTCGATCCTGACAACTTTGTCCAACCCTTTCTCGAATGCCCCAAACAAGATCCTGATAACAAAGGCTGTAAGGAAGGCGGTACTCAATCTCAAGGATCATTCTATTATAGCGATCGCATGAATCAACTCATTGCCGCTCAAGGTAAAGAATCAGATCCTACTAAACGCAAACAAATCTACGCTGATATCCAAGCTCAACTCATTCAGGATGTGCCCCTGATTCCGCTGTGGCAAACCAAAGATTTTGTCTTTGCAAAAAAAGGGATGAGCGGCATCAAAATCGATCCACTTCAGAATTTGTTGTATTCGGGAATGAAGAAATAATTATCAATTATCAATTATCAATTATCAATTATCAATTATCAATTATCAATTATCAATTAAACCCCTATGTCTCGATCGAAAACGCTCCAATACTATCTTGCCGCACGATTGCTCTTAGCTCCGTTGATGTTATTGACGATCGTCACATTAGTATTTTTCTTGCTCAAAGCGACACCTGGTGATGCGGCAGACATGTTTTTAGGCCCGAAAGCATCGGATGCAGCTAAAGCAGAATTCATGCTGAATTTATGCAAAAAGCAACCGATGTTTTGTGTAAATGAACCAATTTATGTTCAGTACTTCCGGTATCTTGGAAATATTTTACAAGGAAATTTTGGTGAGTCAATTACTAGCTCTGGTAAAGCAGTTGTCACTGTGATTCAAGAAAACTTTCCCGCTACATTAGAATTGGCGATCGGCAGTATGATAATTGCTTTTGTAGTCGGGGTCTTAATGGGGACAATCGGCGCGGCACGTCCAGGGACAAAATCAGCATTGGTTGGAAGATTATTCGGCATAATTAGTTATTCATTACCGATTTTTTGGGTGGGAATGTTATTGCAATTAGTATTAGCAGTGCAATTGCACATTTTTCCTCTCGGCGGTAGATTTCCCGCAAACTTAACGCCACCAGTAAAGATTACCGGACTATATTCGATCGATAGTTTACTCCACTTCGATATCCCCAGCTTCTTGATCTCGCTGCATCATTTGGCGTTACCCTGTCTGACACTAGGTGTTCTACTGAGTGGCATTTTTGAACGGATTGTGCGGGTAAATCTTAAGCAGAGTATGAAAGCCGAATATGTGGAAGCCGCTAGAGCCAGAGGCATTCCCGAACGAAAGATTTTGATCTCCCACGCACTCAAAAATGCGATGATTCCGGTGATTACCGTCTTGGGTTTAACGACAGCTTCCCTATTAGGCGGTGCAGTCTTAACTGAAGTTACCTTCTCTTGGCCGGGATTGGCAAGCCAATTGTACGAAGCGATTTCTAGCCGTGACTACCCTACTGTACAAGGTATCATGGTCTTCTTCTCCGCGATCGTTGTCATTGCCAGTATTCTCATCGATTTAATTAACGCGTGGATCGATCCACGCATTAAATATTAAAAAGTCTGAACTGTGATTTAGCACCAATCTGAGCCTCGAACTCAAATTTATCTCGTAAGGCTGATTCCAACAGCACCTTTCCTTCATCAGTCAATGTCAGAAAACGACCATCCGGTGAACTCTTAACGGCTCCAGCCTCCGTCAATCTAGCACACGCCGCATTTGCTGCGGCTGTTTTGCCGCTGACGCGACTATTTACCAATCCCTTCCGAATATCAGCACCGCCTAGATCCCACAATGCTAGCAGAAACCTGACTTCAAAGTTTGTAACCATTTTCGATATGCTGCCCTGGGTCATTTTACTTCTGAAGTAAAATATTACTTCTTTGAGTAGTTTACCCACAGAACTAGACGATACTAACGCCCTCGATCGATATCATCCCGATATGCAACGCCCAAGATCCCCGACTTCTCGTTCGCGGAGCGTCTCAAAGACAAGAAGTCGGGGATCTGAGATCGAGCCATGTAGCCGACGAAGAATGTAGCAGGATTCAGGTTAAAATTAGAGAAATTGTAGAAATTGTTGGAATTTTTACAGAACCTTAATTTCAGGAGAACTATAGTAACTATGAGCCAAAAATCCCTTGTTATCTCCCCATCGATCCTCTCTGCGGACTTTGGCCGTTTGGGTGAAGAAATTCGGGCAGTAGATGCTGCTGGTGCTGACTGGATTCACGTTGATGTCATGGATGGACGGTTCGTACCAAATATTACGATCGGACCTATGATTGTGGAAGCAGTTCGCCCCCACACCAAAAAGCCGTTGGATGTCCACTTGATGATCGTGGAACCAGAAAAATATGTAGCTGATTTCGCCAAAGCTGGCGCAGATATCATCTCTGTTCACGCCGAGCATAATGCATCTCCCCACCTCCACCGCACTTTGGGACAAATCAAGGAATTGGGCAAACAAGCAGGCGTAGTCCTCAATCCTGGTAGCCCATTAGAATTGATCGAGCACGTTCTAGAATTGTGCGATCTCATTCTAATTATGAGCGTCAACCCTGGTTTTGGCGGTCAAAGCTTTATTCCTGGGATGGTACCTAAAATTGCTAAATTACGCCAAATGTGTAACGAGCGCGGTTTGGATCCTTGGATTGAAGTTGATGGCGGTCTCAAAGCTAATAATACCTGGCAAGTGATCGAAGCGGGTGCAAATGCGATCGTTGCTGGTTCGGCGGTATTTAATGCTCCTGATTATGCTGAAGCTATCAAAGGTGTTCGCAATAGCAAACGTCCAGAATTAGCAACGGTTTAGGAAATTTTGGAAATGTCTAGAAAATCAGGTAGGGGCAATTCATGAATTACCCCTACCTGATTTTCTGGCTAGATGTAGCTAAATGTAAAGTGGGCACTGTCTTGATTTGCTAAACCGTCGGGGAACCCGACGAACGCAAATCGCTGCCTACCATCGAGGTTTCAGTGATACTATTCAACTCAAAAAGACTGCTAGAGATTAATTTCTAGCAGTCTTTCGTGTATCCAGTTGAAATTCAGGAGTCTAATCGTCAGCACCACCAGTACCACGAGCACTGGTTTGGATGTAGAGAATGAGTAAGAAAATCGTCGGTACTAAGACAAATAAAAGGCTGGCAACAAAACCTAAATCATTGGTTTGCATTACAGTAATTCCTATAAATTATTTTTATTAAGACTGTTACCAGCATATCATTTCGCGTGGAACAGTAGCCATTGAAGATACTCCACTAACGACCAAAAACAGCGATAGATATCGCTGTTTTCTGATTGAACAAGCGTGAAACCTAGCTGGTGGGCACTGCCCACCCGACATTGCTATACTAAAATTAAGGCTTAGTATTGACACAAATTGGTCCATTTACGTTAGTTTGACAAGCCAGACGGTGATTGTCAGGTCTTTTTGCCAGTTTACGATTCTCGAAATCAGTTCGAGGTGAGAGGTTGTCTAGCCCTTCGACGATTTCCACGCGACAGAGACCGCACTGACCGTAGCCACCACAGTTCATTAGCTTACCTTTGAAGGTGTAGATATCAATTTGGTTTTGAACTGCCTTCTCGCGCAGATTTGCCCCCTGAGCAACGATAATCTCCTTGTCTTCTTTGATAAATTTAATCGCACTCATCTCCATACCCCCAAAAATAAATTATGCCCTATTAAGGATTATTAAGATTTTTGACACTTTTGCCAAGGGGGTAAAGGTACGGGTGGGGACTGGGGGACTGAGGGACTGGGAGATTGCATCATCGAATATTTTCGATTAGCAACTATTCACTATTCCCTATTCACTATTCGCTATTCACTATTCACTATTCCCTATTCCCTATTCCCTATTCCCTATTCCCTCAACACAGTAGCAGTCCGAAGAATGGAGAGAGAGCGATTGTAGTTGATGATGGCGGTGATGCGGTTGCCGCGAGCGCGGGCGAGTTCGGTTTGAGCTTGGATTACATCTGTTTGAGTACCGACACCAGCTTGAAAGCGGAGACGAGCTAGTTTGAGACTTTCCTCTGCTTGCTTGAGAGCTTGGGTGGAGGTAATAATATTTTTCTTGTTGGTGCCGAGATTATTGTAGGCTTGTTCGATTTCAAACCGAATTTGATTACGAGTGGTGGTAAATTGATTTTCGGCAATTTCTTGATTGACTTTTTCCTGATTGGAACGAGATCCGGCTGCACCACCATCCAAGAAATTCCAAGTTAATCTAGCACCAAGGCTGTATTGATCCTGAAGGGGGTTGGTGCTGCTGATTGTTTTGCCTAAGCTGTAGTTAGCAAAGAGATTGACTTGAGCGGAGTCAGCCGCAGATGCAATAATCTGTTGTTGTTCGCTGACGCTGCGACGCACTAGTTGCTGTTTGAGTTCTGGACGATTTTTGAAAGCGACGACAAGGCTATCTTCCAGCGAATAATTCCATGAGCCTAGTTCTTTGACGGCATCAGCAGCTTGGTATTCAGTGTTCTCGTTGACACTTAGGAGTTGGGCGATCTTTTTCTGAGATGTTTGTTGTTGTCCTTGAGATCTGGTGAGATCTTGGTTGGCGGTAGCCAGTTGGACTTGAGCGCGAAGGATGTCAAATTTTGTACCGACACCAGCTTTTTCCTGAAGTTGAGCATCGCTCAAACTCCGAGTAGCGTCTGTCACCGCAGCTTTGTTGATGATGACGGCGGATCCTGCTTCTTGCAAGTCATAGTAAGCTGTGAGGACATCACCTCGCAGCTTTTGTTCGACTCTAAGTAGATCCAATCGATCGAAGTTTACCTGTTCTTGAGCAGCTTTGATCCGACCAGCATCTCGTCCTGAGCTGAGGATATTATAAGTTGCTTCAACTGTCCCCTGAATATCTGTGGATGAGTTGGAGCCAATTCTTGGAGCGTCACCGATAATCAGGGGCGAACCTCCGGTTTTGGCGGTACTGCTCAATCCTACTTGTAAGGCTTGAGCTGCTTGGGATTCACTTACTCCAGCTTGACTTCTCTGAATAGTGAGCCGAGCGGCTTGGATTTCCCGATTATTGCGGAAGGCGATATCTAGAGTTTCTTGGAGGGTAAGGGATCGATTATTGGTAATTTGAACTTCAGTACTGGTGCGGGGTAAATCTAATCTATTTTTGAGTGTTTCTGTCCGGTTGGCTGAGGGAGCTGGAGGAGCTGGCGGGGTGTTTTGGGCAATGGAATCTCGATTGAGTTTATCGGCGGAAATCTGGAATTTGACTAGTTTATTCTGACCGCTTTCGCGTTTAGACTGATTATTTGCAGTTAGTTCTAAGCTCTGACGGATACCTGCGAAGTCTAGGGATTTTGCTTGTGCGACTTCGATTCGTCCCAATCCAGCCAAACTCAGTGCAATCACCGCACAAATTGCTTGAAATCTAATTTTTGATTGGTTTTCTAGATTCGGTTGGATTCGATTGCTTGCCCAGCCGATTTGTCTATTGAGGGTATGGATTAATTTAATTAGAGTTAGCATAATTGATTAGTCTATAAGAACTGCTGAAAAGGCAAGATAAGTAGCTAAGGTCAAATATCGAGCGCGCTAACTCTATTTTCCCCTAATTTCTCTAGAAAATCGTTAATACCATTGACTGGAATGATGGGAATTTGTAATTTTTCAGCTAATTCACTGACTGTCACGTCATCGAGAAACTTGGCTTCGTCGTGTTTGAGCATTACACTGGGGATGAGGACTCGATCGCCCAAATCTCGACCTGGTAGCTCATGAAGCAGATCTTGTCCGGTTAATAGACCGGTGACTGTCATCTGTTGCCCCCAATATTGGCTGGCAATAGCGACTAACTTGACGGTTAGACCTGGTACGTTATTTAGCTGGTTGACGATGGGTTGGAAGGCATTTTCGACGGCATTTCCGACTACCCAGGTACATGTATGGGGTGGATTGATGGCAGTAATTTCCCAATCAGCGATTACTTGGGCAAATTCATCTAGGAAGCGGCGAATCGAACCGACTCCATTTCCGAGTTGGGGATAGTCTTCATAATATTCACTGGGGGGAAGTTCTATCCCCGCAATCAAATACCATTCGTCGGCTAACCAGACGAAGGTAGAATCAAATTGCTGTTTAAATTCTTGTTGTAAAGCTTCGACTTGGGCGATAATCACCCTCGCAATTTCGGGGGTGACAGGGGCAAGTTCGGTGAGGTTGGGACGAAACTTGGTTAAGCCAACGGGAACGACGGCGACGGAAGCTACAGCGGGGGTATCACCCTGATGGAAACTAGCTAAATCGCGGATGGTTTGATCGAGATGCACTCCATCGTTGATACCTGGACATAGTACCACCTGCGCGTGGATTTCCAGCCGATGAGACTGGAACCAAGCTAATTGGTTCATGATTTCGCCTGCTCGTTGATTCTTGAGCAATTGCGATCGAATTTCTGGTTCGGTCGCATGAACGCTAACGTACAATGGAGAGAGTCGCATTTGGGCAATTCGATCCCATTCTTTGGTGGTGAGGTTGGTTAAAGTTAGATAACTACCATACAAAAAACTTAAGCGATAATCATCATCTTTAAAATACAAAGATTCTCGTTTGCCTGGAGGTTGTTGATCGATAAAACAGAACGGGCATTTATTATTGCACTGAATCAACCCGTCGAATAAAGCTGTCTCAAATTCTAGCCCCAAATCTTCGTCATAATCCTTCTCAATCTCGATTTGGTGGGCTTTACCCTTGGCATCTAATACTTCTAAGTTCAGAAACTCATCGCTACACAGAAACTGGTAATCAATCAAATCGCGAGGTTTTTGACCATTGATTTTTACTAACTTATCGCCAGAACTGAATCCAACTTCTGCCGCGATCGAATCGGGGATAACTCCAGTAATTACAGCCGGACGAATCGCATTTTCACTCATGAGGGGGTGGGAAGGGGAAAGGGGAAAGGGGAAAGGGGAAAGGGGAAAGGGGAAAGGGGGAAGAGTTAGTGCTAGATCTGAAGTTTTAGGATAGAGTGGCTACGATTGAAACCGCTGCTTGTGATCTTTAGCCTCAGGAGACTGTGATGCGATTAATTTTGCCCACGACCAAAGGGAGCAACCTTGTTGAGGTTGTCTACTGGGGGTTTAGCGACAATTTCAACTAGGACTTGAGTATCAACAATTTTAGCAGAATAAACTGCTAATGGCTTGGTTGCGGGGCCATTTAATACCTCGCCATCAGCTCCAAAATTGGAACCATGACAGGGACATTCATAGCGTTTTTGCCCAGCCGACCATTTGACATCGCAACCTTGATGGGTACATTTGGGGTTGACAGCAATTAATTTTTCAGAATTATTTTGATCTCTTAAAACTGCAACTGTTTGAGTTTGTAAATATCCGTTTTTATCTAAATCGGCAACAGATCCTACTAGCGTAAAACCAACAGACATTTTACTGTCTGTTGGTTTAACAGCATCTGGATTGTTTGTGACGGGAGGATCACCACTCGTTTTTGTTTGAGCAATTGATTTAGTCGGATTGTAGGCTGCTAAGATCGTCTGGAAGCAGCTAGTCAGCCAGCCAATACTAAAATAAGCAAGAAAAGAGCGACGTTTAAACATGATGTTTAGGAGTAAGTGATATTTAATTCATGTGAAGGAAAATGCTAGACTGTAAATATCATTTTAACGAGTCATCACTGCTTTTAAGGTATAGCTTAAACTTACTTTTTATAGATTCGATCGAAGATTAATCAAAATGATTGAACTATGATTTGATGATGGACTATGATGAGATAAATTCTGGAATCAAAGTCTATCATTCAAATCACGGTTCAGACATTAATCATCGAAATCGCCAGATTGCTAATTGTTTCTCAGCAAATTTCCGCACTTTTGCAAGACAGTGAGACAAGACAGCCTTTGTTTCTGTCCCACTAGCTTAGAAATTGCTGCATACCAATTATCATAGTAAATATAACTCCTGAGATCGATCGACTACGTGCAGCAAAATCCAACTCCCACAGATACTAGCTCTAATCCATTAGTGGGCACAGTGATTGCCGTTCAAGCCAATTTCTGCCAAGTGCAGATCGATCTAGATCATCCGACTGTTGGGGGCAAATTAATCCTCTGTACTCGCCGCGCCCGACTTCAGAAAATCGGTGTTAGTGCCATTGTCGGAGATCGAGTGAAGATCTCTGAAATTGATTGGCAAGGCTTAAAAGGGGTTGTGATCGATGTATTCCCTAGACATAGTTTACTCGATCGACCACCTGTTGCTAATGCCGATCGAATCTTGCTGGTATTCGCCCTCGCCGAGCCAGCCCTCGATCCGTTCCTGTTGAGTAAATTCCTTGTTAAGGCAGAATCAACGGGGCTACAGGTCAGTTTATGCTTGAATAAGAGCGATTTAGTGACGGATGATGAGAGAGTAGAATGGTGTGCTAGGTTGGCTGAATGGGGTTATCAACCGATCGTCATTAGTGTGGAAAATGGGATGGGAGTGCAGGAGTTGCAGGTGGAACTCGATCGACAAATCACCATTTTTGCGGGACATTCTGGGGTAGGTAAATCGAGTCTGACAAATGCGTTAATTCCCGATTCAAATATTCGGGTGGCGACTGTTTCGGGTAAGCTTAGTCGCGGACGACATACGACTCGCCATGTCCAATTATTTACGATGCCGACGGGTGGTTTGATTGCCGATACTCCAGGTTTCAATCAACCCGATCTGACTTGTACACCGATGGAACTGTCGAGATATTTTCCTGAAATTAGGCAGTTATTAGCAACAGCACATTGTCAATTTACCGACTGTACCCATCGCGATGAACCTAATTGCGTCGTGCGCGGGGAATGGGAACGTTATCCCCATTATCTCGAATTTCTGGCAGATGCGATCGCCTGGGAACAGCAGTTACAATCTCAGCCGAAGCTTGAGAATAGTTTAAAGCAAAAAAGTGGGACGGGGAAGAAAAAATTTGAGCCAAAATTGGACTCGAAATATCGGCAGATTTCTCGACATACAATTCTTCAGGCTCTGGAAGAACTCTCTGAGGATCTGGATTAACTAGCGCGATCCCCTTCCTTTCGATCAATACAATCTAAAAAATGATCATTATCGCACCCACATCTCTTATTGTATCATGGTTAGGCTAGACGCAAAGGATTTTTTCGCATTTCTAAAATTTTAATTTTCTACTCCTTGACATTTCAGGGCTTGTCTCAGATTGCTTCTCGATCCACGAAGTCCAATATTTAGCCGTATAGTGTCTAGGTAACATCAATTTGCAAATAATGATTAAAGCGAGACCGAAGTTGTTCGACAGTTAAAGATTGTGTCCAATATTCTACCAGAGCGTGACCGAAAGCATCGGCATTTTTATTCGGAGCAGCCGAGTTATTGATTAACAACGCCCAAAGCGATAAAAGATCGAAATCAATCGATTTAGTCTGGCTATTATTTAAGAGAGAATGCAGATCGTATGCCATTTGCAATTTACCGATAACTACAGGTAATTGTTCAACTGGAATCTGCGCCGCGAGTAATTGTGCTAGCGCAGGAGTTCCTGTTGTCATCGTAGAAATAAACTCTAATACCGGACTTTTGAGTAGTTGAGTAAGTCCCTGAGTCGTCGTCATTTGCAGACTATATCGATCGATTATCCCAGCAGCAGCGATAATTCGCGCATCCAGATTGCGTAAAAAACGGGCGAGGCGAATTTGCTTACTTGGCTCGATCGATTGCAACAAAGCCAGGGATAATGTATCCAGCTCCCACGCCTGTCTCTCAATACTAGGATCGGCATTAACCAGGGGTAAAACTAGATCGCAGTATTCAGCTAGAAATTCATGCCGATACGCCGTAGCTTCGCGGATAGCGACTTCCTTCGGGCGCATTCCGTATTGCCAATCGTAGGGCGGTGTCCACTCCCGCAATGGACGGACGCGATCGACCTGAGTTACAATCGTGATGATCGGTAAATCAGGATGTATGCTCTTCAATTCTTGCAAAAAGTCCAGATCCATCTGCAATGCCGGATCGAGTGCAGGCGTGACTAATAACAGTAAGTCAGCAGTCGCCGCATATGTCAGCACTTGCTCCCGTAAATCCTCCCGACTGGCTTGCTCGTAACCAGGACTATCCCACAGCGTCAGACTTTCACCACTGGGAATTTGCCACTGATAATTTTGAATTTTGTCAGTACTCGGCAGCACATCAACGACGGCTAATTCTGCCTCGAATAGCGTATTAATCAAACTGCTTTTACCAGCACCAGTGCGCCCTACCAGCAAAATATTGATCGGTTTCTGCTCGATTTTGGCTGGTGCTTCGGTAGCAGTGAGAATATCGCGGAGAGTTTGAGTATTTACGGCGGGTGGGATTTTCTCAACAGTTGTCGGCAAGGGCTGGATATTCCCACTATATAAAGCCACAGCCTGACGACAGAGGTTCGTCAGGGCAGCTTCGCGCGTCAGTTGACCCAAATTGACCAACAACTGTCGATCAGCAACGTTAGCAGCTTCCTTGGTGGCAGTTTTGGCGATCGCTTTCACCGGATTAATCATCCATTGCGCCCAGTTCCACACTTTCAATAGTTTCTGCGCTGAAGGTGCTAATTTTTGATACGTCTCATAGGCTTCATACGTCTGAGCAATCGTAACTCGATCTAGTGCTGGAGCTAATTTCTGCATCCACTCATCCATATCGTCAGTGGTACCCCGAATCAATCCATAGGCTTGAGTAACATAGATATTCAACAGCGGATATTTGACTTCAGGATGATAAATCTTGGCAATGGCGACAATCAATTCCTGACACCGCGCCCAAAATGTCACCCAATCTTCCCATATCGGTCGATCGATCTGCGACTGGGCAATAACTTGTTGCAATACTGTCGTCACCAGCTCGGCGGTATCCCCAGTCAGCGGGGTAGCATTAGCCGTAATCGATTCCAGTTCTCGACTAGCCGCTGCAAAAATGGCGGCATTTTTACCAATTGCTGATTTTGTCCACCGCACCAACAACCACCGCCAACCGACAAATATCAGTGTAAATACGCCCCAAATCCAGTTCAGTCCCCACTCATGGATTTTGACTCCAGCGGCAATCAACAGGAAGATAATGATACTCGCGATCGGTGATACTAGAATAGCCCACTGCCAAGGTTTAAGCTGCATGTTGACATCCTCTCGATCGGTAATCTGAGGATATCATAGTAAGCGAGGTAATATTAAAGTGATAGATTTTCGCAACTTTCGATCGCATAATACTGAATATGAGTTATAGAATGGATCGCCGCGCCTACGCTCAGACTTACGGCCCTACTACAGGCGATCGAGTCCGGCTAGCCGATACAGAATTATTGATCGAAATCGAGCGAGATTTGACTACCTACGGGGATGAGGTGAAATTTGGTGGTGGGAAGGTAATTCGGGATGGAATGGGACAGTCGCCGATCTCTAATGCCGACGGCGCGGTAGACTTGGTGATCACCAATGCGGTGATTCTGGATTGGTGGGGAATTATTAAGGCGGATGTCGGGATTAAGGATGGGAAGATTTATAAAGTAGGTAAGGCGGGGAATCCTTATATTCAGGATCATGTTGATATTATTATCGGCCCAGGTACCGAAATTATCGCCGGAGAGGGGTCGATTTTGACGGCGGGGGGAATTGATACCCATATTCATTTTATCTGCCCTCAACAGATAGAAGTCGCGATCGCGTCGGGTATTACAACGATGATTGGTGGTGGGACAGGACCAGCAGCAGGAACGAGTGCAACTACCTGTACGCCTGGGGTGTGGAATATGCATCGGATGCTACAGGCGGCGGATGCGTTTCCGATGAATATTGGCTTATTGGGAAAGGGAAATAGCAGTCAGCCTCAAGGTTTGGTAGAGCAGGTGGAAGCGGGCGCAATTGGGTTAAAATTGCATGAAGACTGGGGAACTACTCCGGCGGCGATCGATAATTGTTTGAATGTGGCGGATGAGTATGATGTCCAGGTAGCGATTCACTCAGATACGTTGAATGAAGCGGGATTTGTGGAGACTACTATTGCGGCTTTTAAAGGGCGGACAATTCACACTTATCATACCGAAGGCGCGGGGGGTGGACACGCGCCAGATATTATCAAAGTTTGTGGGGAAGCGAATGTTTTACCTTCTTCAACTAATCCGACTCGCCCTTATACTTTAAATACGCTCGACGAACATTTGGATATGTTGATGGTGTGTCACCATCTCAGTCCGAGTATTCCCGAAGATGTCGCTTTTGCAGAGTCCAGAATTCGCCGAGAAACAATTGCGGCTGAAGATATTCTTCACGATTTGGGCGCATTTAGTATGATTTCTTCTGACTCCCAAGCAATGGGGAGAATTGGCGAATCAATTATTCGGACTTGGCAAACTGCCCATAAAATGAAGGTACAACGGGGCGGTTTACCAAATGACAGTCAACCTGCGGATAATCTCCGCGCCAAACGGTATATTGCTAAGTATACAATCAATCCGGCGATTACACATGGGATTAGTAATTATGTGGGATCGATCGAGTCTGGCAAAATTGCCGATTTAGTATTATGGAAACCTGCATTTTTTGGAGTCAAACCAGAAACAGTAATTAAGGGTGGAATGATTGCCTGGGCACAGATGGGCGATGCCAATGCGAGTATTCCCACCCCGCAGCCTGTACATATGCGTCCGATGTTTGGTGGCTATGGTGGTGCGATAAATAATACTGCTTTTACGTTTATTTCTCAGGTAGCGATGGATCGATATATACCAGAGCAATTGCAGTTAAAAAAACAGACTTTAGTTGTATCGGGGACTCGGAATGTGAGTAAGCTGGATATGAAGTTGAATGATGCACTACCTCGGATGGAAGTTAATCCTGAAACTTATGAGGTAAGAGCAGATGGGGAATTACTTACCTGTGAACCTGCGACTATTTTACCGATGGCGCAGCGTTATTTCTTGTTCTAATCCAGTCGTAGACATATTTTGTTATCATAAATACAAGGCGAGTAAAGTCATTTGTTTGAGATCGATCACTTCTACCCCTTATGTCATATCGAATCATGCGTGTCAAAGAATTAAAGCTCCACAATTTTCGGGGAATTAAAGATCTGCACCTAGTGTTCAATACAGAGCACAATGTTGTTGTCTTAGTAGGCATTAATGGGGTTGGCAAGTCTAGTATTCTCGACTGCATTAATGTTTTAGTTAAATACTATTTCAGGACTTATAATACCAATGATCCTCCTTCTCTAAAAACAGATAATAATTCTCGGATTCAGGCAATTAACCTCTCGCTAACACCTGGAGATAATAGCTGGCTATACAAATCAGATATACATATTGATCAAGATAGAACTATCAACAAAATATTGTTTTGTACTGAAGGTAATGAACTTAGCTGGGAAATAGCAAAATCAGCCAATGACAATGATGAAAATTACTTAAAAGAAATATATCAAAACTCTAGAAATAACATTATTAGTAATGCCAAAATTAATTTCCTAAATTGCTATTTATATTACCTCCCAAATCGACGAGTAATAGATCCAGAGAAATTTAGCTATGATGTGTCAATGTTTGTATCGCCGCTGTCGGAAGGGGAATTAAAGGATAAAGGAGAAAATATAATTTCTCTAAAATACTTTTCTATATGGTTTAAAGAGATAGAGGATTTAGAGAATGAACGTAGATTGTCAGGCAATATCGAATATCGTCACCCTATACTTGTAGCTGTGAGGACAGCAATATATTCATTACTAGGATCGGCAGAAGGTTATGATAATTTAACATTCAAGCGATCTATTAATCAAATAACTATTAAAAAGTTTGATAGAGAAATAGCGGTGCAATTACTTTCTGATGGTGAGAAAAGTTTATTAGCGATGGTTGGTTATTTGGCAAGAAAACTAGCCGAGGGATGTGACAGTCTAGATAATCCCTTAGAAGCGTCAGCACTTGTGCTAATTGATGAGATAGAATTACATCTACATCCAGGATGGCAACAGATGATTATTCCTCGCTTGACTCAGACATTCCCCAACTGTCAATTCATTGTTACCACCCACTCACCACAAGTTTTGAGCCATGTCAATCCTGAATGTATTCACATCCTCGATTATGATGGTGATAATGTGGTTGTGAAGCGTCCAGATAGTTCTTATGGATTGGATAGTAACCGTATTTTAGAAGATATATTAGGTGTCTCCAAACGTCCGAAAGAAATTCAAGAGCGGATGTCAGAACTATTTAGAAATATTAATAATAACGACTTAGAGAGTGCCAAAGAAATTGTGCGAGAATTAGGTGATAAAATCGGCACATCTGAGCCAGAATTAATCAAAGCAGAAGCAACAATTAAGCGGCGGGAGATTATTGGTCGGTGAAGTATATTCGTAAAACTAACGAGCCAGAAGTTTTGGCAAATTTTAAAGCCCAAGCTAATGAAGATTGGCAACCCAGCTACGAACTATTACGCGGTAAAGATAAACAGCAATTTCATCACCACTTAATTTCTGAACAAGGACATATTTGCTGCTATTGTGGCGAACGAATTGTTTCATCTGATAGTCATATCGAACATTTTCAACCGCAGACAGACTATCCTCATTTAGAATTAGATTATTTTAATCTATTGGCTTCCTGTCAGCAAAAGATCCAACCAAAAGAACCTAGACATTGTGGAATGGGCAAAGGTGATTGGTTCCACAGTGAGTTGCTAGTATCGCCACTGATAGCAGATTGTGAAGATTTTTTTGAATATGCGGCTGATGGTCAGATTTTGCCTAGTAGAGAATTAGAAAAAGTAGCAGTCG
Source organism: Chamaesiphon sp. 336R_metabinner_41 (assembly GCA_025359915.1). GTDB lineage: Bacteria > Cyanobacteriota > Cyanobacteriia > Cyanobacteriales > Chamaesiphonaceae > Chamaesiphon. The sequence goes on along the minus strand of JANYDE010000165.1, from coordinate 704 downwards.
CCACAGAAACGATCGAGCGACTAAGCTTAAACATTAATAAACTAAAAGCTCTAAGAACAGGATTGATCGATAGTATCTATAATGATTCAGAATTAGAATTACCACTTTCCGCTGATGAAATTGATAAATTAATTCATTATTATAGTCGTACAGATGAAGATGGTAAATATCAGCCTTATTGTCAGGTCTTTTTATATCTACTAGAACAAGAGAGAGTAGATCGTAAATATGTTTAGATATTAGACAAATTCTTTGACTAGGATATATGGTTGAATAATTAGTGCTTGAAACCGCTGACTAGGATTAGTATTCCAGCGATTGAGAATTTCTTGTGATGGCTTTACCAGCAATTGCTCGCTAATCCAATGCTGAATAGATTGAGTATTGTCGCTAGAAATTGCTACGCCGACATCCAAAAGATCGAGTTCGGGAACAACGATGATTACTGCATCTTTTTGGATATGTGGTTTTAACCACTCTAGTTCAGCTTCGTCGAGTAATTCAGTTAGTTGTTCCCGTAAAGTGTCAGTCATGTGGTCGATCGATCTTTGATATTTGTGTGGTTAATTAGGGCTTGCTGAATAAGTCAATAAAATGGCATTCAATTCGATCGATCGAATTGAATCCATCAGCAATTAGGAGCCGATCGGCATCAGTTATAATTTTTATTAATCATCCAAACTCAAATATCACAAAAAAAGTGT